>JAAUPE010000264.1 GCA_012034595.1 Calothrix sp. CSU_2_0 | reverse complement strand
TCCTCTACTGTTGTAAGCTTTCGTCAACCCGTTACACAGAGAGTTAATTACCCGACCACTTATTTGTTCGATTTCATCAACATTTTTTGAGCTTGGAAATGGAAGTTGGATGAAGTTCTGCCAGTTCTGCTAGTTCTTTATTACTAATTTTTTTTTCTGCCATCAGCATTCTCAGTCGCCAGCGAATCATGGGTAAAAGCCTCTTATTTTCTCCCTACTTTACATTGTGCCCTCAAAAAAGCCATTTATTACCTGCTAGCTGACTTCAAACTTCGATCCAACCTACCTTTCATAGCAAGACACTAATAAATAATGTATATAAACTTCAAAAATAGCGAGGTATCTGTGTTTTTGGGATATAATACTAAAAGCGAACGCCTCTCCGCCAAGATTGTACGTCCGCTTTATGTACAGTTCAAATAGCGAAAAACCTTGCCCTATAGAGGAAACAAGAGTTTTTATTGCTAGACGTATTGATTTTTCTCTGAAAAAAGAATTATACGGGTCGCTACTTTTATGATTACTGCAACAATCTTACACCAAATCCCATCGCTCACGATAAATCTTGCTGATGCAACTGTTTCCATCCTTCAGCACGCTTTTTGGTTGCGATCGCAAAAACAGATTCTTCCTAAAAAGGGTTTTAGGGAAATGCTTGGTGCTATTGGTTGGAGTTATGGGGAAAGCCGAATTTATCTGAAGGTTGCGGATGCATTCGAGCGATTTTCTCCCGACGAACTCAAGGATGTGGAACCAAATACCATTTTCGTACTGGCAAAGCATCAAAATAAATATCGCCAGGTAATTGAGAAGTTGCTTGATTGCGGTAGAATTACTCAAGAATTAGTCCGTGATTTAATTGCCTCCGTCTGTAAACCCCAAATACCAAAGTCGGATCAACCCAGTATTTGGAAAACAGCGAGAGATGGGAAACCCGTGTGTCGCATTCCCGACATCATGGAAGAAGACAGGCAAACGGGTAAAATCATTCAACAAGAAATGGATGAGAATGGAACCATTCCCCAAACCATAATTCGGGAAGCAGTGGAATTGTGGCAAGCTTTTCGCGATGGGAAGTTGGCTTTTGTGGAAGATAGTGTTGATGTTGGGGAAGAAGTCGAAAATCCAATTGTGGATAATTTGGATATAAATGAGTCGGAAGTCTCAGAAGAAGTTGGGGTTGAGGAACAATATTCTACAGACATTACAGTGCATTCGGATTTCAATAATGTCGATAATTATCAACCAGAATCTGAAAAATTGGTATCACACCAGGTCGATAATATTAGCGATTTTGAGATGGTAGAAGTAAACGCAATAGATATACCACAAGATGATGTTTTAGAAAGTGAAATTTCGCTGCAAGAGCAATTATTATCAGCATTAAAAACTGGAAAAACTTGGTCAGAAATTATTGATTTTACAGAAACTTATTCGCAGCAAGTAAAGATTGAATCTTGGAATTTATTAGATACGGAGAGTAAAGGAAAATTACTGCAATTAAAGGAAGAATTTGAGAAAATACCCAAGATTAACTACCAGAAGACAAATTACCCAACTTGATATCTTTCCCAGTGTCGATATTAATCCCAACCCATGCGATCTCTCACATTTTCCACACCGTTATCAACTTGGTTGGTAATCCCACAAATCTTTTCTTCTGCTTGTAGACATAAGGCTTGTTGCCAGAAATAGCTGACTGAAAAGCAATAAATTTGCTAGCATTAAATTGAGTGCTAAAATGATAGCAAGTCGTTGATTAACATCAAAACGGTGTAATTATGAGTCCAGAGCAAGAATTATTAGCAAAGTGGCGTTCTTTACCCAAAGAAAAACAGGAGGAAGTTTTAGATTTTGTTGAATTTCTTCACGTAAAAAACTCTGTTAATAAAGCCTCTTTAGGAGAAAATTTGCGACAAATTCGTGCCAAAATAGTTGCTTCTGGCGAATCTTTATTAACTCAAAACGAGATTGAAAAAGAAATTGCTAGTCGTCGTGGGGGATTACGAGAAACAGACGCATGAAGATAACTTTTATTGATTCTGGAGTGCTGGTAACTGCGGCACGTGGTGTGGGAGAAGATTCAGAAAAAGCTTTGGATATTTTAGCAGATTCAAGCCGTGAATTTGCTTCGAGTGATTTTGTCAAAATGGAGGTAATACCTAAAGCAATTTACAATGGAAAAACGGCAGAATCTGAATTTTATGAATTATTCTTTAGTGCTGTTACTTACTGGGCTAACGACCTAGAAAAATTAATACAAAATGCCTATGACATCGGTTGTCAGTATGGTTTAGCGGCTATGGATTCTCTACATATCGCGGCTGCTTTGTCAATTAGTGCAGAGGAATTTATCACCACGGAGAAACCAACTAAACCTATGTTTAGGGTTCCAGGTATTAAATTAATTTCTATTTTTAGTTAATTTTTTTGTGAATATTTTTATATTAGCCTTTTGTCATAACACAATTTATACTCAACGACCGGAAGATAAATCGCCAAAGTTGACATTTCCCGCAGTCCCAATATTAATCCCAACCCACGCGATCGCTAATCCTTTAGTACCTTGTGCGATCGCGCTTTTACCAAACCCATAACTGGCAATAAAAATGGCTGATATAATCTCAGACTATGTTTGATAACGTTTGTCGCTTTTTAGCAGAATCATTTTCCGCCGATTTTGCCACCTGGCTAATCGGTGAACCTGTTGTACTTACCGAACTTAGCCCATCCGAATTATCCCTCGAACCAATTCGAGCGGATGCCTTAATTTTGTTGCAGTCGGATGATTTGGTTTTGCATATCGAATTTCAAACCGAACCAAAGGCTGTTATTCCTTTCCGCATGACTGATTATCGGTTGAGGGTATATCGTCGATTTCCCCGTAAACGGATGGTGCAATATGTGATTTATTTGCAACCAACGACATCCGAGTTAGTTCACGAAACAGCTTTTGTCTTGGAAAGTACCCGTCATGAATTTCGAGTCATTCGGCTTTGGGAGCAGCCAAGTGATGTGTTTTTCAGCACTCCTGGTTTGTTGCCTTTTGCAACTCTGAGTCAAATTGATGATAAAGCCAGGACATTACAACAGGTTGCAGATGCAATTGAGGAAATAAACGATACTCGCATCCAAAGTAATATTGCTGCGTCAACAGCAGTGTTGGCTGGGTTAGTATTAAACAAGGAACTGATTAAAAGGTTATTGCGGAGTGATGCTATGCGCGAGTCTGTAATTTATCAGGATATTTTGCAGGAAGGGGAACTATCGCTACTTATGCGACTGCTTCGTCGTAAAGTTGGAACTGTTCCACCTGCTTTACTGGTGCAAATTCAATCTTTACCTTTGAATCAGATGGAAGACTTGGGAGAGGCTTTACTCGATTTTAACGGTTTGGCTGATTTAGAAGCTTGGTTAGCGCAAAATCAAGGCTAAATAATCGCTCAACTACCGGAAGATAAATCACCAAAGGTAATATTTCCCGCAGTACCGATATTAATCCCAATATTGCGATCGCCTACAATTCCCACACCATTATTTACTTGGTTGCTAATTCCCCGAATCGTTTCTTCTGCTTGCTGTTTATCCCATCCCTCGGTTGCTAATCCCTTACCACCACACAACAAAGCAACTGCAAAGTCTTCGGTAGCAAAGTCGAAAAATGGGGTTTGTTCAGCTTTACATAAATCTCGTGCGGTTGCGGGTACGGTTTCGCTGAGATAGTTCATTAAATGGGAAACCCGCACAACTTTATCCCCTGGTTGGTTTGCTGCTCCTTGCAATGCTTCAAGGAGATGGTAGGTAAAGACGCTCATTTTCCCATCTGGACGTATCCAGGATGATTGGTTTCCCGTGGAGGAGGTGAAAACGACTTTTCCCGCACCTTGTTGAATAATATTTTTGGGTAAAGCAGTCTGGGTAAAACGCTTTGGTAAGGGCGAACGGTTGTTCGCCCCTTCCTTTGATGATGCCATTCCTTGGGCGTGACAGCTATCGATAATTACTAATAATTGTTTTGCGGGGATTTGTTGTAATGCTGCGTTGAATTTGGTTGCAGGTAACGCTGTATCGGCAATCTCAGTTCTATCTGTTTCGTGGGGTATTAAATAATAATCTCCCGATGTGTCCAAGCAACCATGACCAGAATAATAGATAAATATAGTCGCTTTGGGGTCATTTTCGGCTTGTTGTTTGAGCCAGTTTAAACCGTCTAAGATATTTGCGCTGGTTGCCGTTGTGTTGGAGAGTAAGCGTAGGTGTTGGTCATTGTCAATATAGCCGCATAAATTGCGATCGCAGAGGAGAGTTTTTACTGCTTCTATGTCTTTGACTGTGACGGGTAGGGATAATTTAGGTTCTTCGCATTCTCCGACACCGATGAGTAGGGCATAGTTATGGGAGAGGATATTGGACATAGTGCGATCGGGTTTGGGTTTGTAGTATTTGAGGTGTTGTTGGGTTTTTTCGAGTGCATTTAGAGTATTTACTGCATTTTCGCCATTATTTTGTTGTAGGAAATTTTGATTATTTAAAGTATTAACTAAATGAATCATCACCACTTCTGATTTGATTTCTCCCAGGGCAGATGCGGCACTCCTACGTACATCTGAATCTTCATCTTCGAGAAGTTGAATTAATCTAGGAATTGCTAAGTCAGATTTTATTTTACCCAGAGCATCTGCGGCATTTTTACGTACATCTAAATTTTTATGTTCAAGAAGTTTAATTAATCCAGGAATTGCTAAATCTGATTTAGCTTCTCCCAGAGCTTCGGCGGATTTAATACATACACTATATGTTTTATCTTCAAGAAGTTTAATTAATCCAGAAATTGCTAAGTCAGGTTTAATTTTTCCCAAAGCATCTGCTGCATGATAACGTACAGATGAATCTTTATGTTCGAGTAGTTTAATTAATTTGGGTATTGCCACGTCAGCTTTAATTCCCCCCAGGGCAGATGCAGCACGAGAACGTACAGATAAATATTTATGCTCAATCAGCTTAATTAATTCGAGTATTGCCACGTCAGATTTTATTTTACCCAGAGCATCTGCGGCACTTTTACGTACATCTAAATTTTTATGTTCAAGAAGTTTAATTAATCCAGGAACTGCTAAGTCAGATTTAGCTTCTCCCAGAGCTTTAGCAGATTTAATACATACACTGTATGTTTCATCTTCAAGAAGTTTAATTAATACAGGAATTGCTAGGTTAGGTTTAATTTTGCCCAAAGCATCTGCGGCATGATAACGTACATATGAATCTTGATGTTCGAGAAGTTTAATTAATTCGGGTATTGCTACGTCAGATTTTATTTTACTCAGAACTTCATCAGCACCTTTAGATACATCTTCATCAATTAATCTGGGGATTTCTTCGTCATCTTTAATTTTTTTTCGATCAAATTCAGCACTTTTATGCACATTCTTATCTTGGAATGAAGCATCTAAATCGATATTTTTCAGAGCATGTAAGGCACAATCACGTACATATGAGTCTTTATCTTCGAGAAGTTTGATTAATCGAGGTATTGCCGCATAACATTTAAGTTCTCCCAGACCAAATGCAGCACAATAACGTATAAATGGATCTTGATGTTCGAGAAGTTTAATTAATTCGGGTATTATCGCGTTACATCTAATTTTCGCAACTGTAGATGCGGCACGATAACGTACAAAAGAATCTTGATGTTTAAGAAGTTTAATTAATCCAGGTATTGCTGCATCAGAATTGATTTGTACTATTTTATCTGCGGTACTTTTGCGTACATCTAAATTTTTATGTTCGAGAAGTTTAATTAAACCGGGTATTGCCGCCTCAGATTTGATTTCTCCCAGGGCATTTATGGCTTCCCTACGTACAGATGAATCTTCATGTTCGA
>JAAUPE010000076.1 GCA_012034595.1 Calothrix sp. CSU_2_0 | reverse complement strand
GGTAAAGGTGATTTTAAAAATAAAAATTGAGTTTCGTTGGGAAAAATAGTTCTTTTTATTAACTCTATTAACTCTGATTCCATTTTTGATAGATAAAATACTCGCAGCTAGTAATGCACAAAAACTAGGATAGTAAATAAAGTTATAACGGGGAACAACTGTAATATCTTTTTTGAGAAAATAAATAATAGCGAAAAACTCAATAATTATCCAAATAGTAAAACTTAATAAAGTGAAAGTAGAAAATTTAGTTTCTTTTTGAATTAAAAGCTTTTTCAGTCCTTGAAAAAATAGCTTGCCAATCCAAACTCCACATAAAATCATCAAAGCACTAGAAATTATAACATTAATTATTGGTTGCTTTTCTACCGGAAATGTAATTACCATCAGCACCCAATTTATTAATGTTTGGTAAATTGGCGCGATATGTTTAGGAGGATTTAACCAATCAGTTTCAGAACGATTCAAGTGACTTAGTATTATCCTTAACCAAGGAAGATAACTAATTACAATTGCACTAGTTGATAAAGCTAATGCAAAACAAGCCTTTTTAAAAAGCTTAATTTTTCGTCTTTGTCCAAATAAAAGTAAAACTATTGTAGCAATTTGGGCAATCACAGCAAGAATGCAAAATAATGAACATATAGGGAAAAGCTGTTGATAATTGTCCAGAAAAACCATACCCACATTTGAATTTTACGAGATTGAAAAATATCTTTTTGTATTTGGATTAACCCTAGTAAAGCCAAACTCACCAGAAGCATCGGCAAAGTGTAATGACGCGCTTCTTGCGAAAGATACACTGCAAAAGGTGAAACAGCCATACATGCAGCAGCAGCAAGTCCAGCTTGAGGAGAGAAAGCAATCCGGTTTAACCAGTAAATAACGAAAATCCCTGCTACACCAAATAATGCAGGAAGCGATCGCACTTTCCAAATCCAATCTACATCCACAGATTGCAACCAACCCAACCAAACATACATCGCACAAAAAAATAGTGGGGGATGGGTAGACTGAGACGCAATATTTTCGGCAATTTGACTGCAACTAATTCCTGGTTGATAGGTGAAAATATCTATTATTTTAGTTAAGGGAAATATTGTATCAAGCGGTAAATCTTGATAATTTTTACCTAAACTAAAAATAGTCGTAATTACCTCATCCATCCACAATGGTTTAAAATCTAAATTTCCAAACCTGAGAATCGAACCAAGTATAATTACTATAATTAAAATTAGATAATGCAAATTTTTATTGGGCAATGGGGATTGGGCATTGGGCATTGGGGATTGGGCATTGGGGATTGGGGATTGGGAATTGGGCATTGGGAATTGGGGATTGGGCAGTATTTTTATTCAACTCCTGATTCCTGATTCCGAATTCTTAACTTTTAATTCAAAACTCCTTATTTTTAACTCAAAACTCCTAACTTTTAATTCAAAACTCCTAACTCAAAACTCAAAACTCCTAACTTTTTTATGTCCGACGCTAATTTTACCGATACAGTGCCACAAAATAACCTCCAAACAGTAGAAAGTGAGCAAAAATTAGTATCATCCCTCAGAAGTCAAGCAATTGTAAATATTCGTAATAGCTTGCGACTGGGACAGCAACAAATGGCAGACTGGAAAAGTGGAAAATTAGCGGTTTCTGCGGTTCCAGGTGCGGGTAAATCTACAGGAATGGCAGCAGCAGCAGCCATCGCGATCGCACGTCAATACGAACTCAATGCCAATTCCCTCCGTAATACCCGTCGTCAATTAGTCGTTGTCACCTTTACCCGCTCTGCTGCGGCAAATATTAAAGTCAAAATCCGCGAATATTTACGCGATAAATTATCCCTACCCCAAACTGGCTTTGTTGTCCAAACACTCCACGGTTTAGCTTTAAATATAGCCAGTCGTCACCCCGATTTGTCTGGGTTGCAATTAGATGAAGTAACTTTAGTCACGGCAAACCAAAGCCATCGTCTTTTACGGAATGCTGTGGAAAAGTGGATTGCATACCATCCTGGGCAATATATTCGCTTGCTGGAAGGTCTAAATTTTGATGGAGAAGAAACCGAAAAATTACGGAGGCAATCGGTATTAAGAACAGAAGTTTTACCCGATTTAGCAACAACGGTAATTCATGAAGCGAAAAGTTCGGGTTTGTCACCGGAAGATTTACGGGAATATAGCAAATATACCAACGACGAATACAAAATCCTCAATGTCGCCGCCGGGTTATACGAACAGTATCAGGAATTGATGCGATCGCGTGACTTTATCGACTACGACGATATGATCTTAGCTGCATTACGGGTATTGAATGACCCTTATGCTCGACGGATCGAACAAAATCAAGTTTTTGCTGTTTTTGAAGACGAAGCACAAGATTCAAGCCCTTTACAAACAAAGCTTTTAGAAATTCTGGCAACGGATTCGGGTAAAGAAAACAACAACACTAAGCCTGACCAAATAAATCTTATTCGTGTTGGCGACCCAAACCAAGCGATAAATTCCACATTTACCCCTGCCGATCCAATCTACTTCCGAGAATTTTGTGAAGAATGCGACGGGATTGAGCGACTAGCAACAATGAATCGGGCTGGACGTAGTACTCCGATTGTGATTCAAGCAGCGAATTTTATGTTAAATTGGGTAAATAGTCTGTATGTGAGGGGAAAAGGAAAAGCGGAAATCACCCCCCAATTTCCCGTACCCTTCCGTCAGCAAATGATTTGCACCGTCGAACCAAATGACCCCCAACCCAATGCCAATCCTCCCCATATTGGACGGGGATTGGAATTGTATACACCTCGCGATATTCACCATAGCGTTGAGTTGATGCAACAGCGTATTCTCGAACTGTTTGCAGATGACCCCAGCAATACCAGTGCTGCAGTACTAGTACGTGAAAATCGTCAGGGAAGATGGTTAGCAGAAGCACTCACACCTATTTGTAAACAACACCAAATCACTTTGTACGACGCAGGAGAACGCGATCGCCATTCCCATGTACCTGCGGAAATTTTATCATTGCTACAATTTTGCGATCGCCCCCATTCCCCCGACTATCTCAAAGCAAGTTTGGAAGTGATGGTCAAGCGTCAATTAATCCCAACTCAAGATTTGAACGCTCTTGCTGCCCAACCTGAAGATTTTCTTTATCCTACAGCTTTAGCAGCACCCCAACCCGAAGCCGTACAACGTGCTGCACGCTTATGTCGGAGTTTACTTAAAGCAAAGTTAGAATTACCGTTGTATCAATTAATTTCATTTATTGCCCTGGCATTAAATTACGACCAAGCCGAACTAGCAACAGCCGATAAATTGAGCGATCGCGTCAATTTACAAATTGCAGGTAGTAGTTCGATGGGTTCAATGCTGGGTGTACTCAGCGAAGTTGTTGGTTCAGAACGGTTTGAAGCGGTGGAAACGGAAGATGTGGAAGCTCGTTATACCCGTGGTGGACAGTTGACGATTATTACCATGCACAAGGCAAAGGGATTAGATTGGGATTACGTATTTATCCCGTTTTTACATGAGAATTTAATCCCTGGAAAATTTTGGGTGCCACCACAAAGTCAATTTTTGGGTAGTTTTACTTTATCAGAAGTTGCTCGCGCTCAAATTCGCGTTGCTCTCCACCACGGCAAAGAAAATATTCCGACTATTAGCGAAGCTTGGGAACAGGCAAAATATTTAAAAATAGCTGAAGAGTATAGGTTGCTGTATGTGGCAATGACGAGGGCAAAACGGATGTTGTGGATGTCTGCCGCGAGAAAAGCCCCTTTTACTTGGAGTAAACCTGATAATTTGCAAGAACAAAATCCCTGCCCGGTGTTTCCTGCGTTGAAGCGGCAATTTCCTGAGTCTGTTGTTGATTTAGCTTGAACAGCAATAACGAATAATCCCTAGCCGAACCATACTGACTTGATTGCAGTATAAAGTTTGAACATGTTTAGCGATTTCATCAGGTTAAGAAGTTCCCGATCGGACAGGGATTTGCACGATAAACTCGGTTCCCTGTCCCAGGTTTGAACGACAATCAATCTTACCACCATGTTTTTCGATGATTTGGTAACTAATAGACAATCCCAAACCAGTTCCCTTGCCAATGGCTTTGGTGGTAAAAAAGGGATTGAAAAGTTTGTGGCGAATTTCTTCAGAAATACCAACTCCATTATCAGCGATCGCAACTGTAATCCAATCATCAGCGATAGAGGTACGGATAGTAATGCAGGGGGAATTAATCCCTGATTCTTCTAAAGCGTCAATTGCATTGGTCAACAGATTCATGAATACTTGATTAAGTTGGCTGGGATAGCATTCAATTTCAGGTAGTTGAGCATAATCTCTGGTTATTTGAATAACCGGGAAGTTAGATTTTGCCTTCAGCCGATGTTGTAAAATTAGCAATGTGTTCTCCATACCCTCATGAATATTAACTGCTTTGCATTCAGCTTCATCAAGACGGGAGAAATTACGCAGAGAAAGCACCAAATCACGAATGCGATCGCTTCCCATTTCCATCGAATTTAGCATCTTTCTCAAGTCTTGCTGCAAAAACTCTAAATCCAATTCCTTGGCTCGTTGCTGGATTTCTGCAACAGGATGGGGATAGTGGTATTGATAGAGACTGACAAACTCCAGTAAATCCTGGAGGTATTCCCTGACATAGGTAAGGTTGCCGTGAATGAAATTGACGGGATTATTAATTTCGTGAGCAATTCCCGCCACCAATTGACCCAGAGCAGACATTTTTTCACCCTGTATTAAATGTAACTGGGCTTGTTGCAGATTTTCTAATGCTTGCTTGAGTTCTTGCGTGCGTTGCTTCATAATACCCTTGGCATTTTGCAGTTCTAGATGTACCCGGATACGTGCCAGTACTTCCTCGTGCTGAATCGGTTTGGTAATATAATCCACAGCCCCCAGACTCAATCCTTTAACTTTATCTACCGAGTCAGAGAGGGCAGTCATAAAAAATACTGGAATATCACAAGTGGTTGAATTAGCTTTGATACGCTGACAGGTTTCAAAGCCATCAATTCCCGGCATCATTACATCCAACAAGATCAGGCTGGGTTGGGAAGTTTGCAAGCGTTGTAGAGCAGTTTCGCCATTTTTGGCGATCGCGACTCGATAACCATGCTCACTCAGTAGATCGAACAGCACCTGTAAATTGGTGGGGGTGTCGTCTACGACTAAAATCGTATTTTCCTGAGCGAGCATATCGGTGGACATTAACAAACTCCTAAATATTATTTTGTTTGAAATTAATTAAAAGGGGAAGAGAATTCTCCTATAGCGAATGTAAGTTACCAATTACACCCAAGGTTCTATTAACCGAAGAATGCCCTCATCATCAAATTGTTGACTCAGTTGCAGAATTTGATTGGCGAAGGGGATGTACTTAGGAGCTAATTGTTTGAAGCGGTTTGCTTCTTGC
The DNA here is from genome assembly GCA_012034595.1 of Calothrix sp. CSU_2_0. Taxonomy (GTDB): domain Bacteria; phylum Cyanobacteriota; class Cyanobacteriia; order Cyanobacteriales; family Nostocaceae; genus Brunnivagina. The sequence continues at coordinate 28,470 of JAAUPE010000076.1, read as the reverse complement.
TGTACCTCACTCATAAAACCACCCTGAACGGCTTGATAAAGAGTAACAAGTTCTTCTGGGGGAGGAAATACTAATTCTTCTCGATCGCTATGGGAACTACTCTCAGGAGGGTTTGTATCTGCGATAGTTTCCCAAATCATCTGCAAGTTTAAAAGCCTTTGCACTTCCGCGAGTAATCCGTTCAAATCTAGGGGTTTTGGTAAAAAACTGCTACATCCTGCATCTAGACTATCCTGCATATCTACTCTAGATAGAGTGGCAGGGGAAGCAATGATGGGTGTTTGGGCAAAGTCAGGCATTTGGCGCAACCGACGGGTCATTTCTAAACCATCCATTACACCCATGTGAACATCAGTAATGATCAGGTCGGGACGCATTTCTAGGGCAATATCCAGCCCTTTTTCTCCGTTCTCTGCTTCTGCGAGTTGAAATCCCAAGGGTTCGAGCATATTCACGGCAACTAGGCGATTTTCTTCACGGTCATCCACCACCAAAATTTTGCGCCGTTCCCCTTCATAGCCAACCACATTCTGATTCGCGATCGCCTCTCCAGTTTTCCATTCGCTAGCAAGGGGCAAATCTAACTCAAACCAAAAACAACTACCTTGACCAATAACGCTCTCAACCTGAATGCTACTGCCCATTTTCTCGATGATTTGCTGGCTGATAGCAAGCCCTAACCCAGTACCTTCTATGTTCCGTTCCCGTTTACCTGCTTGCTCGAAGGGCAAGAAAATCGAGGCGAGTTTTTCGGGTACAATCCCAATACCAGTATCTTTAACTTGGAAGCGAATTCGTCGGCAACGGTCATTGCTGCTGGGCACGTCCACAACTTCAATCCGGAAGGAAACGCGACCAACATCAGTAAATTTGACGGAATTACTGAGTAAATTTAGTAACACTTGCCGCAGTCGTTTATCATCAGCATGAAGCGCCGTAGGTAAATTAGCTCCCGGCTGAAAATTGAACTCCACAGACTTTTGTTCCGCTTTAATCCGACAAATATCTGCGGTGGAAGAGAGGAAGTTGGCAAAGTGGAAGTCCTGGGGATAAAGTTCCATTTTTTGCGCTTCCAGCTTAGATAAATCGAGGATATCGTTAATCAGGGTGAGAAGATGGGAAGCACATTGATGAATTACCCTGAAACCCTTGGATTGTTTCTCGTTAGTGATGGAGTCGCGCTGAAGGATTTGCACGTAACCCAAGATACCATTGAGGGGAGTCCGCAATTCATGGTTCATATTGGCGAGAAATTGGCTTTTAGCACGGTTGGCACTTTCGGCGGCGCTGCGGGCAATTTCTATTTCCTCTAACTTTTGTTGTAAACTGATTTGGGAATTTCCCAAGCTTTCCGCCATCTGGTTAAATGCCAGGGATAGCTCTTCAATTTCATCCTGGGTATAAATCGCCATCCGATGGGATAAATTACCCGATTCAATCTCATTAACTCCTTCCTGGAGTTGTTTGAGGGATTGGATTGTTGGATGTAAAACCAACCAGAACATTCCTAACACCATCAAAATCAGAAGAAAAATAGTGGCATAGGAAACACCGTTCGCGATCGCATTCACCTGCTTTAACTCTTTTTCTGCTTCCTCTGCTTGCTGTTCAGCCTGCTTTGTTAATTTATCCAAAAAAAAGTCAATATCTCGCTTAAAGCCATTAATAGCCCGAAAATCCGCTTTCGTGTCGAGTATGGTTGCACTTATTCCTTGATTAATCACCTCAATCAAATTTTCTTCTAATTCCTCCCAAATTTCTTGCCGAGCGCGGATATGTTTAACCTCTGCTTTTGATACCAGTAACTCTAACTGATCGAGTGCCTCTTCAATCCCCTGATCGAACTCATCTTCCTTTTCTTCGTCTATATTACGGAACAAGACATGGTCTTTTAGTTCGAGAATTTCCGCATAAAGGCGATTTTGAACGACTGTGGCTGCCTGAATCCGGTCTTTAGCTTGGGTGTACTTATCGTGGCTAACTTGTTGAATATGGTTACGCCATAGGTTAGTACCACCAGAAATCAGAGCGATCGCTCCCACCAATGTGACCGAAAGACCAACAAACTTACTTGATATTTTCATGATCTGCTGCCCTTCCCTGTCAAGCCTATCTGATGGCGTATTTCCCTGATGGATTCGTAGTCCTCAGCTTCCACCAGGGTGTATCCGACAGTCTCAGTACCCATCAAGTCTTTAATTCCTGAAGGTGTGGTTAAAAAGGCTTCCTTGAGTTTTTCGATCAGTTGTGGTGGTAAGTCGTCTACAACCAGCACTGGAGCATGGGGTATGGGCTGGGACTCCCATAACAAGCGACCAGCCAAGTTGTCCTGTTTTTGCCATCGATTGTAGGTAGCCAAATTGGTCGCGATCGCGTCAACTCGATTTGCAGCCAATAATGCCTCGCTTTGAGCATGGGTTCCGCTAAACACTACCTTGGCGAAATCCCGATCTGGGTTAATTCCCTCTTGCTTAAGCGCTGCAAAAGGCACAAGATAGCCTGATGTTGAAGAGCGGTCAACAAAAGCCACCCGCTTACCCTTCAAGTCTTTTAAGCTTTTGATCGGGCTATTTGCCGCCACAATTATGCAGGAGCGATACCAGGGACGAACAGTATATTGATCGATGGGAGCTACCAGGGGTTTGACCTTGACTCCCCGCTCCAAGGCTTCCAAATAGGAGACAACACCAGCATAGGCAGCATTAGCTCGCCCATCCACCAACATATTCACGCTATCTTGATAGTCTTTAGCGATGATAAAATCGACCTGTTGACCCAATACTTTTTCTAAGTGAGCATCCAGAGGCACAATCATCCGTTCTTGCTCAACTATATCTTGAGTGGGTTGCACGCTGATGCGGAGAACAGTCTCTTGGGTTGGTGGAGCTTGGGGTGCGGATGTTTGGGAAACGCAACCACCTAGCCAAAGAAAACCTGTCCAGTAAAGGAGATGCAGGAATAATGTTTGCGATCGCAAGGAATGCATATAGATAATTTTTGGTTTACTTACCCCTTATGTTTCCCCTAATTCCAGCCAAAATTATAGAAATTCTTTCCTACATAAAAAAATAGTTTTAATGACTAAGGAATGAGGATTTACTAATATACAACATTGGGTGTAGCGATAGCTACACCCAACATGAATCTAGACGATTTCAAATTTGTATTTTATTTAATTCAGTCTTCTTCTAATCGGGAAAAGCTAAACCAGTTCTGGGGTCGCGGATATATAATCCTAAAGTGAGCGATCGCATGACTTCATCCCAAACGGGTATTAATTGTTCTGCTTGGTCTGCCCAATAATCGAAGGTAATCAAGCACTGAATATTCGACCCCAAAGCAATACATGTTCGCGAAAAAGCCTCCCTTGGTTCTGCTTGGGTATCAATAAATTTAATTTCCATCCACATAATTCGGGCTGTTTGCCGCTTGACAATAATCACTTCTCCCCTTTCAATCACATTCCGCTCGTCATCTGCCATGATTTTCTTCAAAGTTGGTTTGAGAGGGAATAAAGTCCAGTCATTGGGCGGCAAGTGATTGTAGGATACCTCTAAAGCACAATCATCATGGGGTGGTTTCTTGTCGCGAAACTTAAATGATTTTTCTTGGGGTTCAAAAACCCACTTTTGGGGAACATTGAAGCGAACAGCTCCCCGACCAGCTACAAAAATTTTATAGCCTTCTGGACCTTGCCAATGATGGTCTGGTTTCAGGTCAAGGGTTTCTTTAATCCACTGGAGATTGCTTTTTTTACGCTTTGCCATAGTGTTTTTCTGGGCTTGCTTTGGGCTTTTTCTGGGCTTTCTCTGGTGATTATTGTCTCTTTAAGATTTATGGTATCAAGTTCCCATCAACTCAACAATATCTGAAGAGTTAATTTGGTTGAAAACTTGGATAGCTGGAGAAAAAACATAGTATTATATTAGATTGTGTCGAATTAATGTCAAAATATGCCTAAGCTCAAAACTCGCAAAGCTGCGGCGAAGCGATTCCGTGTCACCGGGACAGGAAAAATCATGCGTCGCAAAGCTTTCAAGAATCACTTGCTCGAACATAAAAGTAGGGGCAAAAAGAACAAGCTGTCAAAAATGGCAGTTGTTGACGATCGCGATGCTGACAACGTGCGCTTGATGCTTCCTTATTTGTAAATTGTTTGATTTTTTAGTTTGATTTTTTTAAGTTTGTATTTTCAGGAATCATTGTTCAGGAATCTAAATCATGACCAGAGTAAAGCGCGGTAATGTAGCACGCAAACGCCGCAAAAAAATTCTCAAATTAGCTAAAGGTTTTCGTGGTTCCCATTCAACCCTATTTCGTACCGCTAACCAACAGGTAATGAAAGCACTCCGAAGTGCATACCGCGATCGCAAAAAGAAAAAGCGCGATTTTCGTCGTCTCTGGATTACTCGGATTAATGCTGCTGTGCGTCTACATGGGATGAGCTATAGCAAGTTTATCGGTAATCTCAAAAAAGCCGAAATCGAAATCAATCGGAAAATGTTGGCTCAAATCGCAGTTCTCGATCCTGCTGGATTTGCGAAAATCGCCGAAATGGCAAGCCAAGTCAAATAAAGATGAAGGGTGAAAGGTAAAAGCAAAGATTAAGACAATTCGTAATTCGTAATCAAATTGCATAGCTTGCTTCGGTGTCAGATTACGGTTTAAGTACCTAGACAAAATTATTTATGTCATTGCGAGCGAAATGAAATGGAGCGAAGCAATCTCCAAAACCCTGCGATTGCGTCATTCCGCTTCGCTCCATTCGCAATGACAAATATATATTTAATTTTGCATTAGTACATAAACCTACGAGATAGCCAGTGTTGAGAATTGTCATACTAAATCTTCACGGCTATACAAGCACCGAATTACAAACTGGGTTACAATCAATCGGCATTGCTAAGTTCAGTTTGTATGGATTTGTTTGGATGGTGTCGGAAGTTTCTCCTGGCTTTTGCCTTTTGCCTTTTATCTTGTAGTTTTTCTCTTTCCCCAATTTTTACTTCCCCAGCGAATGCCGCCGAATTATCCGAGATTCAACAACGTGGTTATATTAAAATTGCTGTCAAAGATAACCTGCCACCTCTGGGATTTCGCGATCGCAATGGCAATTTGCAAGGTTTAGAAATAGATATTGCTCGACGACTCGCTCAAGATTTACTGGGAAAACCCAAAGCCTTTAAATTAATTCCCGTCCAAAATCGCGATCGCATTTCCCAAGTCTTAGATAATCAAGTCGATATTCTCATTGCTCGATTCACTGCTACCGAATCCCGTTCCCGATTGGTAAATTTCAGTATTCCTTACTATTTAGATAGTGCATTATTAGTAACTAAAAATGCCTCACTTCAAAGGTTAAGCGACTTTAAACAACGTCAAATAGGCGTTTTACGCGGTTCGGATACGATAGCGAGAATAAAATATTTTATACCCAATGCCGAATTAGTTGGGGTTGATTCCTACAAACAAGCGCAAAACCTGCTAGAAACTAATAAAATTGCAGCTTTTGCCGCAGATGGTAGCTTATTGAGTGGTTGGGTAAAACAAAATCCCCAATATAGATTATTAGATATCAAACTTTCCACCGAACCATTATGCGTAGTCATAGCCAAAGGCTTGCAAAATGATAAATTAAGGAGAAAAGTAGATAGTGCGATCGCAAATTATTTAGAGACGGGATGGTTGCAGGAACGGGTTAAATATTGGGATTTACCACCATCACGACTATTGGATGCAATCAGGTGAAACTCAAACCTTTTTACTTTTTTAAGTTAAATTCTGGATTCTGAATTCTGCTGTAATAGAGATAGGGACGTTTAATATTAAAAACAATGGATAATAAATTTGTCGGATTTTACCTTGGTGCCTTAGTACTACTACTCGTGTTTGTAGTTGTGAACGTCTTCAAGGAAGTGTTTAAAAGTCGTCGGATGGAAAACTCTTTTTCTCGATTGCGGAATAAACTTTCCAAGGAAGCGGGTACAACTCAGGAATACTACGAACTAGCAAGTATTTACTCGGAGAAAAAACTTTATTCCCAAGCCATTAGTCTGTTTCAAAAAGCACTCAAAGCAGCTGGGGAAGAAGGAGAGGAAAATATTGCTTACATTCACAATGGTCTAGGTTTTGTATACTTCAGTCAAGACCAGTTAGACTTAGCAATTCGTCAATACAAAGAAGCACTCAAATCTAAACCCGACTATGTTGTTGCTTACAATAACCTAGCCCATGCTTACGAGCGGAAAAAATTAACATCGCAAGCATTAGAAATGTACGAGGAAGCACTGAAGCGCGAACCCAATAACTTAACTGCGAAACGTCGTGCAGAATCCTTGCGTCGGTTAGTATCAGCTTAAAAGATTTTACTCATATCCCCGACTTTTTATTGAAGCTGGGGCTAAAAAATAAACTGATGATTCCGTTTACCACAATTTTTGCAGTCGGACACGACACCAGTACCAATGCGATCGCATTGGTATTATTTTTGCTTTCCTAACATCCCCAAATCTAAAGCCACAAAAACTTGAAGCTGGGGTAAAAATTTTCCACCAATCAGCAAATTACAAACCCATCCTGCTCTATTTGTCCCCACACCATTCCCCTCCAAGCCTGTACCCCCACTAATGGTACATTGCCTGTTTTATTATATTCAAATAACTAATAGTATAAATTTACTATACAAAAGAGCGTATTTGATACAAATGACCGAAAGTGTGTTAGCAGAGCTTGCTGTAGGTATCGCGTATGCAATATTCTCTCTATAAGTAATAAAAAAACTACCTACCTTAAAACCGTCAGGTTTTTTATTGTGATTGTCAGTGGTGTTAAATAGTTTGATTTTCTCGGCTTTTTGTTTTGAAAAATGCTTATTAATTAATGAGCTGGTTACTATCAAGCTATATTAATAGCGCATTAATTAGTTGATATTTATTCACAATAATTAGAGATATATTTGGCGAAATTTAGTCAGAAATTATCGATATAATTATTTTTCTGTCATCACCTAAAAAATGTTGCAAAAGTTACAGAAAATTATTATTAAGTTTAATTGCGATTAGAATTAGGCATAAAAAGTATAGTAATTTTACTATTTACAAATATCAGGAAAGCTTGCAATAACTGTTTTAGAGCCATTTTTATCTATCAATAAACTAAGTGCATAAAAACATCGTACTTGTCCGGAATTGAATGGAATATTTATGTACTTTGTATGTGTTAGCTAAAATTAATGAATAAGTTGAGAAATGAGGTTGTGATAACTAGTTAATGGGGAAATTGGGGAGAGGAACAGTTCTAAACTGTAAATCAGCATAAATATCTACGCAAATACCCTAAGATATTTAAAGATTTAAAGGTTTAGATAAATGTAACTTAAAGAGAAGGTGAAGGTATAGATTGCCATTTTGGCAAGTTTTTATTGCATAAATCGGATATTACTAGATAGTAGGGATTGTGAGTAATATTTGTGTGCGGTGGCTATCTACTTAAAAATACGGAATCCGAACCTTTACCGAGAGAGCAGTTTAAAAAGCATACGAGCTAGGAAATAATACATGGTTTTTTCACTGTCTTCGCATAATGTTATCCAGTACCTGCAAGAAGCAGAACTGTGTAGCTCTGAAGATGGCGCGTCGGCAGATTCTGAATTACCTCAGAGTAGTAAGAATCTTAATCTTCTGGTGACTCTGACTGGAAATCGCAAGCTGCTGGTTAAACAGGAGCGCTGTCTTGGGATTGATGGTGGGGTTGATGGGATACCCCATGAATTCTTTAATGAATGGTTGTTGCATCAGTTGGTGCAAAAGTTTCCAGTGTTGGGAAATATTTCTGCCATGTCATCATCGGTGGTGCATTTCGATGAGGCAAATTCGATTTTGGTTCGTAATTACCTCAGTGACTACGAGGAATTAAGAGGTTTTTATGGGAATAGCGGTATTTTCCCGGAAGCAATAGCCACAGCAATCGGGAGTGGTTTGGCTGCGTTGCATCGCACAACCTACAACCATAGGGAGTATCGTAATTTTATGGCGACTGCTCCCCAGGGAGTGATTCGTTACCAGTTTTTTAATCCAGCGCAGGGTATTGGTGCTGTTTCGCCAGAAATTTTTGGTAGTATTCCCACAGAAGCGTTAGAGTTTTATGTTGTCCATCAACGCTATGAGAGTTTGGAAAGTGCGATCGCGGATTTAGCGTATGACTGGAATCCCTGTTGTTTGACTCACAATGACTTGAAATTAGAGAATATTCTCGTACATTCGCGTTGGCAAAATCTAGATAATTGTTTAATTCGGTTAATCGACTGGGAAACAGCTTCCTGGGGAGAACCTGCATTTGATTTGGGTAGTTTGATAGCCGATTATTTGCGAATTTGGCTGGAAAGCTTGGTTGTGGATTCAACCCTGGAATTGGAAGAATCGCTGCGTTTTGCAGTAATTCCAGTGGAGACGATTCAGCCTACGATTTTGGCATTGACTCGTGCTTATTTGAGTGCGTTCCCAATGATTTTGCAATACCGTCAAGACTTTATTTTGCGGGTAGTTCAGTTTGCGGGTTTAGCGCTGATTAACCAACTCGAACAAAACCTCAAGTGTAGCCAGCACTTTGATAATGGGGGAATGCAAATGTTGCAAGTCGCCAAAACACTAGTAACTATGCCGCAGCAATCGGTAGAAACAGTGTTTGGTGTACCCGAAACCCAAATTATCGAACCAATGCAACAGTTTCACAAAATTCCCAAAACCGAACGCGAGCAAAATTTACTGCGAATTTATTACGAAAAGCCTCGTTTGCGTGGATGTTGAATTTTTCTTTTTGGGGATTGGGCAATAGGTAATAAGAAAAATAATCAGCTAGGAATTATGCCCAATCCCCAATTCCCAATCCCCTATTCCCTATTTGTGTTGTCATGATGCTAGAAACTGCCGACAAGCTAATGGAGACGCTGCAAAATATTGCTAGCGATATTCAGATTCAGGAAAATTTTTGTATTCGTCATCCTCATTATCAACCTTTTGCTTTACCTGCTGATGTTGTGGCACGATTTGAGCGTAATCCTCCACATTTACAGCAAAAATATCGCGCTTTATTATTACGAAATTTTATTTATGGTATTTATTTCAACGCATCACTCCGAAATAATTTGACAAAGTCTCCGCTACGTGTATCAAGAATTTACACGTTACACCACAATTTGGAGAATAATTCAATCTTAGGTATAGACAAAGAGTTTTATACAGAATTGCACGATCGCAATTGTGGTACGGGTTATTTTGATGGTGATTGGGAAGTATTGCGAAGGGAACCGGATGGGAGTCTTGCGGTGGTCAAGGGTGGTTTAACAATGTATGCTGAGAGCGATAAGCACCTTGTTCCCGATGCTCCAATTGCCAAAAGAGGCGATCGCATTGCGATAAAGTTACCTAAAAACCGCTTGCAGAATGGGTTTTACATTGCGGTTAGTAATGCGGGGCAAGAGAGACAAAATCTCGATCCAGAGTTGAAATTAGGGAAAATTTACTTTAATCTCAGTAAAGAAGGTGCGATCGTCTTGATGGATGCGCTGACTTTAGAGTTGAATGCAGTGGAAATTCCCTTTAGTTTTCAAGTTCTTTGCCATCCTGATGCTTTTGGACGTTATGATTCCTGTGTACTATCTTTTGAAAAGCAGGATTATTCAACTATTCGTCAAGTTTTGCAAACCATTTATTTTTCGCATCAATCTCATTTTGCCAGCGAAACACCGCTATTTACAAAAGTATTAGCACCTGGATTAGGTTTAGCAGAAGAACCAAAGCAAAAGTTTGTACAGCAAGAAAGTTTTGGCATGAATCGCTGTCAAATAGTCGCGAATGCTTTAGCTGAAAGTTGGCAGAAATATGGAAATTCGGTTGAGGAAAGAATGGAAGCAATTCAAGAATACTTTATTCGCTTTGGTATTGATTTGCAACGTCCTTATTTAAACCCTAATTCCGAAGATATTTATATGTCTGTTAGTTAAGTTTAGTTAGTTTCGCGAAAATTTTCTTTTATTTATATCCCCAATCTTTTAGAGAAGTTAGGGTAAAGTGTATTGTGCTTTACCCTAACAAACCCATCTGTCGCGTTGTTTTTTCAACTTGGTATATGACATGTCTAATTAATTCTGCCTGGTTGCTTATTTATTAAACACCTGCCATTAAAATTTCTTGCGCTCTACTAGTATTTGTACGCACATTAGCAGCAGAAAGATATAACTCTTCCAATTCCGCACCAGTTAAATTCAACTCAACAATCTTCTCAATTCCACCGCAACCAAGACGACAGGGAACCCCAATAAACACATCATTTAAACCATATTCACCCTGCATTAAAGCTGCTGCTGGTAACATCCGTGACTGATTGTGCAAAATTGATTCCACCATCACGCAAGCTGCCGAAGCTGGAGCAAAAAATGCTCCTCCAATTTGCATTAACTCCACAATCTCTGCACCACCGTTGCGAGTGCGTTGTACCAATCTTTCTATTGTTTCTGCATCCAATAACTCGGTGATTGGTACACCATTAACTGTGGAATAACGCGGCAAAGGTACCATCAAATCGCCATGACTGCCCATTACCATCGCTTTCACGTCTTTTGGTGCAACCCCCAATTCCAAAGCAATAAAGGTTTCAAACCGCGCAGAATCCAATACCCCAGCCATACCCATAATTCTATCTCTGGGTAAACCAGTTGCTTGCCAAGCCAGATATGTCATTACATCCAATGGGTTGGTGACAATAATAAAAATTGCTTCTGGGGAATATTGAATCGCATTTTTCGCAGCTTCGACAACAATCTTGGCATTCGTCAACAGCAAATCATCGCGACTCATTCCCGGTTTGCGGGGAAAACCTGCTGTAATGACGACAATTTCTGAACCAGATGTATCGACATAATTATTTGTACCCACAATCTTGCGATCGTGCATTTCGATTCCCCGTGCTTCGATCAAATCCAGCGCTAATCCTTGTGGCATTCCGGGTACGATATCGAGTAATACCACATCTGCAAGGTTTTTTTCCGCGATGCGTTGGGCAAGGGTACTGCCAACTCTACCAGCACCAATGACAGTAACACGAGATAAATTGCAAATTGGTAAGGAAGGGGAATAAGACATGATAGAATTCCTCCTACATTTTTTGTTAAAAGACATTGGGGATTGGAGTTAGGAATTAGGAGTTAGAAATTAGGAGTTATGAGTCAAAAACTATTAATCAATACCCAATCCTTAATGCCCAATCCCCAATCCCCATTGCCCAATTACCTAACTAAAAGCTTCCAGTTGGTCTAAACGCAGCCAAATATTAGGTGTTGGTACTTTTCCGAACTTGACAAAGGCATAATCACCTTTAAGATCGACAATTTCACCCTGACTTTCAAACAAGTAGGCAGGAAAACGGGTATCGCTAGCTTGTGCTTCTAGGCTATTTTCCAACTTTTCGCGGACAACGCGAACCATATCACCTTTCTTGGCTGCCATAAGTTTCCCTTTTGAGCTTGTATGTTGTTTCTTCCCGGATTTTAGCTTGTGCTAAGTCTCCATTGCTCTGGGATTTTTGATAGTGACAATGCTGTTAAGCAATCGTTAAGAACTGATTATTTGAAAATTTAGGCGAGAATTGAGCTAAATGTTGGGTAAATCCTGAGCTACCTATAAATCTCTATACCTGATATTTTCCCACCATTCGACTCTTAGCGATCGCAATTATTGCAATATTTTAATTTTTACTTTGGATTTCCTAATTACTTCTATCTCCCACTCACGGGAAATGTCCCCAACATAATATCAACACCTGCACCCCTACTAACTTCCCCATCTGAATTAAAATCACCGTCTTCATCTAACGGAATTGCACCAGCTTGGAAATAACACTGCAATTGCACCTTATTCTTTTCCTCAGACTCCAAAATATTAAAATTACCGCTTTTGGTTGCACATTCAAACTGAGCTTTTTTAATCTCTTGGGGATAACGTGTCTGTAATTCTTGGGTATACGGTGAAGAACTGGGTAAAGGAACCAAAAACTTAGCTTCATTACCTGGAAGTGGTAAAGTTCCTAAAAAACTGCCGTAACGGGTTCCATTTTTTTCCCTTTTGGCTTCCCAGCAAAGAAACCAAGCTTGTCGGGCATTTCTTTCACCAGTACCAACGTCAGCAGCAAAAATCTTGGGATTCGTACATTCTTTCTCAAATTTACTAATATAGTTAGGGTAAAGCGATCGCAGTTGTTTGACTACGACATCGCATCTCAACTTCCCACAATTTCCCCGCACAAGTCTTTTCCTTTGCTGTTTGGCATCGACTTCTGTGGCTAAAAAAATATTTCCCAACAACAACAGACAAAACAAGCTGATTTTTAGAATATTCATATTCAAGAAAAAATAATACTAAGCCGCACTTATACGGTTTAATATTTATACTAATGTTATTTCTGGCACTCCAAACAAAAATGGCTAGAACGTCCACCTAATCGGGTTCGTTGAATTGGACTACTACATAACCGACAAGGTTCACCAGTCCGGTTATATACCCATGCTGTACCACCATAATTACCATTAATACCTTCAACGTTCAAAAAATTACTAAACGTCGTTCCCCCAGCTTCAATGCTTTTCGTCAAAACCTGAATAATCGCTGGATGTAACTTTTGAATTTGTTGACGTTTTAAATCTGTACAAAGGGTTTCTGGACGAATATGGCTGAGAAATAAAGCTTCGTCAGCGTAAATATTCCCCAAACCCGCAATATTTGACTGATCGAGTAAAGCAGTTTTAATTGGACGACGGCTGTGTTTGAGCTTATTTGCCAGATAATCGATGGTAAATTCAGGGGAAAATGGATCGACAGCCAGCTTTGCCAAACCAGTCATGACGCTTTCGACTTCTACGTTTGCGGGAACCCACCACATTTGCCCAAAAGTACGCTGATCGACAAAACGTAACTCGCGATCGCAATCGAAGAATATTCGTACCCTTGTATGTTTGTGCAGTGGTTCATCACGATTTAGGTATAGTAATTGACCTGTCATTCGCAAATGTGCCCCAAGGTAAGAAACAGTGGAGACTTCTGCTGGAGATGGTTTAATATTCCTTTGTCTTTCTTCTTTTCCTTTTTTCCCTACTTCTTCCAATTCAGCCAAAAGATACTTGCCACGACGATGCCAAGTGGCAATTTGATATCCTTGGATTCCAGCTAAAAATTCTTCTATTCCTAACGGATAAGCGATAGTGCGATGTAAAAGGACATCTCCACCAACAATTTTTTGATTTAGGGTTAATTGGTTCAAACCCCGACGGACTGTTTCAACTTCAGGCAGTTCAGGCATCTAGCGTAGGTTAGGAATGCACTCTGTTTTCTTCCAGCCTACAACTTCTTGCAATCTTAAATCTATAAAAGTTTAATCTCTAAAAAATTAAAGAAAAAATAAAGATGGAGCAACAGGGAAGAGACGAAACTTTCGGAGAATTTTCGAGACAACCCTAACACCCCATCTTAAATTACCTTTTCATCTCAGAATGCCGTAATAGCACCAGCAATCAAAAAAGGAATTACCTTTATTATTTAGCAGCAGGAGCAGCTTTTGGCTTCGCTTTGGGAGCTTCAACCTCAATTAATTCATCAACAGCAAAGTTATTAGTGTTGATACCAGAGTAATTAACTTTCTCAAAACGGACAATCACAGGGTATTTAATACCGCTTTGATCGACCGTTGCAACGGTTCCTACATCTTGATACCAGTAGGATTCGGGGCGAAGAATACGTACTTTAGAACCACGTTGAACCATGAGTTTCTCCCTTTAAGTTATGAATTGCCAAAATATATAGGGCTTATTGACTCACTATAAAACTACCTTGGAGCTACATGTTGCTTTGTTAAGTTATTTGAAATTAATCGCGAGTACGAAGGGGCAATGGGTAGTGGGTTATTACCAATCCCCAATCCCCAATCCCCCACTCCCAAAGATGGTGTCACATCCTCCTTGACAATACACTTAATATCGAATACCTTTTTTGGACGCAAGCAGATAATTAAGGAGTACTTATGTTTTAGTCAAGACGAATACACTGCCTTCGTTGCCGCGACCAATCCGCAAATCGTTATCTATATATGTAATGTCGAGCCATCCTTGTTGATTGCTACTGTTAATAGGGAAGTCAATAGCGCTAAATTTTTTACCATTCTCGATTTGCTGGATATAGTCAGAGGGTGATGTGTAGTTAATTATGCGCCGAAATCCTAAGATTGAGCGTTCAAATTTAACTTGGACACGACGGAAAGAAAGCGGTTCAAATTTGGCGGCAACACTGACAATACCTTCTAGGTAAGGTAATCCATTAATTTCAGCAATGTTATAAACGCTGTTGGTTTTTACACGGATGCACTGATATATTTGACCCAACTTGTAAAAAGGGAAACGGTCAAGGTTTAATAAAGCCTTGCTTGTGGTGTATAGTAGTCGCCAATCACCATCAAGTAATTCGCTCCGCTCTAAAGGACGAGGTGTAGGGTTAAAGTCTTCTAGATTTGCGATCGCAGACAAAATTGCCTGTTTATCAGATTCAGTTGCCAATAATCCCCGATTTGTTGGCGCGATCGCAGTTATCAGTTCAGCTTTTCTTATCATTGCTTTAAACCTCAAAAAAAGTGAGTAAATTGTCAGTATTAAGAAGAAAAACAGTAAAAATGTTAAGCAACATACAAAAAACTCAAGATATCGCTTTGATTTTCCTACAGATATTAAATAATCAAATTTTTGTCGGATTTTCAGAGGAAAGAGTTGAATGAATAACTAAATTCTCTTGTATCAAGTGATAGACTCTTATTGTCCAGTTACGTTATCTTCTTTGTGTCTTTGTCGATATGCTTAATTCTCCATTACGTGAAGCTCCTCGCAACCAACGCGCTGCTGTAATTCCATTAAAGCAAGAGACTTCGCTTTTAGATTGGTTACAAGCAAGCGGTCGTCTAATTGCACGCGAACAACAAGAACATGATTACGGTGACGATGGCGAAGAAGAAATCTCAGAGTTTTTAGGTGGTGAAGATGGCTATGAAATCGATGACGATGACGACAGCGATGCCGAAGAGCCATAGCCTCTAAAAAAGGACTGTTGGCAAACATAGTCCCTATTAATTAAAGCAAAAGCTTAAAAGTGTGGAGTGAAGGGAAATTTCAGTGGACGCAAAATTATCTCCTGACCAAGGGTTGAACATTACTGGTATCGGTCTGGTTTCGTTACTAGGTGTAGGACTGGGTATTGCAGCAATTATATTTGACATGGTAGCAGGTCGGATGCCCTGGCTTGCGACATCGCTAACCATGCCACTCCTGTTGTGTGCCCTTATTTCTGCCGCAATAGGTTATTGGGTTGTACCCTGGCTGCAAGCCCTCAAAGCTGGGCAAGTTATTCGAGAGGATGGACCTCAGGCTCACCTCAAGAAAGCTGGCACTCCAACAATGGGCGGTATATTTTTTATCCCCGTTGCCGCAATTGTTGCGTGTGTATGGTCTGGCTTTGACAGCAATGTCCTTGCCGTCTCCGCTTTGACTTTGAGTTACGGTTTTATTGGTTGGTTGGATGACTGGCAGATTCTAAGGCGGAAATCTAATAAAGGTATTTCACCCAAGATGAAACTAATGTTGCAAGTTAGCTTTGCACTAATGTTTTGTCTGTGGTTGATGGTTAATCAACATTCTAATTCATTTGATATTACAAATATAGCTCTTCCTTTAGGTTTTTCTCTACCTCTAGGATTGCTATTTTGGCCCCTAGCTGGATTTGTGCTAGTGGCTGAAAGTAACGCAACTAATTTAACTGACGGTATCGATGGGTTGGCTGGAGGAACGGTTGCGATCGCAATGTTAGCTCTAGGTGCTTTGGTCGCACCGACTTCAGTTCCACTAATGATTTTTTGTGCTGCCGTAAGTGGCAGTTGCTTGGGCTTTTTAGCGCATAACCGCAACCCAGCCCGTGTATTTATGGGAGACACTGGTTCCCTTGCATTGGGCGGTGCATTAGCAGGTGTAGCATTAATCTCAAATAGTCTTTTAGCCTTATTTATTCTCAGTGGCATCTTCTTTGTAGAAACCCTGTCCGTAATGGCGCAGGTTGGTTATTATAAAGCCACAAAAGGTCCCGACGGTAAAGGTAAACGTCTTCTGAAAATGGCTCCACTGCACCACCATCTCGAACTTTCTGGGTGGTCAGAATTGCAAGTTGTTGCTGTCTTCTACATAGTTGCCACAATTCTTGCTGTGTGCAGTCTCGGATTAAGTTGGTTGTAAGTTGCTTCTAGAGAGTAATTAAGAATTAAAAGTTTTTTCGACAAGACACATTAGCTTCCTCTTTGGGGAAGCTTTTTTTTGTTTTTTTGTTGGGCACATGGACAATTACCGTAGGGGCAAACGGCTGTTTGCCCTTATTTCTTTTATTTCTTTTATTTCTTTTATTTCCCTTATTTCCCTTATTTCCCTTATTTGTATCGCAACATTAATTTTTAGAGCGGGGAGACTCCACCTAGTAAAGATTGGTGCAAAGAAACCCATTACACACCCAGAACTGCTTTATTTCATAGAGATATCTAGCTTACCAACAATATTGTCAGGGCGGGAAAACCCCGCTACGTTCCCTTAATAAATGAACTCTCTTCCCTGACGTTCGCAATTAAAACCTCTTTGTTGCCAAGCCTTTATATCTACGTCAATCAGCTTAATCACATCAGCACACTGCGGTTGGATAAAATGGCTCAATCCCGACCACAATAGACTCCGCGTTACATCAATTCCCGTTTTCAACCACGATTCACGGTTTCCAGGAACTCCCTTCTCCTTGGCAAGATCGAACTCAACCCAGATACCATTAGCCCCTAAAATAAGCTGCGCCATCCATTTTGCTCTGGGTAAATGGCTGCTAGAAGTGACGAGCCGGATTTTACGCACTTTCCATTTATTTAAAATAGGCAGACTGTAGAAAAAATTTCCAAATGTGGAATCCGCACATTTTTCCAACCAAATATTTTCCAAATTCACCCCTTTATTCTGAAAAATTCGCAAAATGCAGGGTTCTTGCGAACCTTGCGAAATTAAAGTTGGTATTTCCGGGTTCTTTACAACCAAATCTGCGACATATACTTCACGTTGGATGCTACCACCCAGCACAAAATTGGCATCTATCGCCTTGGAAGATGCATAAATTAGAGTTATAGTGTTAAAAACCAGCCAAAAACTCAGGAGAAGAAACAGACCAAAGGCAAGTTTTTGTAATAACTGCCCCCTTCTCGACCTAAGTCTCAAGTTTTTTACTGACATCATACTGTGTAACTTTTCGTTTCATGAAATAGTTAGATTGAAGCGAATTTGTTAAATTCGGAAAAGCTATGGAAGCATCTTGATAAATACAATCAAGTGTTATCTTAAATATAAGCAATCTTGCGTACAAGACGACTACAAAAAAGTATTGTATTATTCCCTTTTATATCCGGAGGAACTAATTCCAACTAGTAGAGATAATGTTGCCAAAGAAACAAAATCTTTTTCAGCATAAAGATTAAGTGAATATTTCAGGTTAGAACTCGCGAATGCGAGTATAAAGACTTAAATAGCTTTCTCCCAAAAGCTGATTGCTAAACTGTTAACAATAATAAAATTATTCCAGCTGATATACATGAACCAATCTGCGAAACGTTACTCGCCACTGCAAGTAGCTTTGATTGGTGGAGCGATCGCCTCCACAGCTCTGTTCTCTGTATTTGGTCCAGCTTGGTGTCGCTCGGTTCGCGCTGCACTACAAGATAGCCCCAAAGCCATTGTTGACCAAGTATGGCAACTTGTAAACCGCGAATATGTAGATGGCAAGTTTAATCAACAAAACTGGGTCACTATCCGACAACAATTGTTGACCAAAAACTACTCATCGCGTGAAGAAGCTTATGTAGCCATTCGCGAAGCATTACAGAAATTGGGCGACCCTTACACCCGATTTATGGACCCCAAGCAATACGATGCCCTCACCAGTCAAACTTCGGGTGAAGTATCGGGGATTGGTATCCGCATGGAGGTGAACGAAAAAACTAAGCGTCTCACCGTGGTAGAAGCAATTGAAAACTCGCCCGCGTTGAAAGCAGGTGTGAAAGCAGGGGATCAAATCTTAGCGATCGATGGTAAAGCCACTCAATCGATGAAGGTAGATGATGCCTCGAAGCTGATTCGTGGTAAAGCTGGTTCTCTAATCACTCTACGTTTAGGACGTACTGGGATACGCGAATTTGACCTGAAACTGACGCGAGCAACAATCGAAGTGCCGACTGTTCGCTATGCTTTGCGACAAGAAGGGCAAAAGCGTATCGGCTATATCCGCTTACGGGAATTTAGTGCCCATGCCGCAGACCAAATGCGAAAAGCTATCCGCGATTTAAATGGAAAAGGTGCCGAGAGTTACGTTTTGGATTTGCGCGGTAATCCTGGTGGGTTATTGCAAGCAAGTATTGAAATTGCTCGGATGTGGATGGATAACGGTTCGATTGTTCGTACTGTCGATCGCGAAGGGGTCAGCGATGAAACTTTCAAAGCGAATAAGACATCCCTAACAAAGCTGCCCCTCGCTGTATTAATCGATAACAATTCTGCTAGTGCTAGTGAAATTTTGACTGGTGCGCTCAAGGATAATAACCGGGCAGTTGTCATCGGTTCCCAAAGTTTTGGTAAAGCTTTGGTACAGTCGGTACACCAACTTGGAGATGGTTCGGGTGTGGCAATCACCATTGCTCACTACTACACTCCCAAGGGCACTGATATCAATAAAAAAGGAATTGTACCGGATATCAAACTTGACCTGTCGGAAGCCCAGCAGCGCCAGCTAGCGACTAATCCGGATATGTTGGGAACCCAGAGTGACCCCCAGTATGTACGAGCATTGACTGCCCTATCAACACATTTGCTTTACCGACACCGCAAAATCCAACTTCCCAGCGACCAGCAACCCCTGGTGCTGTTAATTTGAAGTTGTAATTTAGATTTATGATTTGAATCTGATTTCAAATTGTAACAATTTAAATAAGATTTTTTGTGTAGTAAAAACAGCATCGTACTACTGATTTAGGATTTTGAAATGGGAATACTAATTAGTAAATCCCAATATTCAAAATCCTAAATTTTATGGTTTATAAATCAGAACCTAAATCAAACCCTAAATCAAATCTTAAAGTGAACGAATCAGCCACCTCTAATAGCTCTCATGGCTTTTTCCCCAAGCTTTCGGTGGTCATACCTATTTATAATGGCGAAGAGGATTTACATGAGCTAATCGCTTGCCTGTTGACGCAAACCTATCCCAAAGAACAGGTAGAGTATTTGCTAGTAGACAACAACAGTAGCGATCGCACCCTCACATGTCTCCATACAGCTGCTGAACATTGCCCAATCACCATTCGTCCTTTAAGCGAAATTCAAATTCAAAGCTCCTATGCAGCGAGGAATACGGGGATTCGTGCGGCAACTGGCGAAATTGTCGTTTTCACCGACGCTGACTGTCGTCCCCAACCGCAATGGTTAGAATCATTAGTGCAGGATTTTGTCAAGCCGAATGTTGTGATGGTAGCTGGGGAAATCGCCGCACTTAAGAGCAAAACATTTTTAGAAAGATTTGCCGATCGCCAAGAAACATTATCGCAAAAGCATACCCTCGCGAACAAATTTTGCCCCTACGGTCAAACCGCAAATTTAGCGATTCGTCGTCTAGTTTTAGAGAAAGTCGGGTTATTTCGTCCTTACCTGACAACTGGAGGTGATGCGGACATTTGTTGGCGAATTCAGAAAGAAGGTATTGGTAGTTTAGAATTTGCGGCAAATGCGATCGTCCAGCATCGTCATCGCGCTACCTTCAAAGAATTAGCAAGTCAATGGCGACGATATGGACGTTCCAACCGCTATTTGCATGAGTTGTATGGTGTTGATTTGATGCGAGCGATTACTTTTCAGGAATGCTGTTTTCGTTTGGTTCGCTGGATTATCAAGGAAGTGCCAAAATTCAGTTTCAAGGCAGTATTAGGCAAAGCCAGCCTCATCGATATATTAACTACCCCAATTGGTCTATTTACTGCTAGAGCGCGTTATGACGGGCAAATGGAAGCCCAATTACCAGAAAAAGCCAAAATGATTGATTGGTTGTAGGGAATGGGGAATTGGGAATTGGGAATTGGGCATGGGGCATACATTAGCACTACCCATGACGAACTAAGCATTAACCACTACCTATTAAATACTACCTACTACCTATTAACTATTAACTATTTCCTCTTGGATAGTTTTGTGTACCGAAAGTTCGCTAAATTGGAGGAAAGTAAGGGACAAGGATAGATTAGATGTCAGCACAATTGTTACTGGTAGATGATGAACCGGGATTGCGTGAAGCCGTCAAGGATTATTTGCAGGATAGTGGCTTCAGCGTTCAAGTTGCCAGTAACGCCCGTGAGGGGTGGGATTTAATGCAACAAAATACACCAGATTTGCTTATTTCGGATATCATGATGCCTCAAGTTGATGGCTATCAATTTCTAAAACAGGTACGGGAAGATGCTCGTTTTAAGACACTTCCAGTTATCTTTTTGACCGCTAAGGGGATGACAGGTGATCGCATTCAAGGATATCAGGCTGGTGTTGATGCTTATTTGCCGAAACCGTTCGATCCTGATGAGTTAGTGGCTATAGTCGAAAATCTCCTGGCACGACGCTTGGCAAGTTCGCAAGTCGCGACTGAAGACGGAGAAACTCCAGATATTGCCGAGCTAGCTAAACAAATTGCTCAAATCAAAGCTTTATTGACACAAAAAAGTGCGATCGCTCAATCCCCCGCACCGTTTAATATCGATTTGACTCCCAGAGAACAAAGCGTTTTAAATCTGGTTGCGGAAGGGTTGATGAACAAGGAAATTGCCCGTCGTTTAGACACAAGCGTTCGTAACGTTGAAAAATATGTCAGTCGTTTGTTTAGCAAAACTGGTACAAATAGCCGCACGGAACTAGTACGTTTTGCTCTCGAACATGGGTTAGCGAAATAAGGCAGAAGCCATAAAAAAATACTGTAGGGGCAAACGGTTGTTCATTGGTGTCAACTTAACCTGAAACCCCTATAAAAGCGTTGTTTTGATTTTATTCAATACTACTTAGTCGCAACCCCACCCCAATTCCCGCGTTTCGCTCGAATTTCCCCTTGCCGATTACCCTTCGGATAGACGCGCAAGCGGATAAAAGTAAGTAGCATAAGCTACGTGGAGGTGATTAAGGCGTGGGGTAAAATGACCGTGGAATAAGCTTTTAGCTTAATTTGACACGTATGAGGGTTGTTTGCCCTTATTTTTATTTCATTCGCATGAGAAGCGTTATATCTTAACCCCTGCGAACTTAAAATTAAAAAACCAAAATCAAAAAATTAAATCAAAAAACTAAAATACATAAAGTAATTTGTCCCCCTCATGAAAAATTTCGGGGGAATTGATACCTTACTCCCATTCGAGAGGAAAAAATTATTCTGTTTTAGCTCTGTTTTCGCGATTACCCTGAAATGAAAAATAAAAAATTAGTCAACCTTGAACTGCTTAAAAGCGAGTAAAGAATTTCTTAATTAGTAGTAGGCACCCAATATGATTCTCTGTAGTGTGATGGGTGAGGGCTACTGTAGACACGACGACGACTTTCCGCAAATATTCCTTCAGATGATTGATTAGGCTTGTTTCATTAAGCGAAGCGTTTACCGTTGATAGCTAGGAAATACTTGGCTTATACGAAAGCTGAATTTTCCTTGTTATTTGCAACGGTTGGCTGAAAATATATAAAGCCTCTATACCAAAGGTGTACACGGGGATAGACGTTGTGGAGTCTAATTACATCAGCCGACTCATTCTTAAATCGAGTATATGTAAAACAGGCAATCTGTAGGATGAAAGCAAATTTTCTGTTTCCTCTACTGGATAAACTCTACCCTACAAATGATTACTGACAGGTATCAGCAGAATTGCGTAAACGCATGAGTTGGCGACGCATTTGTGGCGAAGCTTTAAACTCCGATGATTCATGAGCTTTAACAGATGCTTGTAGCATTTCTAGAAAATCATCCGAACCTTCAGCAAGTGCTTCTATTAACACTTGTAAAAGTTGATCGCGATCGCCTAGCAGACTTTTCTCCTCAATTAAACGAAATTTGAGATGAATTTCGCACTCATAAACGCCGACTTCGACATTATTAATTTGGCGTGGTAAGGCTTTAGAGTTCATAGTTTCTTGGATTCCTTGAGTTGGTAGTCTTCAGAGTGAGGAGCTATGTTTCAAGCCAAAATTCTTAATACTTTTTAAATCTCTCTAGTTTGAATCAATAATCCCTCGCAGTCAAATCAGTCAAATTAATTTATATCCCATTACGTTCTCCTTTGTGTTTCTTCTAACCAGACCAAATTTTAGTCCAAGTTTTTACCCTAAGCCCCAGATGTCATTTAGGTAAACCATAACTATTATTCAGTTTTTCAGATTCCAAACAATAAAGATTGTGTAAGAACTTGCTGGTGCTTTTTAAAGGTTTTTACATGAACTTGATAAGAACGTCAATAACAGTTTTTCTTTTTACTAAAACTGTAGTGTTTATACGTAAGTAATGTCGCTGAAATTACTGCCGCTATCGGACACTGGAGCCTACTGTACCGTTTTTACGTAGAAATACTTGATGTATTATTTGTTCATTTAAGTCAAAATCATAAGTTATTGGGTAAAGAAATTGGGGGATTTTTACTTTTTGCGTTCACGTATGCTTTTAGCATTGCCGAAGGCTAGTGACTCCGACGGAATATCGCAACTGAATAAGGATAAAATTTTCTCGGTAAAATAATTGTTAGTTTTCCAATCGTTTTTCGATCTAAGTGAAAAAAGTCGAAAAAATTTACAAAGTATTTTTTGGCTAGATACGCTGACAGTCACAATAAATTTGTAGTTCCCCAAAAAAAAGTCAAGGAATGAAGATAAAGGCAGGAGGCAGAAGGTAGGAGGCAGGAGGCAGGAGGCAGAAGGCAGAAGGCAGGAGGCAGAAGGCAGAAAGAAGGAGGAAGAAGACAGCTATGCTGAAGGCAGATTAGAGTTATTACCAATTACCCATTACCAATTACCAATTACCAATTACCAATTACCATATTTGATACTTCAGATAGAGGTGTAAATAACTGCAAATTTAGTATCATCCTCGCTAAACTTAGCTGGTAAACGATAGTGAACAAATTTTTATTCCGAGCTGCGATCGGGCTGTTAATGGCATTTTTTGGCGCAATTACTTATTATACAAGCGACGTACAAAATCCCGTAACAGGCGAGAGGCAGCGGGTGCAACTTACTCCCCGACAAGAGATATCTTTGGGACTGCAAGCGCGGCAGCAAATGGCGGGGAAATATGGGGGGCTTTATCCCAGTCAAAATATTCAGCAATATGTCGATCGAGTGGGCGAACGAGTTGTCACCAATTCGAGTGCAAAACAAGCGCCTTATCCGTTTGAATTCCACCTGCTGCGCGATGCGCAAACAGTGAATGCTTTTGCTTTACCGGGGGGACAAATTTTCATTACTGCGGGGCTGTTGCGGCGACTGAATTCCGAGGCGCAATTGGCTGCTGTATTGGGACACGAAGCCGGTCATGTTGTCGGGCGTCACGGTGCGGAACACTTGGCAAAACAGCAGTTTGGTAGGGCTTTGGTAACGGCGGTGGGAGTGGCTGCTAGCGACGATCGCGGGGGCGGCCAACAAGCAGCTTTAATCGCTCAAGCTGTCAATCAAGTTGTTAGTTTGCGCTACGGTAGAGATGACGAACTTGAGAGCGATCGACTCGGTTTTCGGTTTATGACGGAAGCGGGTTATAATCCTCAAGGAATTGTTGAGGTAATGCAAATTCTCGGTGCTGCGAGAAAGGGCGAAGCGCCGCCGGAGTTTTTCAGTTCTCACCCGAATCCTGAGAATCGAGTGGAAAAATTACAAGCTTTAATTACCCAAAATTTTCCTAATGGTATTCCCGCTAATTTGGTTTCTGGACGCGATGAGTTTGTGAGGAATTTATCGGGCGGTTAGGGCGCGTTTTCTTGCGTCTTCGATCCCCCCCAGCCCCCCTTAAAAAGGGGGGAGCAAGAGTGTGTTAAAGTCCTCCTTTTTAAGGATGAGCCAGAGTCTTAAAGTCTTAAAGTCCCCCTTTTTAAGGGGGATTTAGGGGGATCGGAATCTGAAGGAAAAGTTTTAAAATACTCCTCAAAAATCGTCACGATCGCGCTTTACAGAAGTTCCTGCTAAAGGCGGATCTGAATTTGCCTCTTCATTTGGCACGATCGAATTAGATCCTATCCGATCGCTGCTGTTTGTAGCGCGGACTTGAGTTCGCAAAATCGGCAGGCTAAACTGCGCACTACGAACTCATATATTACCTGCTTTCGGACAATTTTCAGGTTTAAAATCATGATTCCATCTTGGATAATTATCGGCGGCGTAACTTTTGCAGTTGCGTTCGGCACTTTATTTTTTAAACTCCGCGATCTTAAATGGGCGATCGAGCTTAAAAGACCTGATTGGCTGTTTTTTGAACCCGCAATTCCGCTGATTTGGACGATCGTTTTTACTTGCGGAGCTGTCAGTGCTATAATGGTGTGGGAACGGGAACCCGGCAGTTTAAAAACATGGCTGCTGATGGCTTTGTACTTGCTTTTAGAAATTATAACCGTCGCTTACATTCCCGCGACTCTCAGAGTCAAAAGTCTCAAAACAGGGACGATTTTAGGAGGAATTGGCGAGATTTTAGGCATTGTGTTGGTGCTAGCTGTGTTGCCGATTTCTCAAACAGCCGCATTGTTACTTTTGCCTTACGCAATTTGGGGCGCGATCGGCACTTATACTACTTGGCAAATGATTCATTTAAACCCCGAAGCTGCATAAATATAGCCTTTCTCGTGCAGCATGAGGTAAGCAACAAGAGTTGTTAATTAGTAATGGTAATGGGTAGTATTGCTGCGGTGCGCCGTTTGGGGCGAGGGACAACCATAGCCTTGAACTACTCGATCGCAAATTACCAATCCGGCAATTACCAATTATCAATTACCAACTCAAATTACCAATCTGGCAATTACCAATTACCAATTACCGATCCCCGCGATCTACCTCATGTTACGGAGAAAGGGTATACATCGGTACTGCCCGGTTAACCGACCAAAACAAGTGAGGAAATCCGCTTGACAGCGAGTCCGTATTTGATGAGAAGATAGATGAATAAAACTGCTTTAATTTTAAGGATGACAGTTATCAATGGCAATTAAAGACCAACCCCAACCTCCTAGGTTTCGACAAATAAGCAATATCTTGTTATTGCTCTCAAGTCTGTTCCTGCTGGCAAATATCTTTTTACCCAATTTGTTCGGACCGCGAATCCCGCAAGTACCTTACAGCTTGTTCGTCCATCAGGTTCAAGAACAAGAAGTGGGGCGGGTTTCGGTAGGTCAAAACGAAATTCGCTACCAACTCAAAGGGGAAGCAGATCAACCAGGTCAAGTGCTGTCAACTACACCGATTTTTGACCTAGAACTGCCTAAACTTTTAGAAGAAAAAGGCGTTGAATTTGCAGCAACTCCCCCTGCAAAAATGGCTGGATCGGCAGCGTTTTGAGCTGGGTAATCCCGCCGCTGATTTTTGTAGCTATTTTTCAATTTTTCATGAACCGGGGCGGTGGCGGACCTCAGGGCGCGCTGTCGATCGGCAAAAGCAAGGCTAAAGTTTATGTTGAAGGCGAATCGGCCAAGATTACATTTACTGATGTAGCAGGAGTTGAAGAGGCGAAAACTGAATTAGTTGAAGTTGTTGATTTCTTGAAAAACCCCGATCGATTTACGGCAATCGGCGCGCGAATTCCGAAGGGCGTGCTGTTAGTCGGACCTCCGGGAACGGGCAAAACGCTGTTAGCAAAAGCGGTAGCTGGTGAAGCTGGCGTACCCTTTTTAGCATCTCCGGTTCCGAATTTGTAGAACTGTTTGTCGGTGTCGGTTCTGCCAGAGTTAGAGATTTATTCGAGCAAGCTAAAAAACAAGCTCCTTGCATTATTTTCATTGATGAATTGGATGCGATCGGCAAATCTCGCAGCAGCGGCGGTTTTTACGGCGGCAATGACGAACGCGAACAAACTCTGAATCAATTATTAACTGAAATGGACGGTTTTGCTGCGGGAAATACTACGGTAATCGTCCTCGCTGCTACTAACCGCCCGGAAAGTTTGGATGCTGCATTGTTGCGCCCAGGGCGTTTCGATCGCCAAGTTTTAGTCGATCGTCCCGACTTATCCGGTAGGGAAGCAATTCTCAACATTCACGCTCAAAAAGTGAAGTTAGGCCCGGATATTAACTTAAAGGCGATCGCCACTCGTACCCCCGGTTTTTCCGGCGCAGATTTGGCAAATTTGGTCAATGAAGCTGCTTTGTTAGCTGCACGAAATAACCGCCTAACTGTAGCACAAGAAGACTTCGCAGAAGCGATCGAACGCATTGTCGCCGGCTTGGAAAAGAAAAGCCGAGTGCTCAATGAAAAAGAGAAAAAGATTGTTGCTTATCACGAAGTCGGACACGCGATGGTTGGTGCGATGATGACAGGCGGTGGCGAAGTTGCAAAAATCTCGATCGTCCCGCGCGGTATGGCTGCTTTGGGCTATACATTGCAGTTGCCGACAGAAGACCGTTTCTTGTTAGATGAATCGGAATTGCGAGGGCAAATTGCTACTCTTTTAGGAGGGCGATCGGCAGAGGAAATTGTATTTGGTAGCATCACAACCGGTGCTTCCAACGACTTGCAAAGGGCCACGGATTTAGCAGAGAGAATGGTCACAACTTACGGCATGAGCAAAGTTTTGGGCCCTCTCGCTTACGATAAAGGCCAGCAGGCAATGTTTTTAAACGACGGTATGGGAAATGCCCGCCGCGCTGTCAGCCCCCAAACTGCTGAAGCGATCGATCGAGAAGTCAAAGAAATTGTCGAAACCGCACACCAGCAAGCGTTAGATATTCTCAAGGAAAATCGAGATTTGTTGGAAACAATTACGCAGAGTTTGTTGGAAACTGAGGTAATTGAAGGTGATAAATTGCACGATTTTCTCGCTCAAGTAAAGGCGGCTGGTAATTTGGCTGTGACGGTTTAATAAGGTTCGATCGAACCTCAGGCGAATGCAAAAAACGCAGGTGATTGACACTCACCTGCGTTTTTTTATAAAATATATATGACTCGGCGGTTGAAACCGCTTCTACACAAACAAAGTCCGCCTCCGCGGACTAAGAAAATAATGGAGTTCCTTATAAAACAATCTATACTAACAACTCATAACTAATGACTGACAACCAAATTTTATTTTCAATTATTGTTCCTACCTACGATCGCCCGCAAAAACTGGCAGCGTGTCTCGATTCATTTGTTAAACTAAAATATCCGGGCGATCGCTTTCAAGTAATTGTCGTTAACGACAGCACCGAAATATCCCTAGAAACCGCAGTTTCTCCTTTTCACAAACAATTAAATCTTGAATTAATTTCCCAACCGAATTCCGGGCCGGCAACAGCAAGAAATACGGGGGCTTTGGTGGCTAAAGGCAAATTTTTAGTCTTTACAGACGATGATTGTACTGTAGCTGAAGATTGGCTGCAAGCTTTAGAAACTAGATTTGCAGCAACACCTGACTGCTTGTTAGGAGGTCGAACAATCAACGCATTTCCCGATAATATTTATTCCGCAGCCAGCCAGCAACTGATCGATTATCTTTACAGTTATTACAATGCTATTCCCGATCGCGCGCAATTTTTCACTTCTAATAATTTTGCCCTTCCTGCTGCTGAGTTTCGCAATATCGGCGGCTTTGACACGAGTTTTTCCTTAGCGGCTGGAGAAGACAGAGAATTTTGCGATCGCTGGCTGCATTCGGGGCGGCGTGCGGTATACGCTCCCGAAGTTAGAGTTTATCACTTTCACGAACTGACACTGCGCAAATTTTGGCAGCAGCAATTCAATTACGGGCGAGGCGCATTTTTGTTTCAGCAAACTACTTCCAAACGCGCGGCAAATTCAAAAAAAATGCAGCATCCATCATTTTATTTAAAGTTGTTAACTTATCCATTCTCTCAAACATCGGGAATTAAAATGTTATCGATCGCAGCCTTGTTCGTGCTTTCGCAAACAGCAATTGCAGCGGGAATCGTGCAAGAAAAAAACCAAATACCTGCAATAAAATAGGTTGGCATTTAGAAATAAATTCCCTATGTAGGGTGCGCACTGCGCACCGCAACCGCTACTAATAGCATTATATGTAGCATTATATGTAGGGTGCGCACTGCGCACCGCAACCGCTACTAATAGCATTATATGTAGGGTGCGCACTGCGCACCGCAACCGCTACTAATAGCATTATATGTAGG
>JAAUPE010000263.1 GCA_012034595.1 Calothrix sp. CSU_2_0 | reverse complement strand
TGTGCTTTGATACCTTCCTTCTCCCATTTGAAGTGGATGTTTGAGTGGTTTATTCGACACACTACTTTTGACTTTACCACTCTTCAGATGTACGGAGCTTGTTCAAAATTCAAATAGGATTCCTATATATAACTACTTGACAATGCTTAATTAGAATTTCTCAGTTTCCAAAAACGCAAATATTGTTTTTTTCCTTTCTTGAAATTTGTTTTAATTTTCTGCTGCAAAACCATAAAGAAGAAAGGAATATCTTCAACTAAATATCTTTTCCAAAGTCGTCTGGGTTCGCATAATAATCTAAATAGCCATTCCATCCCAATTTGACTAACCCATTGTGGCGATCGCTGTAATTTTCCGGCTTCAAAATCGATAGTAGCTCCAAGTGCCATAAATATTTTAATATTCAGCAATTGTTCCCGATATTTATAAATCCATTTTTCTTGTTTGGGAGCACCAACTCCAATTACCAAAACTGTCGCATTCGACTTATTAATCCTATCGATTATTTCTTGACATTCCTCTTGGTTCTTTTCAAAACCATAGCTTGGAGAGTAAGAATCAACAACAATCTTTCTACCAATTTTCTGATTGATTTTTTGTTGCGCTTGTAGAGCAATTCCTTCCCCTGCTCCTAAGAGAAATATTTTGATATTATCATCATGTTTGTGATAGTTGTAAAAAGCTGGCAACAAATCAGAACCTGATATTTTTTCCCGAATTGGAGTACCCAAAAATCTCGCTGCATACAATAAGACTTGGCTATCGCAAACTTTATGGCTACTAATACTATAAGCTTGAACAAACTCAGGGTCTTTTTGAAGCTTCATTAAATGGTCAACATTCGGTGTGAATACTATACCAAATTGTAAATCCGCTAAAAATTCTGCCTGCGATAAATTATCGATTTCTAAGTTCAGAATTTTAACTTTTTTCATGGTATAACCCTGCCCAGTGATAACCTAAATTGGAAAAGTTTAAACAAGTCATTCCTGTAAAAAAAATTGAAGTACATGATTCTTGAATTCATCTTGAATAGGCAAATTAGAAGTTGAAACTTCTAAGTTTCAACTTCTGATTTGACTGAATTTGCAGCATTGTACCTTAGCTCAAGATTAGCTTGACTCAACCTCATTCTGAAAACATCAGTCTAATGTCAGAAAAATCTAGCTTTAATTCAAAAAATATGCAAAGTAATTGAAGAGATATTTGCAAAATATTTCTGTGGGGAGTTGTTATTACGATCGGCACATATTTGCGGATACCTAAGCTATACGTAGCCTGTGCTTTATATTTAGCACAACACGGCTTAATGCATAAAAGCATATCGCAATTTTAGTAAAGTTGTCATTAGTAGTAGAGTAATTGTAGTTTACACCTCAACACTTTAAAACCTAAATAAAAGTTATCATATTTCATTGCAATATCATAGTGGATTTATATAATTTTCATAAAAAATATCCGATACAAAATATAATTACGGACGCTCTCAACTGACTGTCTAATCATTTCACTGTTTTTCTCTAATTACTTTTACTAGTAAATATATAAAAATTAGATAAAGGCTAGCTCGTTGAATTTGATTCGTATTTTCTACTTATCAAGCAAATAACTGTAATTGCCCGATAGCTTTACTAGAAATGAAATTAAAATTTTTATAATCTTATAAATATGTTATTTTCAACACCATTCAATTTGAGATTAAAAATTTGACCGAATGTAAAATCCCTTGACAAAGACCTTACCACTTTGTCCCAGCTTCTGGCTCTAACCGTAGTCAGATCAGCGATGAGATAAATCCAAAAAAGTGCTAAATCCGAAATAATTCGCGATCGCATAAAAAATCATTGAAAATATTTACTTTTTAATACATATAGTTTTGTCAACCGCATAATTAAGGAATTAGCGAAAATTATTTTTGTAACTAATTTTCTACGTGCCTATCTTATAGCGGATGTGGAAATTGTTTTTTTGTTGTTTAATGTGAAATATCGCTAAAAGTCGATATCCAATAACTGAATTGATGATTTAGTGTGGCAGTATTTTGTTTTAGGAGTGAATGTGAACAATATTTTTTCTCAGAATCAAATCTTGTGTTTGCTAAGTTTAGCATCTGTAGCATTGCTGGGGAGCAATTCTTCGGCATTTGCCCAAACCGCAAACATAACAAGCAATAATCAAGCATCTCGTAACATTGTACCGATTCCAGGGACTGTTGCTACGACTTCAGCCGCCTTTGCCGATTCTACAGCACCCACAACCGCCACCGTTAGGAATCAAACTGCGGGCAATGGAACCGAAAACAATCAATCATCATCTGAAAAAATTGCTCAAGCAGATATCAATCCTGGTCGGGTAACTCGTGGTGGTTACAGCTATGTGGGGGTAGCTGGGAATATTGGTATCGGTGGTGGAGACTCAGCTCTTGGTGATGGAAACTTCGCAGTCACCAGCAAAATCGGGTTGACAAGAACTATTTCGGTACGTCCTTCTGCGGTATTTAGCGATAATACTGCAATTCTCATTCCCATCACCTATGATTTTTCCCAGCAATCATCAGAAGATCCATTCGCTGAACCATTACCATTTGCTCCCTATGTTGGAGTCGGTGCTGCCATCAAAACTGGTAATGATGAATCAAGAATTGGTTTCTTGGTATCTGGTGGTGTTGATATACCTTTAAGTCAGCAATTTACGGCAACTGCTGCGGTGAATGCTGGCTTTTTTGACCAGACAGACATTGGTTTGCTGTTAGGGGTTGGCTACAATTTCCGAGGATTGTAGAAAATTAAAGCGAAAATCAAATAGAGACACGACAAGTCGTGTCTCTATTTCCATGTATCTGTATCTTGGGAAGTCGGGTAATTTTTAGAATGGAAACGGAGAGGGAGGGATTCGAACCCTCGGTACGGAGTTACCTGCCGTACAACAGATTAGCAATCTGCCGCTTTCGACCACTCAGCCACCTCTCCAGGTGTACGAATAACTAATTTATATTATCTTTTGGGAAATGTCAACTAGATAATAGGGGGTTGGGCATTGGGCAATTACGTAGCTTTAGCTTCTTGGAGAGCGAGGATTACGTAGCTTGCGTATTGCCCTTTCCCTCTGTTAGAGAACTTGCGATCGCACCCATGCAACGGGTAAACTTCGTAATTTCTGCCACTGCGGTACGTAGGCGCGTTGGGAAAAAACGTCATAGTCGTTGCGCTCAATTCTTCCTAAAATACGGCTGTAGTGAATGGTTGCAGCCCAAACTGGCAGCCGAGCATCAGGAGATAGATAAGTGATTCCTCGTTCTGCTTTAGTATAAAATTCACGGGCACGGTCAATCTGGAAGCGCATTAAAGCACGCCAGCGATCGTCAATGACTCCTTTAAACAAATCATCTTCGGTATAGTTAAACCGTACTAGGTCTTCTTGAGGAAGATATATTCGTTCTCTTTGGGCATCCTCACCGACATCGCGGAGGATGTTGGTGAGTTGGTTAGCAATACCAAGTGCTACGGCTTCCTGGCTGGGAATATAGGGCTGATGATTAATATTCCAGGGGGCTGTATTTTGACCGCGATCGATACCCATAACCGCAGTTGA
Organism: Calothrix sp. CSU_2_0; assembly: GCA_012034595.1. Lineage (GTDB taxonomy): Bacteria > Cyanobacteriota > Cyanobacteriia > Cyanobacteriales > Nostocaceae > Brunnivagina. Next base: position 2,303 of record JAAUPE010000263.1, on the reverse strand, counting down.
CATCAAACCAACCGTGCCAGCGACACGATAGCAATAAAGGTACAACTGCTCAAAGGTTTCATAACGACTGCGGAATAAGTCCATCCGTTGTCCGGCAATCATGTCGCGGAATGGCTCGATGTCGATGGGGAAAGATTCAAGAGTGTCTACCAGTGCGACATCTAAATCATCTCCTGGATGACCTGCAAAAATTGATTCCAGCTGCTTTTCCCATCGATCCAGGGTTTCGGGTGTGGTCATGGCAGCTGCTGGACCATCAACTAATTCGTCGGTACGGCGACACCAAGCATAAATCGCCCAAATTGCTCGCCGTTTTGGCGGACTCATCAGCAAAGTTCCAAGATAAAAGGTCTTGGCATATTTTGCCGTGAGATGGCGACATAAATTGTAGGACTCTTCCGCAGAGACGGAGATTTTCATGCGTGGGGGGGAATCAGGCAGTTGCAGCATTCGTTGCAGGCTGGAGTGTTGACGTTGGCTTACTTGAGGACTTTGCCTCTAGGGATGCTTGGGCGGTTATCGCCTGCGCTGTAAGTTTACCAGAAAGTACGGCACCTTCCATACTGCCAAGGAAAGGCTGCATGGTATAACTTCCGGCAAGATAGAAGTTGGAAACTGGAGTTACTTGGCTTGGTCTGTATTCTTGGCAACCTGGTGTTGCTTTGTAAACCGAGCGCGGGGTTTTCACAACTTTGTATTTGAGAAGCAATGCTTGGTTTTCTCCCCCGAAATGCTGCGGAAAGAGTGTTTCCAATTCTACAAGGGTGGCTTTGAGGATTTCCTCTTCGGATTTATCGATCCAGTCTTTTGCTGGTGCAAAAACAAATTCCAGCATTGAACGGTCGGGATTCGCATATTCCTTGCAGGTGTTACTCATGTCAGCATATACGCTGAGGAGTTGCGATCGCGAAAACAATAAGTTATCGATATCTGTCAGTTTGCGATCGAACCAGAGATGGATGTTTATGACTGGAACTCCTTCTAAGCCTTCGAGTTTTTGGAAAAACTCGTTTTGCTGCCAGGGTTTAGGCAACATTAACTTTATAACATCAACGGGCATTGCCGAAACATATAAATCGGCGGTGATTAGTTCATCTGCTGCCCCATTTAATCCCCGAATCAAGAACCCTTTAACGCTACCGTCTTGATTGAGTTGAATTTCTTTTAAGGGAGCATTGAGCTTAACTTCACCACCGCGTTTTGTAATGTGGTCTACCATCGGTTGACACAAACGTTCGGTTGGTGAGCCATCCAAAAATGCCACTTGCGAGCCATTCTTTTGCTGAAGAAATTTATTCAGCGCTGTCAACAACACTAAGGCAGATATTTCATCGGGGTCGATAAAATTAAGCGACTTTGCCGCCGCAATAAATATACCTTGCTCGACATCATCACCAACCCCTTGTTGCTTCAGCCATTCGGAAAATGTCAGACTATCGGTGGAGTCAACATACTTTTGTCCCCGCAGCATCGCTGGAACTAACCCTTTTGCTAACTCGATTTTTTCACTCCAACTGAGCATGTCGTTGTTACGCAAAATCGCCACAATCCCATTTAAGGGTGCAGGCAAATTGGGAAAATCAAATCGACTGTAAGTACCAGGCTTTTCCGGCTGATTGAAAATCATCGTGTGTTCTTTCCATTCCAGCCTATCCTCGATTCCCAGTTCTTTAAAAAGCTGTAACACATTAGGGTATGCGCCAAAGAATACATGCAACCCGGTTTCGTACCAGTCACCGTCTTTGTCTTTCCACGCTGCTACCAAACCTCCCAATACATCCCGACTTTCCAAGACGATGGGGGTATAACCCGCATCAGTGAGATATTTAGCACAGGAAAGTCCTGCTAGACCTGCTCCGGCGATTGCTACTCGCATTTACTTTACTTTCTTCAATATTTCTTAACGGTTTTGCCGTTCTCATTATACGTTGCATTCCGTTACATTTGGCATTTTGTTTTTGAGTATGGGACATTGGACAGTGGAAAATGGGTATTAATGGTAGAAAGCAAAAACCATTAGCTTTGTTTTTTACCCATGCCCTATCCCAATTTCCAAATTCCCAAAGTAGTACAGCACGGTGAACATAAAGCTACATTTCAAATATCTGAAAGTCCATACATAAGAGGCTTTATTTCTTTTGCCTTTTTAATTTTGATAACTTGATATAGTACAGTTTCGCGAAAAGAAAACTACTATTTCAAAGCGCCAAAAAGCTTAATATTTACAAACAATATTCCTCCTGCCTCCTGCCTCCTGCCTCCTCCTCCTACCTCCTGCCTCCTGCCTCCTACCTCCTACCTCC
>JAAUPE010000075.1 GCA_012034595.1 Calothrix sp. CSU_2_0 | reverse complement strand
GTGCTTTGATACCTTCCTTCTCCCATTTGAAGTGGATGTTTGAGTGGTTTATTCGACACACTACTTTTGACTTTACCACTCTTCAGATGTACGGAGCTTGTTCAAAATTCAAATAGGATTCCTATATTCGGACTTTATAAAAATTGCAGCACAAAACTTAGCTCTTACTTTTCAATAAAAATAAGAGTAATTCAAGAGCTACGTTTATGCCAGTTTCAAAATTGGCAAGCGTTAATTTTTGTTAATTCTGGAGTATTTTAGTGATTAACGGATTAAAACGAGCCAATAGAAAAAGGTGTAATATACACAATTGCGCGGATAGCAAAAATATTTATATTTGTTGCATATTTAGCAATTATTTCTGTTAGTTTTTAGCCATTTTTTTGACCTCAAATTCATATTCCAATATTGACTGTATGCCCACCTTATGCAGCAGAGGAAATTGTTTCTACATATTCCAAAAGTGGGGGAAAGATTCTAGATTTATCGCTGGAAACTAGCACTAAAACTACATCAGAATGCGGCTCGCGAATGTAATTATACAAAATAGAGAAAGCCTTCATGGTCAGATAATGGGCGTTTTTAAGCACCACTACAACCTTTCTGCCCTCGTTTTCTACTACAGAAGCCTGTATCTGATTTATCAGTGCTTCAATATCCGAAGCCTCATAAGCAGTAGCCGCATCAAAATCTATCGCTAAATCGCATAAGTAAGGTGTCATTAAGAGTCCTCCTTAGAATCATCTAAATTTTGTTCGTTTTCCTCTACTTCTTCAAATTCCTCCACTTCTTTAACTTTTTCAAAGGTTCCATCTGCCCTTCGTCGCCATCCGTCCACAATTACATCATCCTCTGGATTTCGGGATTTCGTCGGGTCGCGCCAGTCATAATCAATTTTTTCTTCTAGCGGCTTTTTGTTTTGATTTGGCTTATTGCCTTCGGTCATGTGCCTTTCTCTTTTAATTGCTCATAAGCGCCATTGCAATGCTTTTTTGGGTTGTCATAATTTATCATTTGGGCGGTTTGTCCTCTTTTGAAGATGGTGGTAATTTACTTCGTCTTTCTTGAACTGCGGCTGTGACAATTCGCTCTACAAGGTTGCTCATAGTGCGTCCTTCATCTACAGCCCATAGTGCTAAGTCGTCTCTAATGTCCTCATCCAAAACGAAATTCACTCTAGGTCGTCTGTACTTCCCCATCAGCGCAAATAATGTCAGTGGTTAGCTACCAGCTTACGACATTAGATTAAATACCAAAAGTTTAGATTGAGGTACTTGACAGTGGCATCTACTACAATCTAATATAGCACCAAGTAGACGAAACAAGGCAAGAAGGCAGCGTAAAAAGTTATGGTGTAATCTCACAAAGGTTGTATGTAATACTTACGCTGGCAGAAACGGAAAGAAAAAGTTTTAAACACTACCAAGCACTCGTCTGCACTGGTGACGCATATCTGCGGTATAGCAATTAAAGGACTAGGGTCATAGTCAAAACCTTCTATTTACTATGAGCCAAGGGTTTCAGTCTACGGTTTTGACAAACCAGAAAAAGAAAGCCACATCCAAACAGCAATCATCCCATAAACAAGCAAGGCTAACGCCTAAAGGATTATGAGCAATATATTTTGTGCAGATATTGGCAACTACTCAACAGTCACCGCACTGTTAGGACAACCACCCCAAATCATGCGCTCAGTCAGCGCCGACATTACCCATAAAAGCGTTATGACTCTAAATACCGACACATCCCCCACAGTGGAAATTAACCACAAGCGCTTGATTTTAGGAGAATACGCCACCAAACAGAAAAACTCCCAAACTGCCGTCGAGCGAGGCAAACACAGCCCAGAAATTGTCAAACCATTTCTATTTGCTGGATTGCATCAGGATTTTGAAGGCATTGTTAGATACTTAATTCCCACACGCGTTCACGAAGTGGCGGCTTCCGCATCGCTTTTGCGAAGACACCATCAAAAAAGCCTTGATTGGCTCCGTTCACGAAATCACAGTCAACGGCACAATTTACAAGCACCGCGTCACCGATATCCAGTTTTACCTAGAATCCGACGTTGCTGGCGTATTTGCTTACCGTAAGGGCTGGCTAGACGACGCTGGTGACTGCTTAATCATCGATATTGGTGGAGGGACTACAAACTACGTTGTGATGACTCCAGAGGGCATAGCAGTCCATCGGCGGTCAATTCCCGATGTAGGTGGGGTATCCCTTGCCAACGACATCATCAACAGCGATTTGATGCAGTCACACGCACGACGAGATAATATAGCCTTCAAAACCTGTAAAGTCATGGACGCAGTGACCGATGGCTCCTTGATTTACGGCAACAGATACGATTTTTCCCCCATCTTTGATGACCTGTTAAATGACTGGTTTAACCGCCTTGTGGACTCAATTACCGTGGATGCAAGGGAATATTTAGCCGACGTGGTAAACATCATGTTCGTTGGTGGGAATGCGAATTTGCTGCGCGATCGCGCTACTGGAACCGGATACTTTATCCCCGAAAATCCCCAGTTAACCAACATTCAAGCCCTGTTAGCGGGTGTAATGGAAGCCAATTAATCAATAACCGATGTTAACCAGCTTGAGGAATTCAAATTCCCGTGACACACAAGCAGCGCATTTTGGATCGGGGTCAAAAACCTCTTTACAAAACGTAATTGCAAATTCCGAATTGTTTTAACGGGGTGTAATGGAAATACGACTCAGCAAGCAAGTAGCCGCAAAGGTAGTTGCGGTACAAGCGGCTCTTGAATACTCTTCCCCCAGGGACGTGGTGATGCTGATACTTGATGCTCGCAGGTTTGGATGGGACTTGAAATTATCAGGTATGTCTCAATCAACCACTTCTAAATCAACCACTTCTAAATCACGCATATCAAAACCAGTCTCATCAATGAGGTTGAAATTAGACAAGCGCCATCAGTGTTGGGTAAAAGATTATGCAACAGAGCGGGGAATATCAGCCAGTGCTGCAACAAACCTGATAGTTAGCGAATATTTATCAGGTGTCAAATCAATAGAAATTTTACCCACACCACAATCTCAAAAAATATCACCACCAAAACCTGAAGAAACTACAAATAAAGCAAAAGGGGCTGCATTACTAAGTAGCTTGAAAAGGTAATCATGAATCAAAAGCGCGTCGTTTTAGACGATAAACATTTGCCCTTAGCCGAAAGCATTCTCGATAAAACAGGAATTACCAATTGCAGTCAATTGTTTGCAATCCTGCTGGTAAATTACGGTGAAAAACTGGTCAAGGCACTCAAACAAGATTAAACCAAAATTCCTGGTAATTCTCGACCAAAAATTCTCGAAACAAGACTAAACCCAAATTTCTTACAATTTCCAACTCAAATTTCTCAAAACAAGACTAAACCCGGAACCATGACAAATCAATCAAATAATTAACGCTACCAAATGTAGAACAAAACCATGACTTTTCAACTATTAGGCGAGCTAATGCCAGAGTTAACTAGCGTTAGCTGTCCGACGCTTTTAACTCAAAGTAAAACCTACCAAATTGACGGGACATTGTACAGATATTTGTACTCAAGCGACAGTATCAAAAACACACAGTACATTTTTCGTCCACTGCCAAGCCAAAAGAAACGGGCTGATCTGCGACTGAACAAAGATAAATTATTGCGTAAAGTCTATGAAGTCCCAGGACTATACCGCCAACACCGCGCAACAGTAACGAACGGCGCAATTCAACAAAGTTTGTTTTAGAGAGCAATTGCCCCTACCGCCAAGTAAGAAAGCGTAGATGCTCCCGCAGCTTGTCGTTGGCGTTCGCGTAGCGTGTCGCTTGCGACTCAGCCTCTCGAAGAGTAGACATCGCCCTCCCAAAAAAAGATGTATCTACGCCGCAAAACGAAAATACACAACACTCCGAATTTTAAACCATGTCAAAACCAATAGGCTATTACACCAACTACACCCCTGGTGATGAAGGATTGCTTGCCCAAATGCAATCCGTTTGGGGCGCACAATTACAGGAATTGAACAACATAGACCGACTTTGGATGATTTACAAACTTGCTGAAGAATTGTGTGTGGAGTTTGAGGAGACATTAGAAATTGAAGATTTAACCGAAGGAGTAGAAGAAGCTGTCGAACGCTCAAACTCAGAACTTCAACAAAGCGATCGCCTGGGTTTAATCGAAGCCTTAGTCAACCAAGTCAAACACAGCAAGTAGGAACAATGGGACGCAACAAATACCAACTACAAGCCAGTTTAGGGCTGATTAGTCTATTTCTAACTGCGTCCCCCCTATTTCTGAAATTACCTGCCCAATACCAGGCATTTAACAAAAATTCAGAAATGGAAGTGGACGCTGCGATCGCTTATTCCAAAACCAGAACTAGCGAACAAATCGAACGAGAACGAATCCAGCAACGCAAAGAAACCGCAGACACCTTACAGCGCACGGGAATACTACCCACCCACCAAAAACTCAAAATTCGCCGCTACTTCGACAATCCCAAACGCAACCCCAATCCTGATACTACGGGCTACCTAGAGGATGAAACCGTTTATGTATACGATTCTGCGGGGATTTGTATTGGACGGATAGAAAACCGCCAATGGTATTGGAAGCACTGGTATAAAAGTGCCTGCAATGATTCACCTGCTCAGTAAGGAAATCAAAATCCCGCGATGAATCACGCTCGAAATACAAGTATAAATTATCTCTGCAATTGAGCATCCACTCAGTAAGAAAATCAAACAATATCTCCAACAATTCACCTACTCAACTATTCAGTCAGGAGGTAACAAAATGTCAGCATTAGGAGAAAAAGACGCATCTCAAAGCAAGAAAGAGGAACAGAAAAAAGGGGTAAGCGAATACATCGAAATCATTGCCCAATGGGTCGTAGACATTATTTCTATCCCCTTCCAGTTTGCTGGAGCCGTAATGTCTCAATTCGTACAACCAGGCACATCAGGAGCGAAAATTCTAGGGATGTTGATGTTTGCTGGTGGTGTTGTCCTCTCTGCCGATGGAATTTGGCAAACACTGTTTCAAGGGACACCAATGTTTCCGTGGTTTGAACGGGGTTGGATAGGTTGGTTTGGCTGGTTAACTGTGTGGTTTAATCCGCTATTCTGGCTAAGTATCGTAGTTTCTTGGTGCATTCAGCAAGCCGAGGCGAAAACCCTCAGAGGTAAAAAACCTAACCTTGCCAAGACAGAATTTGACGAGTCTAAACAATATTCCCTTCCCTCCAAGCCATCCGGCTCAATTGACCTGACCAAAGCACTTTGGGGTGATTATAAAAGGGCGGGGATGCGGGAACGGCATTCAGGTGGCTTAATTGCCCTACTGATTTGGACGTTAGATTTTGTGACCACCTTCTACAGTCGTAACCCGTTTGGTTTTACAGACCCCGGTCAAGTTGTGGGGTGTATAGTTTATAACTTTGCCACCATGATGGCAGGGGAAATTGGTTGGAATTTGTGGAAACACAGTAAACGGTAAATATCAGTAAATCGAAAACTTTTGTAAGTCAACGTAATAATAAGGGTTTCAAGCGATATACTTAGTCTCGACGAATGCGAACATTTGTTCTATTAGATAGGGTCTAGCTACAAAGCAATAGTTCAAATGCTTGTTATGTAGGCATCTTAACTGATTACCTTTGAAGCCTCAAATCATCTACCAGCAAGACTTATAGAAAACTTTTCGATTTACTGAATATAGTTTTTGGTTTTGTGGTGTGCGATATGCCTTTGGCATTAAGCTTCGCTTATCGCGTTAGCGTAGCCTGTCCCCTTGGGACTTAGCGCCGACCTGTCGGTTCGCATTCATAGCGGACGCTCCGCACCATAGCATTTTTTTACCACCACAAATAACCAGCAACGAGACTGAATCAAAATGCCCACGTTATAAGGGTGACAATAATGGACTTTATCAACCATCAACCAGACTCCAATCCCCACTTCTCACCAAAATCTACCACCGGGGATGGTGAAAGTGACAATCAAAGCGGCGTAACACCTATTAAACCCCCAGTACCCCAATTAACCACACCAGAAACCGCACGGTTGCGAGAAAATTATCCCAGCATTGAACATCTGGAAGCTGGAAACGTTGCCGCATGGTTGCAGGAACGACAAGACCAATTACTCAGCCGTGCAACCGAAGGACGGGCAAGCATGAATTTAGCCAAATTAATCACTTTGGCTGGTGGTGCAGTCGGGGCAGTTTGTTACGCTACCAGTCCCATCGCACCGATTGCCGCGTTAATCGGCTTTGGTTCCTATATTTGGACAGTTGCCAAGGACAACAATGCCACCCATAAATTTGCCCCCGTTCCCTTTGTTCGTGGCAGTTTCTGGGAATTTCTCAGTGCAATGGGTGATGCCGAAGCGCGGGAGCAATGGTTTGACAACCAGGACGACTTGTTAGATTTACTTTCCCACATGGAACGGATGGAGCGTACCGAATACGCCATGTTGAGGGAATTTAAACAGGAATTGACCGATTATTTGAGTATTGTTGACTCTGGCAAGAAATTCTACGCCTATCGTTGGTTATTGGATTGTTTTGAGCAGTATCGGGGAAGCTTGCCCAGTGCCAATACCTTGAAACAGCATTTAGAAATTGTCACAGTTGACCCCCGCACAGACTTTGAGCAAGTAAATGCCCTGATTCAACACCAATCCCAACAGCAACAACCCCGCATTATTGACCTGCCACCAGGACGGATTATTGATTTACCACCAGGTAAAATCAATGATTCGTCTTTGGGCGATATTAATGATTTAGCATCAACAAAAACCAATGATTTGTCTTTGGGCGATATTAACGATTTAGCATCAACAAAAACCAATGATTCGTCCCCAGGAAATATCCACGATTTCCAAAAATCGCCACACAAAACAACACCAAACCGGGATGAGTTATTAAAATTGCCACTCACAGCAAGGGCAGAGGCAATTATCAAAGCCTTGACTGAGGATGGTTTTGATATCGCCAAATGCATCCAAGACCAAATTTCTGCGATCGCAGGCAATCAACGCGGGGGAAAGGGAACCCTAATGGCTATCCTGGCTATTCTCAGCTTCGCACTTAATCCTCAAACTAAAATCCACTATTTCACGGCTGGAGACGATATTTACCCCTTCAAATGCGACAAGTTATTGTGTCGTTTGAATTGGCATAATTTAGACGGTTCTGAGGCAGATGCAAAAGTCGCACAAGCGTTATTTAAGTATCTCAAAAAGATGGATAACGCGACTCAAGGGGAATACGATGATGTAATTTTGGTGATTGATGAAGCGGTTGCTTTATCGGGTTATTTAACCGATGACCAAAAAGAATGGATGGTCAAATATTTACTTACCCGTGCTAGTAAAAAAGGCGCTCAAATTTTTGTTGTTTTACACGGTAAGCATTTATCAACTTGGGTTGGTAAAAATACCAATGGCATGGCAGATACTTTTAAATCGGGAGTATCGTTTATTGGTTGTGAATCTACTAGTATTCAGGTATCAGCATTGAAGAGAATTTCTGTAGCTACAGGGCGTTATTTCTTAGCTGACCCAGATAGCTTTGATAAAGCTGTTAAAGATGGCGAAATTGGGATTTTACCTGATTGGATGAAAACAGAAAAGCATCCGGTTAATGGTCAACCTGACCCTGCTAGAACATTGCTTACTTTCTTCCCGGAATTGGTGGATAATAACCCTAATTTTGATGTTGATAATTGGCGTGATGTGGAAGCTATTGATGAAAATCGTACACCTGATACTATTTCAAATAACACTTCAGATGACACTATTAATAAGTTAGAAGCATTGCTGAAATTAGAAGTATCTGGTGTAGAAATAGTTGAAGAGATTGACGAGACTTTTTTGAGTCGAATTGTTGAAATAATTGCTAAGTCTGAAAATCCTCCAGTTTCATTCGATGCAATCAGAAAGCATCGTTCTTGGCAAAGAGAATGGAATACTAAATCGCCAGCATCAGCAGCACTAAGACAGGCTTTAATACAATTGGTTTTAAGTGAAAGATTGGTGGGTAATGAGACAGAAGGGTATTTTTTATCTAATAAAAACTAATTGCTTGTTCCAACTGTTCCAGTGTTCCTGATATGTCTTCAACAACTGCTGTTCCAACGTACTAACAGGCATTACAGCGTTCCAGGAACAATTGGAACGTTCCTGGAACAGTGTTTTGGAACAGTTTTATAACCACAGATGGAACAGTTAAAAATTTCTATTGCATATTAGTTAAGTGTGTTTAAGAAAGCATAAAAGCATCAAGCTCATTAATATTATGGATTATTTTGGCATCTGAAACCCCATATGCTTCTGACAACTCAATACTAGCCTGAAGCCTTAATACTACGTTTTTACTTGTATCAAATGCACTTTTTGTTAAATCTCCAAGCTTTTCATATTCAGTAATTATTTTCGATACTACTTCTTGGTAAGTTCGATCTATCTCAGCAAGGCATTTGTTGTAGTATTTTCCATTCGATTTTTCAAACTCTCACTTTTTTCAGCAAAATATTTCTTGGTAAAATTTATAGCTATACGACCAGCAATTGTTCCCAAAATCGCACCCAGGACTGGGATTGGAATTACAGCTTGTCCAAGAGCGGAAGCTAAACCGACTGCGGCTGATTCTATACAAACTAACTGACTCATCTCAGTAAATTGTTCAAAGGAAATTTCCCCTGAATTGAAACTTTTGACGAGACTGGCAATCGACTGACTTGCACTAACAAAAGAAGCAGCGAAAGGAGCTGACAAACCTGCATAATTAGTCAAAGCATAGATGCTAGTAGCAGTAATTCCACCAATAGTTGCTCCCTTGGCAGTATCAATTCCCAATTCCTTCCAATCCTCAACGGTGTAATCTCCTAAAAAAGGATTCTTTCCCTGCTTGTACTTTTCATATAATTTGAAAGCTAACCGAATTCCACCACCGATGAGAGCGCCTTTAGCAGCTACCTGAGCCATATCTCCTAAATTCGGTTGTGCATCAGTTCGTATGTTTTCCTTAATTTGCTTGTTTTCTCCACTGAGTTCTTGCTCATGGCTATCTAATGTATCGTGAATTTTACCTTGCTGAACTTCGCTGTATTGGGAATTACTAGGTTTAACGACGTTATCAAAAGATTTGCCAGAAAGCTTTTCAATTTCCTGTACATTTTGCTGAATTTTATGTACTGTACGGTCAGTTAGTCCTTCTACAGACTCACCACTGAGAACTTTTTTGATTGTCTCATGGTAGTCTTCTGGAATGTGGTAGTAGGAGCCATCTCTGCCGAAGTTTTCATACTTTCTCATGTGTTCTAGCACATGATCCAGATTTTTATTAATGCCATTGATAAACTTGGACTGAACTTGAACATCATCAATTAAATAGTCTTCAGGTGCTGTTCGACCAACACCATCAAAAGTAGCATTTGGGGTTTGCTGTCGCAAATAGTCCCTGGCATTACGGATACCTACCTCGACTTGCTCGGCAATCTCGCCATGTTTGGTTTGATTATTACCTAAAATATGCTCTGGGCTTCCAACAAAATCTCGAACTTTATCAATCTGCTCAATTGCTTTTGTAAAAGCAGAATCTTGTCTTTCCAGAGCAGCTTTGAGATTTTCTGCATGGTAAAGATTTTCACCTGCTACCATCCCACCTATTATTTGGTTGGTTTGATGAATATTTTCTTTCATGGATACTAAGCGTTAACTTAATTTCTTGTTGAGCAGTTGAGAAAGTGCCTGAATATTGTTAATTAAAGCCGCCAATTCTATCTTGTGGTCATGGCTGAAATCTAGATAATTATTAGTCGCTTCTTGTTTGAGAAAATTTAATCGTGTGTTAATGCCGTCAGCGTGTTCCTGAGTTAGCTTCAATAATTTGGCTATTTCTTCCTTAGCCGCCTTTAAAGCAGCAGTTTTTGACTTAATTTTGACTCTTTCCTGATTAGCCTTCTGAGCAATTTCTTCATTTTTGTGTCGTGCCCAAAGAGTACTGCCCACTAGAGCTGTACCGCCAATAGCCCAGCCAACTGGTCCAGCCATTGCTAGTAGAGCGTTACCCGCTGCCATACCACCACCACCAGCAACAACAGCACCGCCACCGAGCCACGCCAAAGCCGCATTGGTTGCTGCTGCTCCTGAAAGAGCTGAAATAGCAGTGCCAGTTGAAGCAGTACCAAAGGTAGTAGCAATCGCAATCGCAGCAGTTGGTCCTAAAGCTACAACACCAACACCAGCCGCTGTCCCAGCTCCTGCCATTGACCCGCTTATTTTATCAGTCTTATCTGCCTCAAATTTAATTTGCTGAATTACCTGAGAAAACTTGATAAACTCTACCTTAAATTCAGAAACTGACTTATTGAACTCTTGAGGTGAGTTGGCAAGGGTATTGATATATTGTTCGCAAGCTTGAATAATTTGTTCAGCAGTTGCTTTACGTTTTTCATATAGTTCTGCCGCTCTTTCGGTAACATCTGCTGCTGTAGCTTGATATTCCTTATCGGCAGTTTCCAACTTTGCTATAGCTTCTCTCTTAAGATTACCGTTTAACATAATTTACTAACCAGATTTTTAATTAACTTTTAGCTAGGCTCTAGCCCTGGCAAAATTATCTTTTGCTTTTTTGATTTAATTTTAATTTTTATAGGGTATAACACACTTTAACCTTAAAAACATAACGTTGACATATCGAGAATTTACTGAAGTATATTGTAAAGAATATGTTAAGCAAAAATATTTTATTTATGTGATTGTAACTAATGCTTTTTTTCATCGCACTTGACTTGAAGTATGATTGTCTTTATAAGTTATGATAAAATGCGTTGAAACATAAGTTTATAAGTATAGTGTGTGCATTAAAAATAGAATTAATTAGAGGTATTGATAATCTACCAATCGAGGGCAATATCGTCGAATTAGCCCCAAAGCATGTTGATGATTTTGTAAATTTATGGCTAGAACAATTGCGCGAATTTGAAACCGAAGATAAGGAGTGGGATTGGTTATTTAAACTTGATTTTATTAATAGAAATTCCGAATTTGAAGGATATGCCCTGGAAGCAGAAGGCAGCACACAAGGTTTAATGAAAATAGAAACCCAACGTCACGGTTCCCATGAAGTATACGGGCAAAAGTTAGTATATGTGGAATTTTTAGCCTCCGCACCTTGGAATAGAAAAACAATCCAACGTCCACCAAGGTTTCGAGGTGTGGGTATTAACTTGCTGCGATACGCCAGAATCAGAAGCGTGCAGTTAGGTTATGGTGGAAGGGTAGGTTTGCACTCACTGCCTGGAAGCGTACGATTTTACGATAATCAATTGATGGATAATTTCGGACCGGACGAGTATAAAGAGGATTTAATTTATTTTGAATATGGTCCGCTACGGCGAAGATAGTAAAAAGGGTAGGGACATGGAAGAAAATATCACAGTCGAAGAAGCGATCGAATTATTGTTTAATCGGGAATCCATAGAAGCAGCAATCCGCGCAGAAGAAGAAGCTGACTGCGATATCGGTGCAGGATTGGATTGGGGTAGTAATAAGGCATTTACTGCCTTTGTGAAAAATCCTGCTCTATTGCACAGGATGACAGTATTACGTATATCCCTCAACCGCGAAATTCGTCAGATGTTACAGGGGTGGAATTTGGGAGTAGGTGAAAAGAAAGCCATCGAAACTGCACGTACACGTATATTATCGCGACTGCAATTACCACCACAACAAGCTATTCCCATTCTAGAAAGTATATTGATGCGTGATGACTTATACAACGAAGAATTTATTAGCAACAACCAAGTATTACAGGAATTGTTGAGCGTGCTATGCGATCGCTCCGATTGGGAGGAAATTGCGACCGTGGCTGGAAATGCAGTGCGGGAAGGCGTTTTAGTTAATGTGGGTACGCGACAGCTTTAACGTGGATGGCAAAATTTAATATCCAATATTTTTATTTGTTTAATTGTAATTAACGTTTGTTTTCATCGCGCTTGGGTTAAGCGCGATCGCCTCCCCAATTTTACAAACAAACCCCCAGCAGTGCGGTCAAAAGCAAAACCATTAACCACCAATAAATACGGTTGTTACAGTTCCTCCGTCGGACACCCCAACCGCACCGCTACATTCTGACAGTGTTGCCCCACCTGGATTTGCAAACCCCCAACAGTAACCGGATTCGCTGGTAACTGCACCGCAAACGATCGCCCTGGATGTATTTCATCCCACATCGAACGCATCTGTGCCCCTCGTCCCTTACCCGGTGCATGGATACCAAAGCCAGAAATAACACTGCACCACAGGGGTTGGAAGTGCCGTATCAAAACAGCTTCCCCCCAAGCAACCAAATCAACCGCCATCGCCAACAGCGTAAAATCAAAATCCGCAACATCAAGATTTGTGGTTTGGCGGATGGAACTGCGATGTTCCCGCAAACGCCCAATCAACCCTCCCGCAACGCTTCCCTTACCAGTACGCTTGCCTGGATTCTCAGCCTTGCCAATATAAATCGGCATACAGCAAGCAGTTTGGTTCGCAACCCGAATACCTGAATACAAGGGAAATTCTCCCCTGTAATAAAGTAAGTAGATGCCCACATAGCCAGCCAACTCTTCTTTAAAATCTTCCAGTTCGGTGAGGGGATGGCATTGCTGTCTAGATTGAAACTCAATTAATTGGTCGCGTAAAGTGGCGGGTGCTTGAAAAACCTCTAAGGGCATGATAATTAAAACTAGACAGCACCTATCATCTTCCTGCCAACAGGAGCGCGATCGCAAATGTTCAAGTTTTCCCCGAACGACTGACAACTTTTCTCCCAACCGTCAGTTCCTCTAAATGCTTGCGGATGCTGGCAGCAATAATATAAGCCAGGGTAACGGGAACCGCATTACCAATTTGGCGCATCGACTCACCCCAGGTGCAGGGAAAATAATAATCATCGGGGAAAGTCTGCAATCTTGCCGCCTCCCGCACCGTAAAATAACGCACTTCCCCAGAAGGCAAAGCCAGCATATTCTCTCCACCAGGAACACCATGTACCCCTGCTTTCAAAGTTTTCGCAGGCTCGTCCAACGAACTACCCGTATGCCCTGGATAACTTCTCGCCCCCGGTATGTAAACATGGTTGGGTATCAATGCCGCTATATCGATGTTTTCAGGTGGTGGCAAGTCAGAAATAGCATCCCGAACCGTACACCAAGGAGCAGTCATACTACCCAACAAATTTGCTCCAAATCGTTGCAAACGGGATTTTAATCTCGCTGGCATTTCTGGACGGTCATTACTAGAAATACCGTGTTTCTCCCAATACTCACCCGTCACCCACTTGTGCCAAATCAACGCTTTTTCGGTATGGGTTGGTTCGGAAAAAGACCAATTAGCATTCAAATCGTCACGAAAACCCACGATAAAAACCCTTTCCCGCTTCTGCGGTACTCCATAATCCGCCGCATTCAACAACCTAAAAGTAACCCGATAGCCAAGGTCATCCCTAACACCACTATTATGATGGCGTTCCAAGCGAGCCAAATGGTCAACCCAGGACTCATCTAGTTTGGGTTGCAGTTCGGGATGGGCGAGCTGCAACGTAATGTATTCAAAATAATTGAGAAAATTTTGACGCAGTAATCCCCGCACATTCTCAATCAAAAAAGCTTTAGGACGTAACTCCCGCACCGCTTGAAAAAACCGGGGAAACATATCCCGTTCATCGAGGTGGGCACCATGCCTTCCCCCGATCGAAAACGGTTGACAGGGTGGACCACCAGCCAATAAATCTATTTCCCCACCAACACCAGAAAAATCGAAATCCACCACATCCATCTGATGGATGCACCAATCCCTAACAACAGATACCCCGCGCTGTTGATTTTCCCGAATGGTGTGGCAGCTGTGCTTATCGCGTTCGACGAGTGCCAAATGGTGGAACCCAGCTTTTGCCGTTGCGATCGCCAAACCTCCAGCACCTGTAAATAGCTCTACTGATTTCACGTTTTTGATTTAAAGCGGACGTTGTAAGACATATTTATAGTACCTAAGCTCTAAAGTAAATTTAAGTTTTCGCTGGCTTGCACATCAAAAACCTATGCTTACTTTTCAGCAGAAACTTGGTTTGGTATCATGTTATCGGTTTAGGGACATTTTAGACCCATCCAAATTTCATATCCACAGTTTTTTTAAAGGTCTTTATATGTTTTGATTTCCTGAAAAACTTTATAGTATTCATGCTGGCTTGCAAAAGCATCACGCCGACTTATATCTCCGTGGAACTCTCGCTCACCCCAAATTGCCCAAATTAACTCATTATTAGTTTCGGATAAAAAACGTTCTAATAAATCTTTGCGTAAATATGTAAAATGTTGTGATGAGCGCCAGTATTCTCCATAGCGAAAAGTGATTGATGCGCGTCTACCATTTGTTTCAAATAGGTCGTAAGTTTGGGGTTGACTGCATAAATTAAGATATTGTGTAATTTCTTTTGCAGGGGTAGCTACACTTCTTCCTGAAATAATTTCGCTGTGGTAATCTTCCCAAGTATTCTTCCTAACAGGAATTATAACTTCATAATTTTCCTCCCCTTTAAGGTGTGTATTGGTATCAATATCTTTTTCTACAAGTTCTAATCCATTATTTTGCATCGCAACTTCTAAAGATTTATCATCATTAGCTTCTAAAAGTTCTTCAATATTGTCTAAAAATGTACTTGCTTCTTCCTCTGATATAGGTTGACCATTTCGCTGAAGGACAAATTTTAGCTCAAAGCTTAATTCAGTCTTCCCATTTTTGGGATAAGTATCACACCAAGGTATCTCTCCTGCATAAGTGTAATAATCTTCTTGAATTTCTGGTAGCCACCTTCCTCCTAAATTTTGTTTTTCTAACCTTTGTAATAAAGAACTAACTTCTTCGGCTTGAACAATCAAACATCTCAAGAAAGTAAACCTACCTCGATTAAATTTAGAATCTTCCTGATTAATATAACCATCCAATAGCACCCAACTTCCTTCCTCTCCCAAAAGTTCATCAACTATTAAATATGATTTAACATCTGGAACTCCACCCGACAAAATCCATTCGTGAAGAGGCATATCACGATTTCCCAGAAAATCTTCTAAAACTTGGTTATGCTCTTGAAGCTTGACTGGAAAACTAGGGTCAATATCAGCGTCGGAAATGCGTAAGCGTACTTGTTCATCCCATACCTCTAGAAGGTCATTGTCCTGTCGGAATCCAGCCAATTCATAAAATGCTATCCAAGAATATTTTTTTCCATACCTATCCGTCTTACTTCCGTCTTGTTTATTCCAGTTATAAGAACCAATCCATTTATCAAGATTTCCAAAAGTGTCTAAGGAATAACCCAGGTCGTAAATCCTCCAAAATATATTTGCAGTTACAGTTTTATACTCATTATTGTTGTAATCATAGTTCGACCTTCCTTTAACTAATTTACCCAATGTATAGTTACCAAAATCCATGTGTATTGGGGCATTTCCTTCTCGATATTTACCTTCATCTCTGTCTTCACTTTTACCCCATTCCCGAATACCTCCATCTTGCAACGGTGGTGTAATTCTTTGCCTTTCTTCTGTAGTTAGCAACTCTGGATAATGAAGTAAAGCAATATCAATAGTACGCCTTGCATAGTCACGCGCAAGTATGTGTGTTGTTGAGTGAGGTGCATTAGGTTTAAACATTGCCTCATATAATTTCCGTCCGTATAATGGAAGAAAGTTTTGAGTAAAGCTGGCATCTTTAAAATCATATTGGCGTGCCATAGCAATGCCGTAAGCAGCAGCTAACATTCTTTCATAAACATAAGGATCATTGACCTTTAGTGATTGAAGCAAAAGCTCCAAAAACTTTTCTGGTTTTCTTCGTCCATACCAGTACAGCGCTCGTGTAGCTTTATCTCGCAAAGGTCTGACAGTAGATGTTAACATCCACATTATATAGACTGCTAAAAGGTCAAGTCTCTCCTCCATCATTTCGGATAAATTTTCATCATTTTTGCAGATGCTTTCAAATTGACCTAGAATTTTTTCAACACGTTCAATATTCTCTCGTATATACTCTGTCCAGCTAATATCTCTTTCCGGCATTGTTAATGCCTGAAGTTGCTGAGACCAAAATTTAGAATTTAATGGGTGTTGGGGATATCCTATTGTGGAGGCTGATAAATTTAGAAGTTTTCTACGATTATCAAGTTTTTTGAATAAACTTTCTATTAAATTAAGGCATTCCTCACTAATATTTTCCGGTGGAATTTCAAATAGTGCTTTTACAGATAAATTAAAAGCTTTTGAGTTATTAATTAGATTATGTAGATATAACCCTGTTTGTACTGGTATTAGCGCCGCTAAACAGCGTCCAATATCATTATATAAAGGGTGTAATAGTCTAAAATTATCACTAAATAGTGCAGTTATTATCTCTTCAGATTGCGCCATTGCTTGAATATCATTTTCAGCCTGTTGCACTAGATGTTTTGCTATTAAATAGCCTCCAAACAAGTCATAAGTGAAGAAAATAAACTCTCCATCAGTTCCCCAATCACGGCATACTAAAAGACCTTCGTCTAGGATTGCATTCGTTTTAGATTGCTCCCAATTTAAAGTATCCAGAGGTTGACCATCAATAATTTCAGCTAGGTCAGTCAAGGGGATACTACGCTTCATTGGTTGCCAAAAACGTTCGGCTATTTTGAGCATAGCTTGTGTAACTACGGGTGTTCCACGGCGAAGACCTAGCCTTTCACTTATAACACGATTACACTGGTTTAAATAATCCTCAAAAACCTCGAAAAGCGTTTGCTCACCAATATATATATGTTTTTCTTCTAAACGTTCAGCGTTTTTACTTTTACAAAATATCTGAAGATAGATGGGATGTTGAAATTGTTCTAAAGGGGTGGCTGTTAAATCACCTTTTATTTTATAAAAGCTAAAATACTTTTCAAGAGCTTTTTCTACATTTTCAATATTAAAACCATAAGCAAATTTTATATTTGATGGTTTATTATCACTCCAAATAGCATCTTGATAGGTGCTTCGACAGGTTGTAATCAAAACAACATTTTTTAATTGCCCAATCTCTTGAATTAAACCAGGTAAACCTTGCCAAACCCTCGAAAATTTACCATTACAAGTTGCTTCATTTAAACCATCAATTGTCAATGGAATGCGCGTGTGATATGCCTCGGCAGCAGCATCTAGAGCTTGGAGAAAATCATTCCAGCTATAGATAGGAGGAATATCGAGAATTCCTCGCAGTTGTTCTTCTAAAGAGCGGTCACTTGTGAAACGGCTTCCTAAAACTAGCAAGGCAGGTAAGCTAGAATTTAAGCGCTCATGACATATGTTGCTAACAATATGAGTTTTACCAAAACCAGCATCACCCAATATATGTAATTCTGTTTGACTAATAGAATTAATTTGAGCAAATATTTCTATCATCTCAGCCATTAAGCTAGATGATAATCTCAAAGGCTGAAATGCTGTGTTTTTAACTTGTTGAACTTCACGAGATACTTTATCCTTTTCTTTCTCTTTACCTATATAGGTAAGTTCTTTTGCATAAAACTTTTGTTCTAACTCTCCACATATAGCTTGACTTTTTTCTAATTCAATTTTTATTTTGTTAAAATCTAAGTTGAAACTGCGTATTTCATTATGTTGATTTTCATTGAGAAAATCCCTAGCAAGATTTATCTGAGAATAAGCATGAGTTAGTAATCTATCTATAGAGTTATGAAAATCGATGATTTCTGATTTAATACTATTCCAACCATTATGTTCAACAGTCTCATAAAAACTGCTGCTTTCAAGTTCTCGGATGGATTTTTTATATTCGTTAATTCTATCCTGAATATTGTCTATGATTTTGCCAATTTTTAAGGTAAAAACCTCATCACATAAAATTTCATGAATATAATCATCAAGATTTGTTTCTACATGTAGTATTGGATTGAACTTATGACTAATTCCTGCTAACTGTTTATTAAATTGGTTGCTAAACCAGTCAATATTTAGCTCTAAATCGCCAAAAAAATAGTTTTTCTTGCCATTGAAACGTGGTTTACTCACCCAGTTGTTAAGGCAACACAAATGAGGTAAAACTAACAATCTTTCGACTCAACGACACAGGAAGCTGCGGTAGATTATGGGTGTAGGTTCGTTTGGAATCGATGGTATTGAAGTCATCATACCCGTCCACGTTGGCGATGATATTCCTGAACGACTTACGTCGCGCTTGCTTCGCTATCCTAATTTTTACGTAAAGTCTGCCACGATGCCTCCGGCGAGCGAAGCTATCGGGAATTCCGTGGCGGAGCGGAGCGTGCCGTAGGCTTGCTTTACAAGTTAAGCTTTTTGACGATTTTCTTATTCATTTGTTTTAATTTATCTCGCCATAGTAAATTATCTACACGAGCGTATATAACCGGGTGTAGACATGGCACGAATTGAACGGGAATCTATCAACTTCAAACTGCCCAAACCCTTAGCAGATGCACTTCGAGCCAAAGCAGCCGAACTAAACACCACCGCCACAGATTTAGTCATTCAGGGTTTACACCACGTTTTAGGTGATGTTCCCGGTGTAGAAACTAGTGTAGAAGTTCGTCTATACCAAATTGAAGAAGAGTTTTTTAGTTTTAAAGAAAGTATTAACCTTCTGAGTACCAATCAAGATAGTACAAATCCCCAACAGGAAACCAGGTTAACGAACGTTGAAACCAAACTCGAAGCTTTAACCAACCAACTTGCACGGTTTGAGGGGGTATTGATGCAGATGCAAAATAGTATTAACGCTTCAAAATCGCGGAGTCGTTCAAGTTATGCCCCTGATTACAACGCTCCACCACCGCAACTTCAACCCCACGATGAACTGTTGCTAGCAAGAAGGCTAAATACTAATGCTGCCGCCTTGACTGAACAACGCACAACCCTGACTCCAGAAGAATTTGTTATTTGGAGCCGCGAACGTGATTTTAGTAAAAATGGCTGGCGCTATGATGAAAAGTCAAAACTATATCACCCAGTAAAATAACTGACTCAACTTTGTGATTCTTCAGCTGCCATTGTATGAGTAAATAAGATAGTGCGGAAAGAGTCATTATCACACTATTTATTCTGTCATGTCTGATCAGTACATTCAAAGTGTCACAGTTCTCGAATCTACTTATACTCTGAGCATTGGGGATGATTTCTGTATCGATGGCGACCCAGATGTAATTGAACAACTTTTGGCAGACACGCGATCGCCTAATACCAAACGAGCATACCAGAAGGATTTAAAGGACTTTTTTTTGTTTATTTCAGGACGGTTGCCTACTCAAGATTTGGTGTTAGAGTTTTTACACTTAGAACAGCGTCACGCGGTGGCGGTGGTGTTGAAGTATAAGGCACATTTGGTAAATAAGCAGAAACTGGCAGAAGCAACGGTAAATCGAAGATTGAGTGCTGTCAAGTCATTAACGGCGATGGGGCGCAAGTTGGGGGTGTGTAACTATACTTTAGAAGATATTAAGGGTGAGAAGGTGGAATCGTACCGCGATACAACTGGGATTGCAGCTACAGATTTTGCTAAGGTGTTGAATTTAGTTGATAGAACCAAACTCAAAGGGAAACGGGATTATGCCATACTGCGGTTGCTGTGGGATAATGCGCTGCGGCGGAGTGAAGTCTGCAACCTGAATGTGGGTGATTTTGATGCTCAGGGTTGTACCCTATCAATTTTGGGTAAGGGAAAAGGGACGCAGAAAACTGTAGTGGATTTGAGCCGCAAGACGGTGGAAGCGATCGCTGACTGGTTGATTGCTAGTAAAAGGTCGAGTAAAACCAGGCAAGCTTTGTTTATTGCGATTTCCTACAACGGTAATGGTAAGCGTTTGAGTGGGGAAGCAATTCGGCGTTTGGTGTCGGGATTGTGTCAGGAAGTGGGAATTACCAAACAAATGTCACCGCACCGCATCAGACATAGTTCGATTACCACGGTGTTGGATAAAAATAATGGGAATTACCGGGCAACGCAGAGGTTTAGCCGTCATGCCAAGCCTGATACGGTAATGAAATATGATGATAATCGGCAGAAGTTGCAGAAGGCGATGACTGATATTTTGGCAGATTTGGTGTGATGTGGGATGGTTGGGAAGTGCGATCGCTCAAGGGTAAACGAGATTACTCATCTGACATTGCTTTTCCCAGATGAGCAAATTCAGCTTGCCTACCCGCTTTCAAGTCTTTGCAGATGCTTATCGACCTTAAAGTTTATCTACGTTCAGCATTTTGAATTACGTTTACATTACTAGTATTAGGGCTACCATCCGAATATTTCCACTCAACTATTACATCGCTACTACTACCGATGATGTTGTATTCTTTGGCAATGCCTACTTGATGAAGCAAAGCCATATCCTTATCTGCTATGGGTAAAAATCCTGCAATCCTGGTATCTTTACCAGCATCCCAATTATAGCGGTCAAAAACATGTAGTTTCGTTGTCATTTGGATGGTAACATCTCCATTAGCAAGAGGTTTTGTCTCAACAAGAGCGGTATATCTGTCATAAAACCCACCCATCGCATAAAACCAGTTATCACTTTCATCAGCATAAAACTTTGAGTTAAGATTCCATGAACTTTCTAAAGAGAATTTTATTGACTTAGTTTTATCGCTTTTTTGAATGCGAGATTGTGCTTCCCTCATTGCATCTCTAATTTTGTCTTGGAAAGCTTCCTGGAATTTGGGCATGTCACGAAGCATTGTGTCAACAGAAACTTTATAATCTTTTCCTGTATTACCAACATAATGATATAAATGGGAAGCTGCATCTGTCTTACCTGAAATAACTGCACCAGTAATCAAAGCAGCAGCTATATATTCTTTAATAACTCCTGCTCTTAAAAGATCAAAAAGGTTTTCATTAGAATTATACTCACCAGCACCTCCATCAGGAAGTATGCGAGATGCTAATCCAAAATCTGGGTCGGTGTTAATAGGACCCCAATCAGTTATTAATTGAATAGGTGGCTGAGAATAATTAGCACCTTCCCCAGGTGAATTTTTAATTGGTTTAGTTATTGCTAAACCAGAATTATTATTGCCACTGCCAGATGTATTTTTACCATTATTCCCACCAGTCTGATACCCAAACGGCAACCGTAACAACTGCCCCACCTGTAAATTCCGCGTATCCCAATCGCTTAAAATATTATTATCTTTCTTCAATATTTCCCGCCAACGTGCGGCATTTCCTAACTCTCTCAACGCAATTCCCGACGGTGTATCACCTGGGCGCACATAGTAGCTACGATAACCAGTAGTCGGAAGATTAGACACTGGAGTATTGGTAATAGTGGTGCTGCGAAGAACATTCCAGAAATTTGCCGCAAGTGTAGCGATGTAACTCGCTTTATCTGTCCCATTTACAATTCGTCTAGCGTTGTAAAAATCTTGGCGCGAGCCATTGATATAATTACCCAGTCCTACGCCTGTAAAAGAGCCATCACGCATTCCTTGAACAAGAATCTTGGCAGCGATCGCAGGGTCAGCCGCTAAATCTGGATTGTTGATTAAATCTATACCTAATCGCCGCGACCAATTGGCATAATTATTCCGACCTGTAATTTGCACGAAACCGCGTCCTTTATAGCGTCTCCCATCTCCAGGTTGAGTATTACCCAAATCTCTTCTTCCTTCATATGCATCCCCAGAAGCCAGTTCATACATATACTTGCCTAAGAGGGATTCTTGCTGTGCTGTAGCCAAAATATAAGCTATTTTTGCGGGGTCAGTAATACCACTTCTTTGGGCTTCAGCTATGATAAGAGGAATGGAATTCTGAGCATAAGAACGAATCGATGATGGGACAACGCCAAGAATCTGACCCAAGCTAAAGTTTAAGCTACCACCGCCAAAATTGTTACTTCCACCACCAGCATTATTTGGTAGTGGAAGATAAACTGTACTTCCCGGTTGAATTTTCCGAGCTTCGTCTGAGGTAAAAGTTGAACCATTAGCCCTAGTGATTTCAGTCCAGCGATTGGGATTTCCTAATTGAGCCGCAGCGATATCCCACAGCGTATCACCTGGTCGAATTGTATATCCTCTATTTGCTGCTCGTTCTTGGGGTGTAACTTCACCCTCTCCACTCCATTGATCAACAACTTCAACAGGCGCACTGTTGTAAGGTTGTGGAGTAGTTGTTTTTGCCAACTCCACCGCAGCTTGAGTATTTAATAAACCTGACCCAGTTTGTATATCCCAACCAGGAGTATTTAAATCCGTCGCGCTATCCTTTAAAATTTCAATCACCTGGCGATAGCTCAAATTCGGGTTTTCTGCCCAGACATTAGAAGCTGCACCCGTTACAAAAGTAGTAGCAACAGAAGTACCAGCCATCGTACCTACACCTTCACCCACAGTAGATAATACTGGATTCTCAGTTGTCCCACCGGGAGCTAAAATATTTAAACCGTAGCCATAACTAGAATAAGGTGCTATTTGGAATCCATTTGCTGCCCCAACGGTAATAATATTGTCAAACTCCTGGGAAGATTGCCCTAATCCCGACATGACACCACCATCATTACCCGCTGCTACAACAATCAAAACGCGATTTTGACGGGCATATTCTAAGGCTTGTCGTTCTGCGGGTGTTAGTTCGTAGCGTGTTGTTACCGTGCCGTCGGGGTTTACTTGTGTTAAATCCAAAGCAAGGTTTACTATCCCATTCGGCTGTCCCGAAAGCTTTATTGCATCCACATCGTCAATCAATGCTTGCGCCCAATTTCCAGAACCAATAGCACGCGACACATAAATTGGAGCTTTGTTGTTAATACCATCAATCCCAATGCCGTTATTCTGTGTTGCTGCAATAATTCCCGCAATATGCGTACCGTGTTCGCTACCCTCACCAATTACTAATCTACAAAAAACGAACTTTATAGGTAGAAAAGTTATTTTAAAAGTAATTAAAACTGCCGCTAATAATTGTATTCAAAAAATATATTTAGACTGTGTTATGGATAATCCTACTTTAGAACTATATTATAAAAGATATGGTTTTAGACGTATAGCAATAGCTGAACATCCAAGATACATTCAAAATATGGTTATTATGGTATTTAATATTCAAAACTAAAACAGTCGGATTTTAAAGCTATTAATAGTCTGAAAATTATATGGGTGCGACTCTTTTGGTAGTACGTAGTATGGTACAAGAGTAATAGCAGACAAGGCAAACAGAGTAATGTTTCAGTTCAAAAATGGAACAGATGGATATTTGCTTGTCAAAATAGAAAAACGGGAATAAGCATGGACATATGCAAGCATCTACATCAAATCCAAGCATGTTTTGGGAAGAAGCGCGAGAACTATTTGAAGAAATTGACTTGCCATAACATCTAAGTTACAAGATGTCATCTTGTTGTAATCCTTGCTTCCAGTCTGCTAAAACTTTGGGAGAAATGTGTTTACCTCGCTCCTTGATTAATGTATCAGCCATTGCCGTCACCTCTATTACTGTTTTGTGTTTAGTTTCTACCATCTCACCGAATAATCGCAGTGTTCTGGTATAGGCAATGCTGTATGCTTTACAAGTTTCAACAACTAGCCCGTCATCACTGGCACAAATAAGCAACTGATGACGGGCAATGGCAATTGTAGAACGGTCTGCGGCACTCAAAAGAGGTTCTCTTGCGCCAAATTCTAGAAAACTGGCGAACATTTCCTCTGTTGAGAGATTGAGCGCTGTTAGGTAAGTTTTTGCGGCTTCACGAGTGGGAAGTTCCAGTTGATCTGAGTCCAGAACTTCTTGGGCAATGTACAACGGGCTATAGTGCTGTTGTAACCACCCCCACTCGTTTAGGCAACAAAAATCAATCAGTGCGGTTGCGTCGAGAATTGTTCCGTTAAACGACTGCATAAACCTCTCTTTCTTGACGATGCACCCGCAGTTGCTCAACGGTTAGATTGAGAAGCTCCGCAGCCTTCATTTCGGAAATTTTGGCTAATTTTAAGGCATCCCAAATCAGGTATTCATATCGTTCATTTTCTGGAAATTCCTTATTGTCAAGGGCTGGTGGTAATTCCATTGAATTTTGAAGAGATGCCCCTCCGGAGTGCTTTTTATAAATTGCACAGATTTTGGCTTTCTCTTTGGCGTAATCAATAATTTTCATTTCTGCTAAACGGTTCAAAATTACCTGGTAACTTACCCGAAAATGCCGTTTGAGTTTAACAATATCCTTCGTTTGGGTATATATCCGCTCAAATTCAGCTTGGGGGACAAGCAGATGACCTGCAAAATAATTAGCTACTTTCTCTCGTGCTTTTTCTTCTTCTTTAGTTCCCTCCTCAATTAAAGTATCTTGATACTCGACTCGGTGGAAAATCAGGTGTCCAATCTCATGTGCCAAGGTAAATAATTCACGTTCAATAGTTACATCGTGGGTGTTTACCAAGACAAAAGCACCTTCGATATCACTACAGGCACTTAGACCAAAGAAACCTTTTATTGGAATCGACTGGCGTAAAACTTTTAAGCCAATTTCTTCCACAGATTGAAACAGGTTGACAATAGGAGCATCCCCCAATCCCAAACGGTGGCGAAATAGAGCAGCTATTGTCTGAATGTGCTTTTCGTTGCCTTCTACTTGATGGCAAGGTGTACTTTCTGGGGTGTAGGTTGGTAAGCCAACGGCTTGTTCTAGGGCGTTATAAGTTTGCAGCATTCGTAGAACTTGGGCTGCAAACTGGGGACTTTTGTCAAAGGAAACATGAGCGCGGAACCGGAAGTTGGGTAGCCCTTTACCTTGTGAGCGTAGCAAGTCATCGAGTGTAATGCCCAAAACACTCGCCAGAGCAGAGAGAATTTTGCTGTCTGGTAAAGTTTTGGCGTTCTCGTAGTTGTTGATGCTCTGGCGAGTTACCCCGGCTTGTTCTGCAAGTTGCTCTTGAGACAAGCCCAGACTTTTACGGTAGCGGATCAGGTTCGCAGCAATCATCTCTTTCATGGCTGATTCTTTCCTGCGTTAGCGTAGCGGCTCCTAACGGAGCATCGCTAAAGGTGTTCAAAAAAAAGTCAAAGTTGTTGACAGTATTTTTCTTAATTATAATAGAAAATGTCAAAGTAGTTTTACATTAGTCTTAAGGAGACGATAAAGATATGGCAAAGAATACAGGTAACGGTTATCGCCGTGGTGCTGTGGACAAACGTAGCCAAACTTACAACCCTGTGACCGAACAATGGGTAAAGCGTAATGCTGAAACCGGAGAGTTTATGGACGTAAAGCAGAATGGTGAACCTTTTAAGGGTGTTCGTAAGGAGGACTAATAACTAAATTGCGTTCAGTCTTCACACTGAACGCAATTTGCTATAGGTCTTAGGTTTAGTAAAAGTGAAGGGGAAGCGCAATTCGGCGGTTGGTTGATGGGTTATGCAAAAAAGCTGGAATTTCTAAGAAGATGTCTCCGCATAGAGTTAGACATAGCTCTATCACTATTGATTAAGTTATTATTAGAATTAACCTTCAAAAAACATTTTTATAAATTTATTCATTTGATTTTCTTTTACTGCCTCTAAAGCTATATTTGAATCAAGAATTATCTCTCTCAAATAAGACTCTAATGATTTAATTTCGCTATCTTCAGATGTTTCAAATAATTTATTACCCAAAAGTTGTAAAAAAGAAAAACTATACTCTCTAATGCGCTGTGAGTAATAATCTAAAAGTTTGCTTTGGGTTCCACTTGAATGCACAAGCATATTGCGTATTCTATAAACATTATAAATATCATCCTTTAATTCATAAATCTTTTCAAACAAATATTTTTCGCAACAATTATTGGAATAGAAGATATCATATGCTTTTTTAATATAAAATGGAATTTCTATTCTAGCATCTTCTAGCCTCTGTTTAATTTCACCTAACTTTTCTAAAAATTTTTGTATATTCAGCTTACTATCTTCATCTGAATAGATTTGCTCAAATAAATCTTGCGGGATATATTCTGATATTTTGACTTCATCAGGACGATATCCTTTCATTGAATCACAAAATTTTAAAGCACTGTTATTCAGTTCATTTATTATTTGAAATCTTAACTCACAAAACACAAGTATTAACTGTATGCTTTTAAGATTTTCATCTCCAATCCATGAATTTAAAGTTTCTTTAATATGAGGAATTTTTTTGACATCATCTGAAGGTTCGGGAACCCTTATCGAAATATTTTTAGATTCTTCAGAAAATTTTTCAACAGAAAACCAAGAATCTAATAGCTCTTTAGAACTGTCTGAAGATTCAGTTGCTTTTCTTCGTAACTCAATAGATGAAAGCCATTTTGATACACTTGGATTACATTTATTACCAGCAGATATCCATTTACCTAACCTTGAGTAGTAATTTTGAGAATCAGAGCTATTATTTGGGTTCAAAGGTGAATTAGGTTTTGGTGCAGAAAACGCAAATCCCTGCATTTTCCCTTCATCATCGCACATTAAAAAGTTTGTTGACAGAGTAATTGCTTGTTCTTGTTTACCTCTTATCGATAAACCAGCTAGTGCCCTTTCAGCCATGTGTTTAGCTTGAATCTTCATCGAGCTACTATCCGCACCTTGTACTTTGACTGCGATACAACATTCTGAATCTTCAAAATTTGAAAATTCAGCCTCTTTAATATATTTTCCATCTTTAACTGGATTATAAAAATGAACATCTCCAATATAAAAACTACTGACCAACTTCAACCCTGTTGTATTAAATATAATTTGAAATTTTTCATGTTCTCGACAATAAATCTCTTTCAAAAAAAGAAGTCTATCCCTAACAGTTAAATTTTCATAATATAAATCAAGTTCTTTTGTATATTCTTCAATTGACTTGCCATTTTGTCTAGATGCACCCCAAATTTTTGGATAAAGCTTGCCTTCACCATTATTATAAATATCTTCAACCATTTCAAATTGATATTCAAGCAAGCGCTCTATAGCTAATAAGCCTTGTCTGTTAAAAAGTAAAATTATTGTATCAACTAAAAATTCAAGTAATTCAATTGTTGGTTGTTCTTCAAATATTGTGTCTGCTAGAAGTTGTATAGCAGTTTCTAGACTATCTGTTGATGTAATTTTTTCTTCTACACATTGAAGAAGTAACGGTATGTCTTCTAAACCAAACTTCCCACCCACCTTATTATCGTGAGATAAAGCTTCTTTAATAAAAGATAGCTCTTGATTTACTTCTGTTGTCCATTTTTGTTTTAAGTTGTCTAACTTGATAGTTTTATTTTTTGAGCCACAATAGCTAGATATCTGAATCTCAAAAAACTTTTTACCATATTGATTACTATTAAAAAACTTTTTATTATTTTTAATTTCTTCATATAAATCTGAAATTATTAGTAATAGATGGCGGCTGTAAGTCCCAATCTCAAATTTATTAATCAAATTAAATCGTTGTGTCCATAAACGAATGACTGTTCTTATATTTGTAATTACATATTCTGGAGCATTAGATAAAGTATAATCCATAAAATTCATATAAAAATATTAGAAACTTTCAATAATATTTACTTACTCGTTTAGATGCCAAATATACTGTATTATTTTTATTACAAACTTGAAATGGTCAAATTAGTGTTGTTATCCGTAATGGTAGGTAGATAGATTACGAAAACCTGTTGTTTTTATCATATAAAAGTTTGTTTAGGTGTTGCAATGCAACCTTGTATCTTAAAACAGTGGTAGATTTAGCTGCACTGCTTCCTCATCTTGCCCTTGCGTTTTTTTATTATGTCGTTTGGCAGTTTTGGTTTCTAGTTTGGTAGTTTCTGCGGGGATAGTTTCTAGAAGGGTGGATTCATGTTTATCTGTTTTGGTGCTGTTTGCGGCTAATATTTGACGCACTGCTGCTTCCATTAATTTTTCGCTGTCGGTTACTGATTGGGTAAGTTTAGTTTCTAGTTCGTCGCATAGGGACATTAGTTGGTTTAGCTTGGTAATAATGCGACGCTGTTCAGCTAATGGAGGTAAGGGAATTGGTAAGCTATTTACAGTTGCTTGGTTTATTTTTGGCATATTGCTAGATGTTCCAGAAGCTCTTGCTCTCAAAAAATTTCGTGAGCATTCATTATTAACCGCCTTATGAAGGAAATGTATCCCATCAATATTTCGGGGTAAGGAGTTATTCTGGCTACCACGACCAACCAAACGGATTAAGCGAAGATTTCTCCCGAATAATACTTCCTAAAGATGGGATATTCCCTATCAAAGAAATGCGATCGCGAATATATTCAAAAAAGCTGATACTCAATTTACGAGTAGTTGCAACAAGGGACATAAAAATATCCCATGCCTTTGTACCCTGTTCGGTTTGGGTAGCATAGCTAATCCTTCGTCGCTGAACCATAGTCCTAGCAGCCAACTCCGCAGGATTGTTATGCAAGGGTAATTCTGGATGCTCCAAAACAAGAAGCAACTCTTCAGCTTTCGCAAAAGTTAATCGCTTTCGCTCATCTAACTGCTCATAACCAGTTTCTTCACTAAAAAGTGCCCAAAATTCCAACCTAAGTTCTGAAGATTTATCGTGACTGGGAGATTCTCGGTAAGCTAATAATTTTCGGTAGTATATCCAGAATTTTTTTTAAAAGTCATCTAGAATCTTTTGGTGGCAGGCAACAAATGGACTTAACTTTTTATAATGCCGTCCCTCATGCACCCAACACAAAGCTAAATCCGACGTTATTAACTTAAACTGTGGAGCGTCATCACACAGTAGAGTTTGGATAACAGGAGTAGTCGATTGCTGATGATAAAAAGCAATTGCAGCAGCTTCGTAGATGCGGGTACGACCTACCGAGCCTAATTTACTTAAATACTCATCAATTAGTGCATTCAACTCATTTTCAGTGAAAGCGTTTCTTAATCTTTCCTTCCTTAACCAATTGCTCTTTCTCAACCCGAATCTTCTCCAGCAACACCGAAGCAGGTTCATCATTTTCATCTTGCGGTACAAGCTTACCCTGCACAGCGAGTTGAAGAATTGCTTGGCGTAGCTTACCAATATTATCGGGGGTACTATAAAGCAGGTCGAAGTTGTTGCAAATGTGCTGCCAGCTTTTGTTGAATACTTCTGGTTCGCGGGCAGTGAGTAGCTGTCCTATGGCAGCGTTGTTGATTAGTATGCGGGTTTCACGTTTTTGTTGCTGCCGTGACGAGATGCGATCGCACATCACCATCAATTCATCTACTTTGGCAACAATGCGTTTTTGTTCGGCTAGTGGGGGAATTGCAATATTAATATCTCTGATAGTTTCCATTGATAAACTAGGTTGAGCAGTAGATTTCCTATGCTTGAAAATCTCAAACCTCCCAGTTGCTGACATCAAAAAAATTAGAAGATATTTTATATCTAATTTTTCACCATAGTTATTAAATGGTTCCAATTTTGCTACATTCGGAGCTAAATGCCATCTTTCCTTTGCTCTAAAAATCGCTACATCTCCAATTCCAGCGCCAATGAATGTCATTAATATAGCGGTTTTTGTTAAAGCACTACGTTCTAGTAATAGAGATGTTTTTAAGTCAATAAAGCGTAGATTAGTATCGTCAATATTATTCAACTTTACATTTTGTGCCCGAATTACGGGAACTTCACCATGTTCGCTAAGGACTAAATATTTTGTATACTCAAAGCCAGCTAATTTTGTAACAAAACATAACTCTTCTGTTTTCTTCCATTCCCAGGTTTTAGGAACCATATGTGGCTCTTCATCTTTTTCAATTGGCTTTAATGGAGTAGATTTCTTCAGTTTCTTTTCTTTAACTAATTTCTCTTTCTCTGCCTTAACCTTCTCCAACAAAACCGACGCGGGTTCATCATTTTTATCTTGCGGTACAAGCTTCCCCATTACCGCCAATTGCAATATTAATTCCCGCAACTTCTGCACCCCATTCGGTGCATCTGCCAACAAATCAAAATTATTAAAAAACGTCTCCAACTTCATACACCTTCACCCCCAAGTGCAGCCATTAATTCCTGTTTGAGAGTCAAACGTGTTTCCCCTAATTCATCCAAAAGTTGCTGATATTCTCCTAACATTTCTTCTAAATCCCCATGCTCAACATCAATCTTGTGGGGATTTTTGATATCAAGGTTATAACCATTATTTTTAATATCTTCTACCGACACCTTCCAAGCGAATTCATTTTCCTCCCGGTTATACCACCAAGCCTTTTCTACTTCAAATTCTTCAATGCGAATTGGTTTGGTTTTGTTGTATGACTTATAACCTGGTGGATAGGGATGTTCGTAGTACCAAATCTCCTTGGTAGGTTCTCCCTTCGTAAAGAATAGCAAGTTTGTTTTAATACCCGTATAAGGTTTAAACACCCCATTGGGCAATCGCACTATGGTATGTAAGTTGCATTCTTCCAGCAGCTTTTCCTTGAGGCGAGATTTTTTTTGATTTTCCCCAAATAGCGTCCCATCTGGTAATACAATTCCACCTCTCCCCTGTTTTTTTAATGAGTCGATGCTATCCTCTATCAAGTGTGTAATTAGTATCAAGAAAAGGTCGGCAGTTTCTTTGCTACGAATTGAAGCTGGAAAGCAGCCCAATTGCGCCACCGCAATGCTTCGGGAATCGGAGATTTATAATCATCCTCCATGATTTCCCATTCCGCCTCACGGTCGTCAAAAATCTTCAGGAAAATCATCCAGACCATCTGGCTGATGCGTTGGGCATCACCGTCTACCCCTGCGTCTTTCCGCATGATGTCCTGAATGGCTTTAACTGTGGTGCTAATTGACATTTTTCCCTTACTTTTGCATTTGGACTACAAGCAAACACAACATTTTAACCACCTTTGGGTCGCAAAGATATAGTACAGCCAAAAATATTCTCCCAGCCCAAAGAATCCGAGGGTTAAAATCCCCGTCTTATAGCCCAAATTCTGTGAATGCGATCGCTAAAATTTAAACACTAAACTCCAAAATCAACCCATTTTCCTAGCCCCAAAGAATCCGAGGGTTAAAACCCCCGTCTCATAGCTCAAATCGTCTAAAGACGATTGCTAAAATAGCATCAAACCCCAAAATAAACCCATTTCTCTAGTCCTCTTCCAGAGGACTTTAGCTATTAGACAGGGATTTTCAATCCCTGGCTAACTTGGCTACTGGATAGCTGCTGGATGCCTTAAAAATCAACTGGCTAACTGGCTAACTGGCTAACTGACTCACCCTCTACGATGCCATATATAGTTGCGCTTTTAGCTCTTGCAGGGTTTCTTGGTATTTTTGTTTGCTACCAAATAATTTAATAACTTCCATCGGCGTACCCAATTCGCTAATTGGCTTAACCTTCAAAACGTTAATATCTTCAATATTCTCGATACCCTCATCGGCATATTTATCCAAAAGCGCATCAATAACTGCACGAGCTTTTTCGCCATATTTACTCAAATAATTGCGGTTTTTAACTTGTTGGGCACGTTCCCGACGGCTTAATGCTGGTTGGTCAAAGGCAACGTGACAGATTAAATCGAAGGGGTCAAAATCTTGCCCGACTTCTGCTGCTAGTGCTTCCAATAAAACCCCTTGGTCTAGCAATTCTTGAATAATGGCATCTTTCCTTTCTGCCGCACTCCAGCGTTTGAGAAAATCATCGAGGGTGGCAAATTCTTGATATACGGTTTTGCGGGTGTAGTCCTTGATTGATTCGGTAATTAGCTTGCCATCTTTACCAAAATACTGCACCCGTTCCCCACTAATTGATACATCCACACCATTTACTACATACTTGGTGCGTCTTCCCCCTCGCGGTGGTGGTAGTGGGTCGATAATAACTTCTGCGTCATCTGGTGTGCTATCATCCCCATCATCTGGCGGTATGGGAGGTTCACCCGCAGGTGGTTCAAATATTTGTACCGGGTCGCCATCAAAATCGGGGTCGGCAAACAGCCTGGTGGCTTGCTTGAAATCGATGATCGTAAAATAATTTTTCCCAAAATCTTCATTAATCCGCGTTCCCCGACCGATTATTTGCTTAAATTCGGTCATCGATCCAATATTACGGTCAAGGACAATTAATTTACAGGTTTGAGCATCTACCCCAGTTGTCATTAATTTGGAAGTGGTGACAATGACAGGGTATTGACTTTCGGGGAGGATAAAATTATCTAATTCGGCTTTCCCTTCTGGACTATCCCCAGTAATTCGCATCACATACTTGCGATTTTGCGCCACTAAATCGGAATTTTCATTAACCAAAGCACGGCGCATTCTCTCGGCATGGTCAATATCTTCACAAAACACGATTGTTTTAGAATAGCGATCGCTAGCTTTGAGAAACTCACTTATACGTTGGGCAACTAATATATCCCGTTCTTCGATTACCAGGTTTCTATTGATATCCCTTTGGTCGTAAACCCGATCTTCTATCAGTTGATTATATCTATCAAGTTGTCCTGGTGCGGGTTGCCATCCCTCCAAATCTTTATCAATATCAACCCGGATTACTTTATACGGTGCGAGGAAACCATCTTCGATACCTTGTTTGAGGGAATAAGTATAAATGGGTTCGCCAAAGTAATCTATATTGCTAACTTCTTCGGTTTCTCTGGGTGTGGCGGTTAAACCGATTTGAGTAGCTGATGAAAAATAGTCCAGAATCTCGCGCCATGCCGAATCATTTGCCGCACTTCCCCGGTGACATTCGTCCACCACGATTAAATCAAAGAAATCCCGTGAGAACTGCTTGTAGATATTGCTCTCTTCTTCCGTACCCGTCACCGCTTGATAAAGACTCAAATAAATTTCATAGGATTTATCTACCTGACGTTTTTTAATTTTAGTCATAGCCGAACCAAAGGGTTTAAAGTCATTGGTTTTAGCTTGATCGACTAAAATATTGCGGTCAGCTAGAAATAATATCCGCTTTTTGGTTTTGGATTTCCACAACCGCCAAATAATCTGAAATGCGGTGTAGGTTTTCCCTGTACCCGTTGCCATTACCAAGAGTACGCGGTTTTGTCCTTTAGCGTTCGGCGAAACGCCGCAGCGCTTCTCTTCTCCGATAGCGTTAGGTTCTGTATGAGACGCTAACGCTATGGCTTCGATTGTCCGGTTGATGGCAATTTCTTGATAGTAGCGGGGTTTTTTACCAGTTCCATCGTCGTAATAATCTTGAGTAACAATGGCTTCAATCCCACTATCGATACCTTTCCAAGCGCAGTAGCGTTGCCATAATTCCTTTGGAGATGGGAAAGCATCAAGGGGAATTTCCCGTTCTATCATACCTTGAGAGATAGTGCGATCGCACTCAATAAACGCATCCCCATTTGACGAGTAAACAAATTGCAAATCGAGGATTTCAGCATAATCTAATGCTTGCTGCATTCCCCCACCCACGGGATGATTATTGTCCTTAGCTTCAATTACTGCGATGGGAATATTGGGTTTGTAATAAAGGATGTAGTCGGCAAACTTAGCTTTACCCCGACTGACCATTTTCCCCTTCACGTACACGCGACCCTTGGTAAAATAAACTTCTTCACGGATTTGAGTGTGTAAATCCCAACCGGCTTTATTTACGATGGCAGGTGTGATGTATTTGGTACAAATGTCGCGTTCGCTAAGTTCTTTCTTATCAAATGGTTCCATCGGGTTATTGATTAAGCATAGTTTTACATCCAAGACGCTGCCGAGTCACTTACTTTACGGGGGGTATTTTCGGTAAAAAAGGAATCACTCTTTATTACTTTAACTTGCCTAAATACCGAAGTGTCCAATTCGCTGTATCAGGATTAACTTATCTCTCTTCCTTTGTGATTGGAGTGTGGTTGAGGGATTCAGTAGAGTTAGAAATTCGCACACATCTTACAAGATCATTCTTTTAGCGAAGCTGCAATTGCTTACTTGAAAAGTATGCATCCCAATAATATTTATAGGTAGTAATAGATAATTCATTGAACTAAACCATATATCTGGTTTTTTGGTTTTACAGATTTATGGTTCCGAATCGACATTCGCTCTCAGTAAATGATTTGCGAACGACTTACGTCGCGCAAGCTTCGCC
>JAAUPE010000262.1 GCA_012034595.1 Calothrix sp. CSU_2_0 | reverse complement strand
ATCTATCGAAGATATCAGAGTTTCAATCCCTGATAGGGATTATTTTGAATTGCGATAAAGGTATCTTATTAATCGCGCTAATTTTTGCGGGGTTTCAATCCCTGATAGGGATTATTTTGAATTGCGATCGCTCGATTCAGAATGCTTGCTGTATTTAGTTTTCAAGGTACATTTGCGTTAATAAAATCTAAAATACTGTTTCAGGCGATCGCTTGTCAAGAGCAGCTTGATTAAAAAATACTCAAACCTATACAGAGTGAAGCTTTCCAATCTTGCGCTCATCTCGAAGTCGGTACAAAACGCTGAAACTGAGCTAGAGCTAACAATCTAGACTCTAAAATCACTAGTTGTTTGCAAACACCCACAGGTTCGCGCAACTACCTAGCAAATATCAAGCAAAATTTTATTCCCTCAATCCCTTCTTCTGCACAATCCAACCGATCGCAATCAATGATGCACCTAATGCTAAAAACCCCATATCCCAAGCAGATTGATTGACTCCGGGTTTAACGTGGTGAATTCCCAGGATTTGATGGTCGATAATACCTTCGACAAAATCAAATAATCCTACACCGATAATTATGGAGCCAAAAAAAGTATTTTCTGACCAAGTTATATCATCTTTTTTCCCTGCAAACCAAAGCAAAATCACACCTATAACTGTCAGCACAAAATCAAAAGCATGAAATAAACCGTCCCAAACCATATTTAAATCAATATTACTGACATTGATATTAGTTTCTGTTGACAAGGGTTTAATGTTGCTTAACATATGATGCCACTGCAAAATCTGATGCAGAACTATACCATCAAAAAAGCCACCAAAACCTAATCCAAGAAAAATTCCAGATGCGATTAAAAGTTGGGAATTTCCCTTGATTTGCTGTTTTGCTTCCATAATTACCCTTGGTGACAGACTTTTGCCAAACGATAGAACTATTTTCTCTTCCCAATCCTCTATCTGAAGACAAATAGTTTCTGCAAATCTCTACAGGCATGATAAATATTGGAAATACAATATAGTTTTTGACAAAATTCTTAGCAAAATAACTACAACAATTTACAAATGACAATCTATTTTTACAAAGCTTGCGACCCTTATGGTTGTTTCTCGAACTTTTCTCCCCACGGAATCAAGATGGAGGGAGTTTTTTGGACTACAGTTGAGCATTATTACCAAGCGCAAAAGTTCGTCGGTAGTGTTGACGAATATATCATCCCAATAATACATGCAGCCAACACTCCAGAAATTGCCGCAGCATTGGGACGTAATTGCGATCGCATTCTGCGTCCAGATTGGGATCGGGTGAAAATTCACGTGATGCAAAAAGCTGTTTTACAAAAGTTTCGTACCCACACTGATATCCGCAAAGTCTTGTTTGAGACTGGTGAGCAAACACTTGTTGAGGATTCTCCCTGTGATTATTTTTGGGGTTGTGGTGTCGATAAAAGCGGTCAAAATCATCTTGGTAAACTTTTGATGAATGTGCGTACTAAACTTCGCAATTCATATTCCCATCAAATAGTCTCGGTTTAATTCGTTTGTCCTGGTAATTCAATCTAGTTGGGAATCTTAAAATTTTTTGTAATTATTTGAACTTAAATTTTCTGGACGTAAGTATTTACTTTGAAAAAAGTCGGGTTTTTATTTTTGAATAAAGCAAACAAATATACTTGTAATTAAAAACCCGGTGTGTTGAATACCGGATTTTTGATTAACACTTAATAATTCTCAAAAGATGCGATTCCTTCGGAAAGCTTCGCTAACGCATTCCTCATTTTCTCTACCACTTCAGTCACATCAACGCTTCCCAATTCCCCAGAAGCACGGGTACGAATACTCAAAGTATTGGTTTCCACTTCCTTAGCACCAACTACAGCCATGACGGGAATTTTCTCTTTCTCGGCATTGCGAATTAGTTTACCAAGTCTGTCTCCACTAGTATCGACTTCCGCACGAATCCCCATAGCCAGCATTTTCGTAGCAACTTCCTTGGCATAATCTAAAAATTGGTCGCTAACTGGTAATAATTTCGCCTGTACTGGTGCTAACCACAAGGGAAAATCACCCGCATATTCTTCAATTAAAATCCCAATTAGTCTTTCTAACGAACCAAATGGGGCACGATGAATCATTATTGGACGTTGACGAGTACCATCTTCGGCAACATATTCCAAATCAAAACGTTCGGGAAGAGTATAGTCAACCTGCACCGTTCCTAATTGCCATTCCCGCTCCAAAGCATCTTTAACGATAAAATCTAACTTGGGACCGTAAAATGCCGCTTCCCCAATGCCTTCAAAATGATTCATTCCCAGGGTTTCCACAGCCCGACGAATAGCTCCTTCGGCTTTATCCCAAGCTTCATCAGAACCTAAATATTTATCACTAGTGCGATCGCGGAAACTTAATCTGGCTTGAAAATTGCTGTCGAGTTTCAAACTCTTAATTACTGACAAGATTAAATCAACTACCTTTAAAAACTCATCATCAAGTTGTTCGGGTGTAATAAATAAATGTGCATCATCTTGAGTAAAACCCCGTACTCTGGTCAAACCACCCAATTCCCCTGATTGTTCGTAACGATATACCGTCCCAAATTCAGCATAACGTAACGGTAATTCCCGATAGGAGCGGAGTTCGCTTTTATATATCTGGATATGAAAAGGACAATTCATCGCTTTGAGAACAAAGCCTTGTTCCTTTTCCTTAGCTTCCTCATTCTCAGCCATCATCGGGAAAAGGTCTTCTTTATATTTCTGCCAATGTCCCGAAGTCTTAAATAAATCTACCCGACCAAGGTGAGGAGTCACAACTGGCAAATATCCGCGTTTCACCTGCTCCTGCTTGAGAAAATCCTCTAACAGACTCCGCAATAAAGTACCTTTGGGAGTCCACAAAGGTAAACCAGGTCCAACTAAATCGGAAAATATAAATAATCCTAATTCTTTACCTAGTTTACGGTGGTCGCGCCGTTGTGCTTCTTCCTTACGTCGCTTATATTCCTCCAATTGTTCGGGAGATTCCCAAGCGGTTCCATAGATACGCTGTAATTGTGCCTTATTTTCATCCCCACGCCAATATGCACCCGCAAGACTTTCAAGTGCGATCGCTTTTGGATTCAAATCTCCTGTATTCTCAACGTGGGGTCCAGCACATAAATCCCACCATTGGTCGCCCAAATGATAAATTGTAATCGGTTCTGTTTTGATATCCTCTAAAATTTCTAGCTTGTAAGATTCATTGATTGCCTGAATCCGTTTTTTCGCTTCTTCCCGACTAACTTCTTCGCGGGTTACTGGCAATTTGCGATTGATAATTTTTACCATCTCCTTATAGATGGCTTTTAAATCCTTGTCGGTGAATGGTTCGGGATTATCAAAATCGTAATAAAAACCATTTTCTATCCAAGGACCAATTGTAACTTGCGCTTTGGGGAAAAGCTTTTGTACAGCCATCGCCATTACATGCGATGTCGTGTGGCGAATTTTCTTTAAATTTTCCGATTCGCTGGTGCGCGGTAAATACATTTTTTCGACTTATTGTTCGGTTTGTTCTGATTGTTGGGGGATAAATTTGGCGACATCGGCTGCCGAACCTTTGGCGAAGCTATAAAATTACTCTTGACACTCTGCCCTCTGTTCGTGAAACGTTCCCGAAGGGTAGAGAGGCAAATTCTTTAAGACTTGCTTAAAAGGGATAGTCAAATATCCTCCTAGACACTCAAAGCAACTATCTTAAAAGATGCTGCAATTGCCCTTACTTCTACCATTTTTGCGATTCTACGTCCATCACTTTCGCCAGTTCGGTACGCTCAACATCCTGCCATTACTTGTTCACCCAGGGCTGTAACTTGTACAGGTACGAGGTAAATCAGGGATTTCGCCTTACTAGGATGTTTCATAACGTAGATGGTTATTCCTACTTGCTGGTATTATCCTAGCATTTTTGATTGCGGATAAATCCGCTTGAGTCGTTTTTCTTCCCCGCTTTAAAAAGACGGGGCTTCCAAACTCCCAGCTTCCGAACGGGACAGATACTCACGTTAAATATAGCATTGGGATATGCTTGCATCTGGATTTACATCTAAATAAACTCATTAACCAGTTTTTCGCTTCGTGGGAAAGAAGTATACAGCAGCATCCAAAGGATAGGATAGATTTTGGGTTTTCGTCGCGATATCTAGAGGGCATATCGCACATCTCTTTCTCAGGATGCATTGAGCAATACAATCTAAATATTTATAAATTGAATTATGAAATCGAATTGATTTTAATTTCCTGTAATGATAGCTTTAAAATTCTAACCTTCATAGATTTAGCCATAAAAATTTCACTTCGCTGTAACGATAAGCAAAGCTTAACGCCAAAGGCGTATCGCCCAAAAATGAGAAAAAATTACTCAAGTACCAAAAATGAGAGGTGTTAAGATTTGAACTAAATTGCTTGTAATACCCGAAAATTGGTATTTTTACCAATTTAATACTTAGATAGGATTTAAATAAAGTTTCAGCTTAAAACTGCTAAAGTCCCTTGAACTATTCCTTTCAGGTCTGTACAAACCCTTTCTAATATTTGTATAATGAATATGTAGCTTGTGTAACAAAAAAACCTACTTAATTGTCACGTATGCTGCTAAATTATTAAGAATAGTAAAAAAAATTAACATTAGTAATAGAGTAGGAAGTATGCTTCTCATTTATGCAGAACTCT
Source organism: Calothrix sp. CSU_2_0 (assembly GCA_012034595.1). Classification (GTDB taxonomy): domain Bacteria; phylum Cyanobacteriota; class Cyanobacteriia; order Cyanobacteriales; family Nostocaceae; genus Brunnivagina. The sequence goes on along the minus strand of JAAUPE010000262.1, from coordinate 1,309 downwards.
AATTTGCCAGAACCTGAGTTACTCAGAACGGTATTACAACCCTTGTTAGAGGATTTTCAATATTGGTTTGCGCGATCGCGTGACTTTTTGGAAACGGAACGTGTGGAGTTTATGAGTAAGCAAGAGCAGTCAGACTTGCTTTTGCGAGTTAAGGAAGCACAGGAAGAGGTTAAGACGGCGAAAATGCTATTTGCTGCAACCGATGGACAAGTTGGAATCGAAATGGAAACTCTAATACCTTGGCATAGTGTTGTAACTGAATGCTGGAATGTGGCAATGCGTTTCCGTCAAGGACAGAAAAGTTAAAAACTATAAAGTTTATGGTTTTTCTGAATTTTTAATTTTTTCTTAATCAATTTCCAGAGATGTTTCCTCAGCATAATCGTGTATGTGTTTTAACTAAATAGAAATGAAAAACTAATGAGATAAAAATTGATAAATAGGTTAAATGTATACTATGCTACTTAAATACGGCATTGGAGTAGCTAGATATTCTCCGATTAGAGGGAAGTTTACAAGGAATATTATCGAGTTTTATACATAATTAAATTCGCATTGTTACGGTTTTGTAGACCGTTTCGGCATCATTTTAGAAACCATTAAAAACACGCTGTTCCTAGAGGAAAAATCGATGTTACACCTTATTTATATTCTGGCTTTTACTATCCTTGCCGTTATTGCTGTTGCAAATTTGATTCGCAATTTAATTATGTTCAGTTTTGATAGAGAACGGACATACCCCAGCAAATCGTCGGTAACTGGTAACGGTTACTATGGTTCGAGAAAACATTTTGTACCCCATCCCGAATTATTAGATAGTTCTGGAAACTTGATTAAAGAACCTTTATTGGTAATGCGATCGATTAACGTTGAAGATGCTCGTCAGCAATTAGATGCGCTTTTTGAAGCTTCTCCAGGGCAGAAAAGCGATGTTCAAGAAGAAAAATAATTAAGAGTTGGGAGTTGGGAGTTAGGAGTTAGGAATTAAGAGTTGGGAATTAGGAATTAGGAGTTAGGAATTAGGAGTTGGGAGTTGGGAATTAGGAATTAGAATTTGTAACCTTTATCAAAAACTTCCATAACTTATAACTCCCAACTAATAACTCACCACTTACAGCAGATTGCACTTATAGGAATCCTATTTGAATTTTGAACAAGCTCCGTACATCTGAAGAGTGGTAAAGTCAAAAGTAGTGTGTCGAATAAAACCACTCAAACATCCACTTCAAATGGGAGAAGGAAGGTATCAAAGCACAAAAACGTCGAACCCATGTTTTAGCTTGTAACCAAAATACTCTTACTATGGGAT
>JAAUPE010000261.1 GCA_012034595.1 Calothrix sp. CSU_2_0 | reverse complement strand
CCAATATACGTTCTTTTCTTTCGACTGCATCTAAGCATGGTCTTAATCTTCTGGAAGTGATTACTGACGCACTACAAGGTAATGTCTCTGTTTTCATTTCCTCAAATACTACTACCTAGGCAGTTACAAAGTTTCTTTAATTTTTGACTATTTTAAAAATTTAATTTTGCAGGAAGATTAAGAATAATTTGACTTTTGAATAACGGCTACTGGCGCAAATAGGAACAATTTACTACTACTGAATTTACTACTACTGTTAGTAAACATCTAGTGAATGGGAATACTAACTTTATGAAACAACAGTAAAGCAACAAAAAATAAGTATAAATTACTACAGACAATACCCCAGTCATTCCTGGATGTGAAATTAGCTCCTAGAGAAACCCAAGAAATTAAAAATCTCAATGTAATAGAAGGAACTCTTGCTTATTTATCTACTGAGCAAACTGGAAGAATAAAAGGAATAAAGGTAAGGAACGGGAATTTAATAACCTGGAATTTTCATCTAGGGAATGAGAATTTAATAACTTACATATATTTGTGGTACGGGAATCTTGCCCGTTGTAATATTCTAAGTGAAGGCAGGATGCCTGCTCCACAAGAAAAATTGCACTTTATTTAATCCACATTCCTAAATTGGAAATGGTGCGTTACACCTAAACCTGAAACTGCCCTAAATACTTGGTTAGGAAAGGCGAAAAAACCTCGTAAATTAAGGTTAAAGGCTGCCCGTGATGCCAAAATAAGTAATGACGACCCCAAAATGGTCCAGATTCTTGGAAACCCTCTTCTAACGCTGCTGAAGAGCCTTGATAAATTCCTTGGACATCACGATACAACTCAGTTCGCAAACGTGCTAAACTTGCCCAAATCGGCAACGAACGATTTTGTAAATATTCATCCACATGGTTCGCTTCCCACCATGAAGTTGCATAAGCTAAACGCTGTCCCGAAGCAGTACGTAACCAAACTTGCCGTCGCAATCTTGGTCCAGGTACTTTTTCAATCAAATTTGGGGCATTATCCAAATCCATACCAATTAAAGACATGTCAATAACATCGACTTCTGTTGGTTCCCCAGTCAATAACTGTAAATGTCTAGTAGGTGAACCATCACCTAAAAGCAATAATTGCCAAGCTGGTGCTAACTGAGCATGCGACAATCCCTGTTGAACAATATCTTCTCCCCCTTGCCAAATTGGAGAAAGACGATGCCAACCAGTCGGCAGAATCAAATTGTTGTTTGGAGTAAAAGTTGCAGTCAAGGTTATTTACAAAACTTCACCTATCTATATAAAAGCATAAAACACCAAAGCATCACAATAATCGGCAAGGAAAGGTTAGAAACAAGTAAAAACAAAATGCGATCGCGATAAAAAATTAGAGACGTAAAAATTTGCGTCTCTAATAAAGTATTTGAAAAATTTTATACCAAAAATGCGGATGGCGAGACTCGAACTCGCAAGGGCAAGCCCACACGCACCTCAAGCGTGCGCGTATACCAATTCCGCCACACCCGCAAGATTTCTACAAGAATAGAATATAGCATATTAATCTATATAATTACTACATCAAGTAGATATTTAGGTTGCGATACTCCGTAGGAGTGGTCTACTCTCCGAGAAGGGCTTTGCCCTATGACCATCGCAATTTTTTTTAAATGTGGATAAGTCGCCAACAAAAATTTAGAGATACAAAAGGCAATATTTAAAAGATATAGGGAAAATCTTTGGTTATTGCCCATCCCATAGCATACTTGGGCAATAAAAAACATGTTAAAGGAGCCAGGAATCTTGAATAAGGAGAAATCAATGGCTGAATAAAGTTAGTATCCCAGTTGACTTTAAGAGTCAAAATCCAAAATTGCTTCGGTTATAACATTTGGGTGGTAATTTCGGTCATAATCTAGGATCGGCTTTGGTCGCTGCAAACGTGACAGGGAAAATATTAATTTATTCAATAATTGTTGAAGCTAAAAGATGAAGGTTGACAAAATATTAATTGCGAATCGGGGAGAAATTGCGCTTCGCATTCTCCGCGCTTGTGAGGAGATGGGGATTGCGACGGTAGCTGTTCATTCCACAGTTGACCGAAATGCGCTGCACGTTCAGCTGGCTGACGAAGCGGTTTGTATTGGCGAACCCGCTAGTGCTAAAAGTTATTTAAATATTCCTAACATTATTGCCGCAGCATTAACACGAGGTGCGACAGCGATTCACCCTGGCTATGGTTTTTTGTCGGAAAATGCTAGGTTTGCGGAGATATGCGCTGACCATCAAATCGCCTTTATTGGTCCATCCCCAGAAGCAATTAGATTGATGGGGGATAAAGCCACAGCCAAAGAAACCATGCAACGAGCAGGTGTCCCCACAGTACCGGGAAGCGATGGTTTAGTAGAATCAGAAGCCGAAGGTTTGGCGATCGCAAATAAAATGGGCTATCCCGTCATGATTAAAGCAACCGCAGGAGGGGGAGGACGGGGAATGCGGTTAGTACGTGCCGAAAACGAGTTTATTCGCTGTTTTCAAGCTGCACAAGGCGAAGCCGGAGCTGCATTTGGCAATTCTGGAGTTTATATCGAAAAATTTATTGAACGTCCACGCCACATCGAATTCCAAATTTTGGCAGATAATTATGGTAACGTTGTTCACCTTGGCGAACGCGACTGCTCGATCCAACGTCGCAACCAAAAACTTTTAGAAGAAGCACCCAGTCCTGCCCTTGACCCCGAATTACGGGAAAAAATGGGACAATCTGCCGTTAAAGCGGCTCAATTTATCAACTATACAGGTGCAGGTACGATTGAATTTCTTTTAGACCAGTCTGGACATTTCTACTTTATGGAAATGAACACTCGGATTCAAGTAGAGCATCCAGTCACGGAAATGGTTACTGGTATTGATTTAGTCGTCGAACAAATACGTATAGTTCAAGGAGAGCGACTAAAATTTACGCAAGAACAAGTACTGCTACGAGGTCATGCGATCGAATGTCGGATTAATGCGGAAGACCCAGAACACGACTTTAGACCCGCACCAGGGCGTATTAGTGGCTACTTACCTCCTGGTGGTCCTGGTGTCAGAATTGACTCGCATGTTTACACCGACTATCAAATTCCACCTTATTATGATTCGCTCATTGGTAAATTAATAGTTTGGGGACCCGATCGTCAAACCGCAATCACCCGGATGAAAAGGGCATTGCGTGAATGTGCTATTACTGGATTACCTACAACAATTTCATTCCACCAAAAGATTATGGAAACCCCCCAATTCCTCGCAGGTAAGGTTTATACCAACTTTGTTCAGGAAATGAACGAAGGTAAGAAATAGGAATGGGGAATGGGGCATTGGGGATGGGGAATTGGGCATAAAAAATTTATTCTTTACTCTTAACCTTTGCCCTCTACTCTCTTAAGCACGGGACATCATTGTGATTAAACCTTGCTGACCGAGGAGAATTTCGCGAATGAGGCTGACAATCCCTACCCAAATGATGGGGGAAATATCAACTCCACCAATGGGGGGAACAATTTTGCGTGTCGGAATTAAAAATATTTCCGTGGGTAGCGCTACAAGAATAAAAGGAAAACGTTTGAGATCGACTTGGGGATACCAAGTTAAAACGATACGGAAAATAAAAAGAAAAATCATCAGCCCTAACAAGGGAGCGAGAATCCAAGTTGCAATATCAACAGATGACATAATTCTGTGAATTTCGTGAATTTTGAGAATACGAATTAAATTTTAAGCTTTATTAAGGCTTCTATCATTTTAGCGAAATCGGGACATGGGTAGCTAGGCATTGGCAAGAAAACTTCTGCTTTGTCGGTTCAGCAGTAAAAAAAATTATCCATCATTGGTCATATTGAAGGCAATATATTATCCACCTTTTTCCTAATCCCTATTCCCAGCTTCTCAAGGACGTAATAGACTATTAGAATTGTGGATAAGTATGTAAAAAAAGGTCGAAAACTATGACACCTTCTTTATCAAATTTTCTTTGGAGTCTATTGTGGGGTACTGCGATCGTCGTGATTCCTGCAACCATCGGATTGATTTTTGTCAGCCAAAAAGATAAAATCCAGCGCGATTAAGATTTGGCGAGTTTATTAAGCTCTTAAATCGATTGCCTTTGAGTTAGATGTAATTTTCTGAAATTTTGAGTAACATCTTGGAAAATCAGAAGAATTTCTGAAAAATTCGACAGGCTTATGTATTAGCTTTGAGTAAACGGCTTCAAAGCATTTTATCGGTGCTTTGAAGCTTTAATTTTCAAGCTTAAAATTTAATGTTAATGTGTCTTATTTACATAGCAGATTTTTATTCTGAGTAGCTAACATAGATTTGATATTAGGAAAAAAGCAATGGTAGTTTTTGGGCTGAACTCAGCCAGTATTCTGGCTCAGGTAAATGTGGGGGCAACTCCAGCCACTTTTCTAGGGATTTTCCTGGCTGTGGCTGGGGCAGCTCTGTATTTTGTCCGCAATGTTAAACCAGATTTAGCTCGCGACCACGATATATTTTTTGCCGCAGTTGGTTTACTGTGCGGTTTCATCTTGATATTTCAAGGTTGGCGTTTAGACCCAATTTTGCAGTTTCTCCAGTTAATGCTCGTGGGTTCGATTGTGTTTTTTGCTTACGAGAGTATTCGTTTGCGGAGCATTGCAACAGAACAAGCTAGACGTAATACCCCAATTGTCGATCGCGATCGCGATGTCAGCGACGATTATCAATACAGTAGACCTCGCCGTAATAGTCGAGCTGAAAGGGATGTAATGGGGGCAAAACCTCTTCCTTATTACGAGGAAGAAGATGATTATGAAGAGCGTCCGCGAATTTCTGGAAGTCGGGAAGACCGTCGCGGTGGTGGCGGTTATGATGAGTATGAAGATGATGCTCCCCGGCGATCGTCCCGTCGTGTTAGTAGCGAAAGAAATGACGAAATAGTCAGCGATAAACCTCGTCGTCGCAACTCGTCCCGTCCTTCTACAAGTCGCAATAGCGAACGTTTTGATGATGACGATTGGAATTCTGCTCCTGCTCCTAAACAAAACGATGATTGGGAAAATCCTAGTAGGGATGAACGTAGACCCTCCACTCGTCGGGGTAGTAACGGTTCTTCCCGTCCAGAAATTCGCGATGATGAAATGGTTCAGCCCAAACCAAGACGGCGTAGACCTTCTGGTGAATCGACTCCACGTCGCGATCGCGATGATGACGAGCAGATTCCCAATGCTGATTATACCGATTACGTTGATTACAAACCCCTCGAAAAACCAGAAGATAAATCCGACAGACCGAACAATAATTTTGACGATGACCTGTCTATTAGCTAATTTATACTAGGTTAGCAAAGGCACAAAAGGCGATGGATAATAGTTAAGGTGAAAAAACTCACACCTAGATTTCGACTCCAAATAAAAGTATCTTGGAGTCTACTTTTAGCCTGACTTTACTTACTTCTTGCAGTTCCGAAAATATACCAACAGGTCCGACATCGCTCAACAGCCGCTTCACTGAAGACCAGCCAGCGTTGAGCGGTAACGGACGTTTTTTGGCTTTTGTTTCTAATCGCAATAGCGTTCACCAATTGCTGGTATATGATTTGCAGCAGCAGCAATTTGTTCGTATCCAAGGTTTAAGCCGACCCAATACTATTGTTGAAAGCCCAAGTCTTAGCTATACAGGGCGTTATATTACTTACATGACTAGCGACCAAGGTAGACCAGTTGTCGCGCTTTACGATCGCGCAGCCCAACAGTCGCAAATTCTTACTCCTATCTATCGTGGTTGGGCAAGAAACCCAAGTATTAGCCCCGATGGGAGATATGTAGTTTTTGAAACTAGCGCTCGCGGTCAGTGGGATGTTGAAGTGCTTGACCGAGGACCAAATATTGAGTTAGATATTCCCAATGGTGCCACCGTGGATAGACCCCCGACATCGCCATAGTGGAGAAACAGGGGGAGTAAGAATTTGGATAATTGATTTTTTAGAGTTTCCATAGTGGTAGATGGGTAAAC
>JAAUPE010000074.1 GCA_012034595.1 Calothrix sp. CSU_2_0 | reverse complement strand
AAGGGAGGTGACTTAGTAGGTATCGCAAACACAGGGACGGGTAAGACCGCGGCCTTCCTGATTCCTATCATCAATAAACTCATACGCGACAGACGCACGTCGCACTCGTGATGGTTCCGACGAGGGAGCTCGCCATACAGATTAATGACGAGTTTCGTTCGCTCGTCCCTGGACTCAGGCTGTCCGGGCGCGAGGCATCCGGCAATGCGACCGTGGCCATCCGCGGCCTTCGCCAGCAAAGCGCAACGGCTGCCACCACGGGCTTCGCGCTGTCTTCGACGAGTGCGATCAGCTCCGGTAGGTTCGGCGACTCGTTCGAGAGACCGGAGTCGAACTCTTTGATGTCGGCTCCACCGCTGAACAGCTTGCCCGCGCCGTGATCACGAAGGCCGTCACTTCGGCGGCGTGCTGTTGAAGAGCGGCCACCGCTTCGGGGTTGCTCGACGTTTGGGTGACGACGATGCCTGCGGGGGTGGGCTCGACCGCCGTACGGATGTCCGTGTGGAACCTGAAGATCGCACGGAGGGCATCACTCTCCATGGGCAGGCCAGGGTCGACACCCGAGGCCACCTGGGCGTTCTGGGCCGTGATCGCCTTGTTGACGTCGTCGGCCGTGAGGCCGTAGCCGACCAGTTTTGCCGGATCGATCCAGATCCGAAGCGAGCGCTCGGTCGAATAGAGCGTGGCGCGGCCGACGCCAGGAATGCGCCTGATTTCGCCGAGCACGTTGCGGATCATGAAATCGCCGAGGCCGATTTCGTCGAGCGAGCCGTCGGTCGAGTTCAGCGTAATGATCTGCAGCACGGCGCTGGAGGCTTCCTCGACCAGGATGCCCTGCTGGATCACCGCGCGCGGCAGCCGCGCCTCGACGCGCTTCGGATCTCTACACGTCTTGCTCTCTGCTTCATTGAATTCACCCCAGGTAACAGCGCTTACCTTAGCATCCCTGCCAGCATAATTTTATTAAATTCATAACATAAACATCCCTACGGTGATTTTTTGCTTTGAACTCCGATACTAGTACAATTTAGCGGAAATCAAGCAACCATTACTGTTTGCTGACTAGCTTTCAGATAAATAATTTATCTAAACTGCATTCTTGTACTAGTTGTTTTCGATCGAGATTGATAGAGAAACTTAAATATCGATCGGCGACTTCAGGGAACACAACTTTAAAAATACTCAAACTGGATGATTTTTAACTGATAGCAATTATCTAGACATTAATACAAGTATATTATAGTATACTAGTACTAAGGCTGGCTATTAAGATTCTCTGGTAGGAAAACTGCCTATTTGATTTCCCTAATTATTGGGAGGATTCCGTCTCCGTTGTAGGAAATCAGGAATATCCAAACCTGGTTTTTTAGGTTCTGTGGTTGGTGCGGGGGCTGGTGTATTTGTTGTTGGTGGTTGTTGGGATTGGGCTGGTCGTCTTGATTGTGGGGTGACAATACCTTGGCGTTGGCTGGCACTGGTTTGACTCTGTGCAGTTTGAACTTCCCCAGTAAAACCAGTAGCAATTACTGTTAATCGGACTTCCCCTTGGAGTCGATCGTCGATAACTGCGCCAAAAATAATGTTGGCGTTGGGATCGACTACTTCGTAAATAGTTTCCGCAGCCGCATTGACTTCATGTAACGTTAAGTCGCTACCACCTGTAATGTTAAACACAACTCCCCTTGCCCCTTCAATCGAACATTCGAGTAAAGGAGAAGAAATAGCCGCGATCGCAGCTTCGCGAGCGCGTGATTTTCCAGAACCGATCCCAATTCCCATCAATGCCGAACCCGCATCTGCCATCACAGCCCGCACATCGGCAAAGTCAACGTTAATCAAACCGGGGATTGTAATAATATCCGAGATACCCTGCACACCTTGGCGAAGTACGTCATCTGCGTAACGAAACGCCTCTTGCATCGGGGTTTGTTCCGGGATCACTTCCAAAAGTTTGTTATTAGGAATGATGATGAGGGTATCTACTCGGCTTTTTAGTCCTTCAATACCTTGTTCAGCTTGGCTGGTACGACGACGACCTTCAAAAATAAATGGACGTGTCACAACACCGACTGTCAACGCTCCCATCTCTTTCGCGACTTCTGCCACCACTGGAGCGGCACCAGTACCAGTTCCACCTCCCATCCCAGCAGTAATAAAAACTAAATCGGCACCTTCTAAAGCCGTCGCGATTTCATCTCGCGATTCTTCTGCCGCTTTTTGACCGATCGCAGGGTTTCCACCAGCTCCCAAGCCTCGTGTTAACTTCTGCCCAATTTGCAAGCGACTAGGTGCAGATGCCAAGGTTAGGGCTTGAGCATCGGTATTAATCGACCAAAACTCTACCCCACCCACATCCGAAGCAATCATCCGGTTGACGGCATTGCTACCACCACCACCAACCCCAATTACTTTAATATTGGCAACCCGACCAGGAATAATGTCACCAATACGGGCATCTTCAAGAGGAATTTTTTTGCCGTCATTATTCGAGCCAAAGTTAAGACCAGAATGGCTAAAAGGGTTGTTGGAGTTTACGGAGAGCGATAAACCTGGTTGTCCTGGTGATTGGGAGTTTTTGTATGTTAGCCCTTGGTTATTATCAAGTGTCATTGGATTTGCGTGCTTGTAGATAAACGGCTTTTTAAGGTGTTATTCACCTAATGGGTCAACTATTTGCAAGGCTACCATCATATAAGATGGTATGTTTTTTCTTCTTCTGATTGCTTCCAAACGATTCAGGATGAGCGATCGGAAAGTTTGTTTTCTGTGGTTACGCCTTTAATAAATAAAGGTACTGACTTTCTCTCAGCATCCTCTGGGTCTTAATCGGCGAATTTACTGGCAATTCTAAAGAAGTATACCTAGTATTTACCTAAAATTGATATGTATAACTTCAACAAGATTTTAATCAATTCACTGCAATGTTACCCTTCTGCTCCGTATAATTTTAGTATTTTCAATGACTTATGCATTTAGACAGCAAATTAATAATTGTCACTAATTTTACAACTGCAACTGTATTTTTTTGACTCTCCGCAAAAAACATTTTTCTCTTGTATAAATTGAAAGTGTTGTTCGGTGAATTACTGAGGTTGAGGTTTTTCTCAACTTCATTACAAGCGAAAATGATTGATTTCAAGTGCTTATCCAGGTGCTTATCCAGGTGCTTAGTTGTAAAAACGCGCTATGGGGCGCGTCTTGTTTGGTTGATAGAGTTTACCATTTCCAGAAATTGCAACTTGAAACACTGAATTTAGTTTGTGTTAATTAGTTTATGCTAATTATGCGAGCGATATTCCTACGGAACGCTCAAAGCGAATGCAAGTTGAATTAGTCAAATCTCACCAGTATCCTCCATGAGTTTGTAATAACAGCAAAAAAATTGCCAGAATCAGCTTGAGAATAATTGCTTTGAAAGCATGTAAACCGGATTTAGTATCTCTGACTGAAGATGAATAGGGTTCGCAAAAGCCGATCAATTTAACCGAAAGCATACTGTTTCCAGCACAGGGATAAAAAGACTAAAATCTCTTCTTTTCTCAATGCTACGATCGCATTGTCTAACATATTTCACCCCATCTCTAGATGCCTGAGCAACAACAAAGCCAGATTTTACTCCTAAAATAAGGTTTAAAGTTTGTTCTCCTATTCTAATTAGAAGTTAACCCTGAATTTTGCCGAAATCAGCGAAAACTAGATAGACATTTATATCGCGATCGTCGCGATCGCAATATGGTAGCGCAACTCCGCGTAGCTTGCTACTTACAAAAGCCACTAACGTCTCTACACCGGAGAAATACGGCATGTCGCAATAAAACCTGACTGCAAATTAGGAGATTTTAATACATTAACAGTGGAAATCAAGCATTTAATCCTCATAATTTGGATTTTTAGCGATTATTATGACTAGTTCCTCATCTCACGGTCATTGTTATTGCCATGAAATTTAAACATTTTCTCGAATCCGGATTCTTGGCTTTAACGCTAGTCTCTAATGATTACCGCTTTTCAAGCCCAATATTGCGGCAATATTAAGGATTAAAACGCCGTTTTTTCAGAGCGTTTGTACTATTTAAAATTTGTATCATTGGTGTGTCTGGATTTTTGAGGTCAATATAGTCGATTTGACTTGGATTAACTTCTGCTGGTAGTTGACGCATTTGCACAAGTACCTTAATTTTTTCTGGTAACTGAGAATTAGGTGTGCCCAAGTGTACCTTACCTAATTCAGTTTTTAAGATTAAATTGTCGGGATTGCGCCAGTCAATCTCGGTAATTTTTAAAGAACTGTGGCTCAAAGTCTGGTACACCTGCCCCCAAAAATCGCGATACTGTTCGGGGGAACCAATCACTTTGAGACTGGGTAGTTTCGCTTTCGTGTTTGGAGAACTAGTATTGGCAGAACTGTAAGATTCTAGGGGAATTAATACACCGCTTGCATCAATTAATCCCAGTATTTTTTCAACTTCTCCTTCACTGCCGCTTTTACCTTGTCTGTTCTCTAAGTGACTCCCCTGGAGTATCGCGACTGGAATACGTTCTTCAACTTCGATGATTAATCCTGGAGGCAAAAGACGACGGGTAACATTCGCATGGGCGATCGCAGGTTGTTTTGCAAAACCCAGCAATTCGAGATGGCTGAATTTTCCATATCGACTGCGGATAAGATAAACCGACTCGCGATCGTACAGCCTCATCAGTCAGCAATCGATTCCCAGAAATTTCGATACTTTTGTCCGTCTTCAATACCCAAGTTGGTTGGATTGCTCCCCATAACAAAGTACCAGCAAAACCACTGACAGCAATAGTTTGCCAAATCCTCTGAATAATCTTCACTCGCCGTTGTCGGCGTAACCTCTTCCGCCTCTGCGTTAAATCCGTGCGGGATACTGATGCAATATCAGCCATTGAAACCCCTTCCACACCTGAATTTTCAAGTTTTTCGTCTTGCACTAAAATAATCAAGCAAAAAGCAAATTAAGTAAACGATATTTGCAACACAAAGCCTAATATTGGAAACTTACTCCAAATTTCAGTAAATTCTAGTGTTTCACACCAAAATTTTTTGAGCGCGCAGATAATAATTCCTTTAAAAGTGTGCAGCGTTTATTTTGGAGCAAATGTAGCTTTTTGACTGTGGGGTGAGAGCCATCATTGAAGTCAAAAAGCTACAGCTTAGGTATTGACAAAAATTACGTTTAATGAATATTTGCTACTAAATAACCTAGATCGAGTTGTAGCAGCTATTTCGATAATTTAGCTAAATTGGTAGAATGCAATGATTGTAGTTTTATACTCTACCAAAAAAATATGTTTAATGGGGAATTGGAAGTTAGAAGTTAGAAATTAAGAGTTAGAAGTTAGGCAAAGACGAAGAAAGTAGTTACTCGTAAAGAATATAGGAGTTGCGTAGGTGAATCATTCTCAAATTAATTTCTACAAAGATTGCACAAATTTCTAACTGAATATATACTCCTGATTAGTTGACAAAAATTTTAGTAAGTGTTATCAGGTCGGCAGAGTATTTAATATACGGTGTGTTAAAGACTATTTTCTATTTCCAGTGAGAATGTTGTAATTCTCAAACATTCCGTGTTGCTGGGTAAACGGAGATTGTCAAAAGTTAAATAACAGGTGTAAAAAAGATACATCGTCATCATTGGGATAGCTTAACCCCTAGCATTTTCAAGACTGGGTAAATACAAAAACCAGTTTGCAGCTATTGTTTTTTAACATCTGTTAATAAACAAGTTGTAGCGTGGGAATGCAACTGAATTATGTATTTTAAGTAAAAGCACTGTATATAAAAACACGAAAATACTTGCATCTACATGAAAACAACTCTAAATTTTTCCAGGTTTTTCAAAGCCTGTAACCCCAGTAAAACGCTGGTAATGGGTGATGCTGCGGATAGACAGTATTACATCGACTTTTCAGATGTGCGTGGTTGTAAAATTGTTGAGGAGTTGCAACGTACAATAGTACGCATTTCTCCTGACGATCCAACTTGTCAGCTATTTACAGGTCATATTGGTTGCGGTAAATCAACCGAGTTGCAAAGACTCAAAGCAGAGTTAGAATTGGCTGGTTTTCATGTTGTGTATTTTGAGTCTAGCCAAGATTTGGACATGGCGGATATCGATATTAGCGACATTTTATTGAGTGTAGCCCGTCAGGTGAGCGCGAGTTTAGAAGCGCTGGAGATTAAGACAAAACCAGGATACTTTGTCAATCTCTTCAAAGAGATCGGTGATTTCTTGCAAACTCCAATTGAACTGTCTGGAGAAGCCGAGTTTTCACTGGGTATTGCCAAAATTAGTGCCAAAGCTAAAGATAGTCCGCAAATGCGATCGCAATTACGGCAATATCTCGAACCCCGTACCAATAGTATTTTGCAGGCAATCAATGAAGAGTTGTTAGACAAGGCAAACGAACAACTCAAAGCGCGGGGGCAAAAAGGTATAGTCGTCATCGTCGATAACTTGGATCGAGTCGATATGCGTCCCATGCCATCTGGGCGATCGCAACCTGAATATTTGTTCATCGATCGTGGGGAACAGCTACGTCGGCTAAGATGCCATGTTGTTTATACAATTCCCTTGGTGTTGATTTTCTCTAATGAGTACGAAACCCTAAAAAATCGTCTTGGTGGGGGAATTGCCCCAAAAGTCTTGCCGATGGTACTGGTAAGACAACGGGATGGTAGTGACTACGAACCAGGAATGTCATTATTGCGTCAACTCGTCCTCGCAAGAGCGTTTCCAGAAATATCTTGGGATGAAAGATTGGGAATGACTGGGGAATTATTCGAGACACCTGCAACCCTAGATCGATTATGTCGCGTCAGTGGGGGACACATTCGTAATTTATTAGGTTTACTTTATAGTTGTTTGCAAAGACAAGACCCACCATTTTCCCAGGAATGCCTGGAAGCTGTCATTAAAGACTATCGTGACGATTTATTATTAGCGATAAATGAAGAAGAATGGGAATTGCTTTACGAAGTAGTTAACCAGCAAAGTCTCAAAGGTGAATCTGAGTATCAAAGATTGCTGCGAAGTATGTTTGTATTCGAGTATCGCGATCCGACAGGACGTTGGTTTGGCATTAGTCCAGCGTTAGCGGAAACAGAGAAGGTGATGGGATGGCAAAAAAGTTGGAAATTAGGTAGAGACGACCCGGTGGGTCGTCTATATCAAAATTAGGGAAATTAGGGAAATTAGAAGAATTAGGAAGATTGGGAGAATTAAGAGAATTAGGAAAATTTAGGAGAATTAGGAGAATTAAGAGAATTAAGAGAATTAAGAGAATTAGGAGAATTAAGAGAATTAGGAGAATTAAGAGAATTAAGAGAATTAAGAGAATTAAGAGAATTAAGAGAATTAAGAGAGACGACCCACCGGGTCGTCTGTACGATAATAAATGCCCCTATGCCCAATTCCCAATCCCCAATTCCCAATTCCCAATTCCCAATTCCCAATTCCCAATTCCCAATTAAGTACTTATACTGTATCAGACAGCAGCAACATGAAAACTTGTAAAATCTCTCAGTAATTACACAGTATTCATTAGGACTTGATAATGCCAAAATCATGTTCCGGCGGGTTAGCTGCTATTGTTCTTTTCTAGCCCAGTTTTGAGTTATGACAGAGTGGCAATTCACAGCAGCGATCGCAAATGCAAATCACCGTTCACTACAACGTTTGATTCGGGCGATCGCACTTTCAAAAGGTCAATTTGCCCTGATTTTAGTACGGTGCAACTACGGACAGTTACGCAGGCAGGTGTTAGAAAACCTGCGTTTGCTAACCAAGGATGTTTACTTACGTGAATTGGAGCTTTTGCCTTCAACAACTGCAAATCTACACAACACTATCGTTTCCGAACTGTATTTAGATATTCCGGCTGTGGCTGGTGATGCTTTACCATCGGCTGTGATGGTGTTTGGACTGGAGTCGGTTACTGCCCTCGAAGATGTTTTGACTGGGTTGAACCAAGCACGGGATATTTATGCTGATACTTTTCCATTTCCGCTAGTTTTGTGGCTGAAGGATGATGTAGCGACAATGTTGTCCCGTCTTGCTCCCGATTTTAAAAGTTGGGCAGCAACAACGATTAAGTTTGAAATGACAAAAGAAGATTTAATTGCTTTAATCCGTAAAGAAACGGAAACAGTATTTAACGATGTTTTAGATAGGGGTTTGGATGGTTGTAGTTCGAGTGCAACTTTGAGTTTAAATTCAATTTCCTGCGAACTTGAAACAGCCCGTGAAGATTTGCTGCGTCTGTACAATTTCCAACTCGAACCAGAATTAGAAACTGGGTTGGAGTTTGTTTTGGGACGTGATGCTTATATTTGTGACAAAATCGAAGCTGCTTTAGTTCACTATCAATGTAGTTTGACGCTGTGGCAGCAACAGGAAAGGGAAAAGGTAAATGAAAAGGGAAATATTGAATCACCTTCTTCCCCCGAACATTCGCTCCACCAAGCTATAGTTTTGTTTCACTTGGGGCTATGTTATCGTCGCATGGCTGATTTACGTCCAGCTTTGAATCGTAGCTATTGGCAGGAAGCATTAGTTTGGTTCAAGCAATCTTTGGAAGTGTTGGAATTGTCTCAACGGCAGGATTTATTAGCTAAGTTTATTTCCCCTGTTTGCGAAATGCTCCAGCGTCTCGAAGCTTGGGAAGATTTGGCAGCAATGGCACAGAAGTCTTTGCAGTTACATGTGGCTAGTGGGAGTAAGGCACAGGAAGCTCAAGATTATGGCTTTTTGGCAGCAGTTGCCGCAGCTGGTTCCAATTGGGTACAAACCTACGATTTGGCAAATACAGCCCGTTCCATTGCGGAAGTTGCTTCTGGTGTAACCCGACAGCAGGAAAGTTGGTATCTTTTATTGCTAGGACGTTCGCAGCGACATTTGGGTGAGTGGGAAGATGCGATTAATAATTTAGAGTGGGCAAAGGTTGTTTGCGAACTTCAATACGAACCATCGCTTTATTTAGAGATAGTCGAAGAACTGCGATCGCTCTATTTTTCGAGCGTCACAACTACAGCGAAGCTTTTACGTTGAAGCAGGAAAAAATCCAGATCGAACACCAGTATGGTTATCGAGCTTTTATTGGAGCCAGTCAGTTACAACCCCAGCGTTACAAAATTAATCCATTAGCTCAAAATTCCAAATTTCCCCATATACCCGAAGATGTTGCTCAGGAAATTGCCGCATCAGGACGGCAAAAAGACATCAATCGTTTACTCGAACGTTTGACGAGGGCTGATTGTAAATTAACCATCGTTCATGGACCTTCCGGGGTTGGGAAAAGTTCAATTCTCAAAGCTGGGCTAGTGCCAACTTTACATGAAAAAGCAATAGGCGATCGCATTGCCATTCCGATTACTTTATCAACATATAGCGATTGGGTAACGGTGTTGGGACGCAGTTTTAACCAATCTTTGGCACAAACAGATTTATCGGTATCAATCAAATTTTCCACAGCCGTAATACTGCAAAATCTCCGGGAATTAGCAGAGCGAAATTATGCGATCGTGCTAATTTTTGACCAATTAGAAGAATTTTTCTTTGCCATTAAAGAGCAAGCACAGAGAGTTCATTTCTATAAATTTATTAGTCAATGTTTGAATGTACCTTTTGTTAAAGTAATTTTTTCCATCCGCGAAGATTATTTACATTACTTGTTAGAATTTGAACGTCTTGCCAATGAAAAAGGACGTAACGGTTACGACTTAGGAGTAATTAACAAAAATATCCTCGACAAAGACATCCGTTACTACTTAGGAAACTTCTCAGTTCAGGATGCCATCGGTGTCATCGACATTTTGACCCAGCGATCGCATTACGAACTCAGCAACGAATTAATCGACCAACTAGTTCAAGATTTAGCAGGAGAAGTTGAGGAAGTTCACCCCATCGAACTACAAATTGTTGGGGCACAACTCCAAGCTGAAAAAATTACCACCCTCCAAGAATACGAAGAATGTGGTGGTTCGGAAAAACTCGTCGAACGTTGGTTAGAAGAAGTTATTAAAGATTGTGGTCGTGAAAACGAACAGCTAAGTTGGAAATTACTATTTGAATTGACCGACGAAAAAGGAACTCGACCTTTACGTACCAAAATCGAGCTGGCAGTTGCTTTAACCAAGAGTATCGACACCGCATTTAATTTAGATTCCGACTGGGAATTAATTCTAGAAATCTTGATTGGGAGCGGATTAGTCGTGCGGATGCGGGAAGAATCTGGAGACAGATACCAACTTGTCCATGATTACTTAGTCGAACCAATCCGCCAAAAAAATAACTACGGTATCGTTGCCGAACTCGAAAAAGTTCGCTTCGAGAAAACCCGCGCCGAAGTCGCCCAAAAACTTAGCCAAGAACAGCTTAATTTCGCCCTGCAAAGGCGGCTGCGGGAAGCCAGAGTGGCAGGAGTCGTTTTAGCAATGATGACCACCACAATCGGCGGCTTATGGTGGCAAGCCGACAAGCAAAAACGGGCAGCCGTCCACCAAACCATCCGGGCAGAACGTAGCGAGAATAACTCAAAAATTAGTGCGATCGCGGCTGCTAGCGAAGCCTTATTTGCCTCAAATAAAGAATTTGACGCTTTAATCGAAAGTCTCCGAGCATGGCGAAAACTCAACCAAGGTGACGAACTCCAACCAGATACAAAAGCTAGGGTTGTCACCGCACTCCAACAAGCGGTGTATGGAGTCAAAGAAATCAACCGTTTAGAAGGTCACACCGATGTACTCTGGGGTGTGGCATTTAGCCCCGATGGTCGAGTCATTGCATCGGGAAGCACTGATAGAATGGTAAAAATCTGGCGACCCGATGGTAAATTACTCCAAACCCTCAACGGTCACGACTTTGCCGTCACCAATGTGGCATTTAGCCCCGATGGTCAAACCCTAGCTTCCGCCAGTCTCGACTCTACAGTCAAACTGTGGCGACGCAATGCCGATACAGATGAATTTGAACCCCGTCCCGATCGAACCCTCAAAGGGCACACCGAAGGAATTCTCAGCGTCAACTTCAGCCCAGACGGTGAACTAATTGCCACCGCGAGCCAAGATAAAACCATTAAACTTTGGCGCAAAGATGGCAGCTTAGTCAAAATTTTGCGCGGACATCAAGCAGAGGTTAACTGGGTCACATTCAGTCCCGACGGTCAACTGATTGCTTCCGGTAGCGAAGACAAAACCATCAAGATTTGGCGCAGGGATGGAACTCAAATAGCCGCCCTCCCAGGTCACGAACAGGGTGTAACATCGGTTGTGTTTAGTCCCGACGGTCAATATATGGCATCGGGAGGACGGGACAGCGTCGTCCAACTATGGCGTTACAGCGATAATCCAGCCAAAGGAAAAGTTAATTTCCGCTTGGAAAAAACCTTGCGAAATCATCGCGCTACAGTTTGGAATTTAAACTTCAGCCCCAATAGTAAGTATTTGGCATCTGGAGGAGACGACAACACAATTAACCTCTGGACTGTAGATGGTTCCCTGCTAAAAACATTTAAAGGTCATAATGATGCGGTTTCCAGTGTTGCCTTTAATCCCGATGGCAAAATGCTCGCATCTGCCAGTTGGGACAAAAGCGTCAAATTGTGGAGTTTAGAACCATCACACCTGCCAGTTCTCTCCGGACACGAAGATAAAGTCTTTGGTGTTGCCTGGAGTCCAGACGGCAAAATGCTCGCTTCCACCAGCCGCGACAAGACAGTCAAACTTTGGGAAAGAGACAACAGCCCCACAGGTGCCCGTCTTTACAAAACTTTAGTCGGACATCAAGCACTAGTTCAAAGCGTTAGTTTTGACAACACCGGGCAAATACTGGCGACAGGAAGCCACGACAAAACAGTGAAACTCTGGCGACGCGACGGCACATTCATCAAAACCCTCATCGGACATACCGACAAAGTTCGCAGTGTTAGTTTTAGCCCCGATGGGGAAATTCTCGCATCAGCTAGCCAGGACAACACCATCAAACTTTGGAATCGCAATGGCGATTTACTCAAAACTCTGCAAGGGCATCAAGGCTGGGTAAATAACGTCAGCTTCAGTTCCGACGGTCAAATCTTAGCATCAGCTAGTGACGACAAAACAGTGAAACTGTGGCGACGGGACGGCACAGTAATCAAAACCCTCAAATCCCATGATAGTTGGGTATTAGGAGTTACTTTCAGTCCGAGCGATCGCATCCTCGCCACCGCCGGCTGGGATAATACAGTTAAACTCTGGGATTGGGATGGTAAATTGCTCAAAACCCTCCTCAGAGGCTACAGCGATAGCGTTAACGCCGTTACTTTCAGCCCGAATGGGGAAATCCTCGCGGCTGCTGGTTGGGATAGCACCGTTAAACTTTGGAGTCGAGAAGGCAAATTAATCAAATCCTTCAACGGACACACAGCCGCCGTTTTAGGCGTAAACTTTAGTCCCGATGGTAAGACATTAGCATCCGCCAGCGAAGACAATACAATCATTTTGTGGAACATGGATTTAAACAACCTGTTGCAACAAGGCTGTAATTGGGTGGGAGACTACCTCCAAAACAACCGCAACGTCGAAGGACGCGATCGCAATTTATGCGAAGGAGTCCCCCGCAATTAAACAT
The DNA here is from genome assembly GCA_012034595.1 of Calothrix sp. CSU_2_0. Taxonomy (GTDB): domain Bacteria; phylum Cyanobacteriota; class Cyanobacteriia; order Cyanobacteriales; family Nostocaceae; genus Brunnivagina. The sequence continues at coordinate 21,731 of JAAUPE010000074.1, read as the reverse complement.
CTAATTACCTGGCTCTTCCGGCTCCATTCGCGCCAGAAAAGCTTGTAACCGCATCCGTTCGATGTAGGGCCAGCCACCCTCCATTTCAATCTCTCGCAACAACGCATAAAGTCCTTGACGGTTCTGTGGTAAACTCCCTTGGAAAACACCGTCCCGAATTTCTCGATGTAAAAATTCCAACTGCCGTAGTAACGCTAAAAGCGCGATCGTATCCCCTTCACAAGCTGCGATCGCATCGCTTACAGACGTGGTTATTGATTGAAGTTTTGGGGATAGTGCCCCAGAATCAAAATTATTGCTCATCACACCAAAATATATACTAATTAACTGCGCGAATCTCGATCGGGAAGTGACGGCTTCCGCATTACCAACAAATCGCCCTTATGACATTAAATAATCAATTAAAAATCGTAACTGACATATTAACGCTAAAAGTGCGATCGTATTGCCGATAGATATTGTAATTCTTCACTTCTAACTCCTGTACAGACGACCCAGTGAGTCGTCTCTATTCCTAATTGCTGCCAAAAAGAGCGTAAACATAACAAGGTAAAAAAGTCTATACTCAAACGTTTTGATTTTGAGCGAGAAAAAATCGTATGATCTGGCTGAAAAGCATATAAAAAAAACGGGCTGTGTGTAGTGACAACACTTACACGGAAAACAACGATAAAAGCGAAGCCGGCAAAACCCCCTATGGGTATCCATTCCAGCCTCCTTTTTGGAGCATGTAGTGGTGTCGTTGCCAAAAAGAGCGCCCTTTTAGCCTGCGCTCGAACTCAAACCAAAGACCTTTTGGTGTGAAACTGCGACAAACGTGTACGGCAACATCAAAAACTTAAAAACCACAAGTTCAGCCAAACGCAGCTTTGGAGATTTATATCCTCGGCAACCAGACTAAATTCTATCGAATTAAGTATTACAGGTTACTTAGGACTGGAACTCAAAGTAAAATAAAGCAACACGTTGAAATACGTTTCGCACAGCAGTTCTACAACATTAGATATTAATTTTTGACATTGACATTGAGGTTGACCATGAGGTATCGCGCTTTAATTGCTACATTGCTTGCTTTATGTTTGGGGTTCATCACTGCTTGTAGCGATGCTCCATCAGCTAGTACAACGGCTCTGACATACGAACAGATTCGCGGTACAGGCTTGGCTAATAAATGCCCGCAAATTTCCGAAACCAGTCGGGGTTCTATTCCTATTGATTCTAGCCAGTCTTATTCCATCAAGGAATTATGCATGGAACCAACTAATTACTTTGTTAAGGAAGAACCTGCTAATAAACGTTTACAATCTGAATTTATTCAGGGTAAAGTATTAACCCGTAAAACTTCCTCCCTTGACCAAATCCAAGGTGATTTGCAAGTAAATTCTGATGGTAGTCTCACTTTCCAGGAAAAAGACGGTTTTGACTTCCAAGCTACTACCGTAAAATTACCTGGTGGTGAGTTGATTCCTTTCTTGTTCACTGTTAAGGGTTTGGTTGCACAAACACAACCTGGTTTAACCAGCATTAACACATCTACCGACTTTAAAGGTTCTTTCCGTGTTCCTTCCTATCGTGGTGCTACTTTCCTCGATCCGAAAGGTCGTGGTGTTGCTAGCGGTTATGATAATGCAGTAGCTCTCCCTGGTCGTTCGGATGCAGAAGAACTCACTCGCGAAAACGTGAAGCGTGCTGAGGTTCTCGAAGGGAATATGGCACTGTCTATTGCTCAAGTAAATAGTGCAACTGGCGAAATTGCGGGTACTTTTGAAAGTATTCAACCTTCCGATACTGACTTAGGTTCGGGAGACCCTAAAGAAGTTAAAATTCGCGGTATATTCTACGGTCGCATTGAATCTCGTGCTTAATCTCTTTTTGGCGGTAAGTAGATATTAGTCTGGATATCAACTATATACTTACTAGCTATTAATTGGCTCTTTGATTGAGCATTGTTAGCAACACAACCCCTAAACTCTTGTTTGTTTTTATAATTTAATTTATAAATCAAGCAAGAGTTTTTCTTAAGTTGAAACTGTATCTAGATAAGACAACACAAGTTTGACGTTACTTTAATGAGTAACGCCGAGAGTCATAAAGGTTTAAGTTTAAATTTAAATATTAGATTTTTATCAGCGAATTTTAACCTTGGGGAAGTATGGTGTATTTATCCGATGCAACGTTGTATGTAGAAGAATTAAAAATTAAAAACCAACACAACTTGATTTTTAATTTTTAATCTTGCGTATAAATCGTAATTAGTTGGTAGTTTGTGCAGCAAGCATTTGCTTGAGCTTTTCCAACTCATTAGCCCAACGTGGATCGGGACGAATAGTGTCAGAGTCTCCTCCACCAGATGATACGGTTTCTTTAACACCACCTCCACGACGGGATTTTTTGGCGCTTTTCTTCCCTTCTCTGCTCGCGCTTGGACTTGCGTTTCCACCACCTTGATTTGTAACTTTAGCTGGTTGTTGTTGTTGCTGCTGTTGCTGCTGTTGTGGTTCTTCTCCCTCTTCACCTTTTGTCCGAGGTAAAGCCTTTTCTAGTTTAATTGGGGACTCTTTGAACATTTGACCATTATATTTTTCAATTATTTGGTCAGCTTGTTCGTCGTTATTAACTGTTAAAAAACCAAAACCACGACATTTTCCCGTCTTCCGATCTTTTATTAGTTTAGTTGTAACCGCCTCCCCCTCAGCTGCAAACACAGCTTGTAATTCTTGGCGATCGATTTCTTCTTTTGGCAAATTGCCTATATATAGGCGAACGGACATGAACAATACCTCCACTGAAGAGTGACTAAAAACTAGACAAAAAACATTTATTTGGATTTTGGTTATTGATTGATGCTATTGACCAACACCGCCTCAAACCAAATTCAAATTAATGAACTCTAAACTGTCATCCTATACAATACAGCGTTTATGCAGAATGAAGCTCATATAATACGAAAGCGCATTTTACGCCAAAAACATTTTAATTGTAAGAATTTCAAATTTTACTACTTTTTGCTTACTATTCCTACGGCAGTAACTGAACCAATGCTTTATTCGGAGAATTAAACACCGTTTCTTACATTATCACGGTATTTTCTACGTAGCTAGCTCAATGCCTACATTTTCGATCTTAATCTTAATTAAATTGTAGCAGTAAATACATATTTCTACATATTTTCCCAAGAAACAAAAACCAGCCAACGGCTGGTTAATTCTTTGCTGTGTTGGGAGGATAAAAGGGGAATATTTGAACGAATCACCAAGCTGAGATGCTTTGTTTCGTCGATTCCATCTCGTATTGTTAAAAAATGTAACATTTATTGAGGACATTTGCAATATTTCTTTACATGTTTGATTGGGAGTATAGACGATTCGCTGGGTTGTCTGTATGTTCAAAATCCGATTTTTCAAGGTTTCCTACTGTCCCTTAAGTAGAATCAAAGCACCCCAAGTTACTGATGCGATCGCACAATGGTAGACCAAATTGGATGGGAACTGTTGATTATTTTGCCATTTTGTGTCTTAAGAGATTCAATGTCAAGCCAAGGTGTTGCACCTCGTCGCAACCAACCAGTGACGCTGACTTTTCTGCCGATGAAGTCTTGGGGGTTTTGGGGTTGTCCTAGCCAGGAGATGTGATGTAGTTTGATTAAGGCGTTGTTGGTTTGCAGAATTAAGTCTTGCCCTAGACTATTGCTAATGCCACGACGACCAATTAATTTACCAGAGATGCACACACCATTTCGATCGATGGGGATTGCTGCGGGGTTATCGAGGATTTGGGGTAAATTTTCCTCTGTTGGTAATACACAATTTTTCAGTTCGGGAAAGAATGGGTTAATCCTAATTAACAGGCAAATGCTGTAACAGATGAGGATACATCCGGTGACAAAATTCCAATCATCGTAAATCCATTTGAGATTGAGAATTTTGAGTGCAAATAATATTTGCCAACCAAGTCCAATTACCCCTGCAAATATTAGCCCGCAGGGAATGCCCAAAAATGGCGCTATTTGCATGTAGAAGGACTGTTTGCTGACGCGAATGGAATGTTGGGGTTCGATATCGAATTCGGGTTCTATACGCCAATTACGGGCTATTTGCAGGAGCTTTTGAATGCGATCGCCGATTAATGGATGGGTGTTATTAATAGTTAGCCAGTAGCGGTATGGATTGAGATAATCCCACATCAGCAAGGATTCAAAGGCTATATGGGGTGCTAGGCTGCCCAAGGTGATACTTTGTTGGGAACCAACTGGTGCGGCTATATTTAAACTTTCCAACTGCCAGCTAGTTTCTTCCTGCTTTTGAATATCAGCAGCGATACCGACTGCTATTTTGAGTAAAGCGCGGGTTAAACCGTTGGGGTTGCCAGTAAAATCGCCAGCAAAGCGATCGGCGTAATATAATCGCACCTGGGACAACCAAATTGTTGTTCCCGTACAAAGACACCAAATTCCGTAAACAATACTCGACAAGGCAATGTAAAGAAAGTTGAGGAATTTTCCTTGGGTTCTATTTCCCCATTTCGATATTTGTTGATATAACCGATAAGTTGGGATTGTCACTAATAAGACTAGGGACATGATTGCCCCATCCCAATGTGCTGCATGAGCTAGTTGTTCTGCATAAATTGCCGCGATTTCGTCTTCAGCTAACTGCAGCAAAAGCCCTTGGCTAACTACTATGCGGGTAGTTCGGGGTATATGTCCGTAAGCGATCGCAATTGGTGCGGTAATTGGTAAAATTCCCAGTTTTGGTAATTCAAATCCTCGCTGTTGGGAAAATCTCCGTAGTAGTCGTACTGCTTCTTGACTGTGTAAATCGAGGGCATCTTTTTGCAGGTATCGCATCCCGTAAAATTTGGTAAGTAGTCGATCGAGTAACCAAGGGGAAAGCGCTGTCAATGCAATCAGGGTGATGAATAATAAGTTTGTGGGATTGGTATATAAAAATTGTAATGGTTCCAGAAATGGCAACCAAACTAAAATATTATTGATGGTTGCTAGGGTGAAAACGAATAATTCTCGGATTACCCAAAACAGAGCGATGAAGGTTCCCAAACTCAGTAAGCGTAAGGGAATTAAGTTTAATTGTTGTTGAGATTTCCAATTTTTGGCACGTCCTGCTTGTCTCCAATGGATAGTCAGTGGTTTTGCCAAAGGTGTGGGGAATGGGACAATTTTACTGACATTACTGGTATCATTATCTGAGTTTGTTGGTGATGAAGAAGGTAAAGAGGTAGATGAGGTATTAACGACTTCGGTTTGAATTGGGGTATTGTTATTGCTGGTGTGACTTGATTCACTTAGCGATCGCGAAATCTCTTCCACTACTTCATCATCAAAAGCCACAAAACCTGTTGCGTCATGTTCGTTTCGCGATTCAATCTCCCGTCGATTGCGTTTGAGTAATTCTTCAAGCGATCGTTCTGCCCATTGTTTAACTTGTAGATTATGACTTTGGGCAAGAATTTCTGAAAGAGTCATGGCAGCGCGAATATCGCCAGTACGAGCATAAGCTACAACTAACCCAATTTGAGCTTGTATTGCCGCTTGCAAGTTCTCTTCTGTGGTGACGACAGATTCGAGAATGGTTTTAGCTGTTTGATAGTCTCGTTGTTTGAGTGCTGTAAGTCCAGCGTCCAAAGAAGGTTTTGCATCTGATGACATAATTTTATTGGAAATTGGGCATGGGGCATGGGGGATTGGGCATGGCATAATTAAGAATAATTTTTTTCCGTTTATCCCCCTTTTATTGTTCCCTTTCCCCTTCCCCCTTCCCCTTCCCCTGTTTCTCTTTAACGAATTTGTTTGGGTTTAAGTGAAGAGAAACTAGCAAGCAGCGTCAGGTCTTTTTTGAAAACGACAGTTCTCAAAATCGACGAATTGCGAATTGTTTTTACCCCTCTTCTACTGGTGTTTGTGATGAAAATACTGGTGCGATCGCACTTAGTTTTAAATCGGGATGGTCTTGTAATAATTGGTTGCAGTTCCACTCGTTGCGGAATAATAATACAGGTCGTCCCATACTATCTTTGACGGTTGTAGTATTAAACATGCGATCGATTTTTCCCAGTGCTTCCCAGCCACCATCGACCCAACGAGCTACACTGTAACCCAACATATCTAATATGGTTTCCACACCATACTCGTTTTGTAAGCGAAATTGTACTACTTCAAATTGCAATTGACCGACGGCTGCTAAAATAGGGTCGCGTTTGCCTTCATCAATAGAGTACATAATTTGTACCGCACCTTCTTCCCGCAGTTCGGAAACACCTTTTTGAAATTGTTTAAATTTGGAAGGGTTGGGATTTCTCAAAGTCGCGAACAACTCCGGTGAGAAATAAGGGATACCTTCATATTCTAACTTTTTCCCCGTGTAAATTGTATCGCCAATAGCAAAAACGCCGGGGTTGTTTAAACCAATAACATCGCCAGCATAAGCTTCATCAATCGATTCCCGCTCTTGAGCAAATAATTTCTGTGGTCGCGACAGACGTACACTTTTACCTGTACGGGCGTGATTTACAGTCATGTCTTTTTCAAACTTACCCGTACAAACACGGATAAAAGCTACGCGATCGCGGTGTTTTGGATCCATGTTTGCCTGTAATTTGAATACAAACCCGGAAAACTCTGGATAAGTAGGTTCCACATCCCCTAAATTGCTACTATGGGCACTTGGTTTTAGAGCATATTCGAGGAAGTAGCGCAAAAATAACTCCACACCAAAATTAGTCATGGCACTACCAAAAACACAGGTGTCATTTTTCCTGCATGTACCAATTCCAAATCGAGTTCGGGACCAACTCCTTCAATTAGTTCCAAATCGCTTTTAAACTGATGGTAAAGCTCTTGCTCTAATAAGTTCTCAATTTGACTATCGCCCAAATCGACTACTGTGTCTTCCGCTTCCCGACTTCCGTGTGCGGTACGTTCAAACAGGTGAATTTGTTTTGCAGCGCGATCGTACACACCTTTAAAGCGATCGCCCATGCCAATGGGATAATTAACAGCATATGTTTGCAACCCCAATTCCTGCTCAATTTCGTCGAGCAATTCGATCGGTTCCCGTCCAGGACGATCGAGTTTATTAATAAAGGTAAAAATCGGGATACCGCGCATTTTGCAGACTTCAAATAACTTCCGGGTTTGCGGTTCCAAACCCTTAGCTGCGTCAATCAACATCACAGCATTGTCAGCAGCAGCCAAGGTTCTGTAAGTATCTTCACTAAAATCCTGGTGTCCCGGTGTGTCCAAAAGATTTATTTGCCGATTCCCATACTCAAACTGTAACACCGTCGAGGTAATCGAAATACCCCGTTGTTGTTCCATTGCCATCCAGTCGGAGGTGGCTTTGCGCTGTGCCCTTCGCGCTTTCACAGCACCTGCTTCGTGAATCGCACCTCCGTATAACAATAGTTTTTCTGTAAGCGTGGTTTTTCCTGCATCAGGGTGAGAAATAATCGCAAAATTACGACGATTTTCAACTGCCTTGGCAATTTCTGTCTGAAGTTCAGTTGACATATTTAACATCAATGTATCTGCTTATTTTTTACTTAACTTAATTTAACTTTTTTCAATTTAGGCAGGAGTTTTCATCTTAAAGCATCAACGGTCGTGATAGGGTCTTTATATGGGATTCAATAAGGATTATAAAGATTCATCAAGTAACATGTCGTTTGCTTTGTGTCGTTTGCCCCATGTCATTACTTCTTTGTCATTATCTAACCGAATCCTGCAATCAAATTTGGCGACTTAATGACCAACAAACCAATGACCAATAAACTAATAATCAATAGACTAATGACCAATAAAACACAAAACCTGACAACTCAAACAGTAATGCGATATGCCAAAGGCATTAAGCCCCACTCATCGCCGAAAAAAAAGTTGAAAGGGGAAAAATAATGTACGATGCTGATGAACGTAAGTTGCTATCAGCACTATGTCACGGCTCAATTTTTCTTAGCACCACCATCTTATCGATTGCCATACCCATTATCATCAGTTTTATCACCAAAGACCCTGTTGTCAAACAGAATGCCAAGGAGTCAATCAATTTCCACATCAACATCTGGATTTATGGATTGCTAATAGGACTATCAATTTGGCGTTCCTTTGGAACATTAGTCCCACTCGCCGGATTGGGTTTCATGCTACATTGGGCTTTAACAATTTGCGCTTTATTCTACGTTTTGAGCGACACTCAAAAACCCTTCCGTTACCCCTTCATTTTCCGATTGGTGTAATTAATATCCATCCCTCCCTCAGTACAAAAATTCCTACTAGTTGATGTTGAGCCAAAGAATAACAAAAATCATAAGTACTTGGTGTAGACTTGCAAAAACTAGTGCCATAATTGCCTCAAAATTCGTTAACATACTTAGTATGACTTTCATGCGATCGCATGATGATTCACTCCTTGCCATTTATTTCTTAATGATTTATTGCTGCAAACTTTGAGAAAATACTTAATGATATCTGAGAGATATTTAGATTTTTTCAACCCTTCGTCGCGGTAAAATAAACAACAAAATTGCCCCACCACACGAAGTCGTAGGGTAGAAAACAGTTAAGTGCTGGTTATAGTCTGGCTGAATTTGCTGTGCGATTGCGTAAATCGCCCAAGCGAACCAGACAGTTTATCGCGAGCATATTTTTAACACTTTGTTGTTTGTCCATCAACTTAATTTTAGTTTATAAAAATTTATGTTTCCTACACATCGTCCTCGCCGTTTACGTACCCATCCCCAACTACGCCGGATGGTTAGCGAAACAATCTTAACAACAAGTGATTTAATTTACCCGCTATTTGCTGTCCCAGGGGAAGGAATAGCTAAAGAAGTAAAATCGATGCCAGGAGTTTTCCAGCTTTCGGTTGACAAAATTGTTGAAGAAGCCAAGGAAATTTACGACTTAGGGATTCCGGGAATTATTTTATTTGGGATTCCAGCCGATAAAGATGTTGATGCGACAGGTGCATGGCACGACTGTGGTATCGTCCAAAAAGCGGCGACTGCGGTGAAAGAAGCCGTTCCCGACTTGATTATTATTGCTGATACATGTTTGTGCGAATACACCAGTCACGGACACTGTGGCTACCTACAGGTAGGGGATTTGACAGGAAGAGTGTTAAATGACCCTACCTTAGAATTGCTCAAAAAAACCGCAGTATCCCAAGCCAAAGCTGGTGCAGACATCATTGCCCCATCAGGAATGATGGATGGTTTTGTTACAGCTATCCGTAGTGGATTAGATGAAGCTGGATTTGAAGACACACCAATTCTGTCCTATGCAGCCAAATATGCATCAGCCTATTATGGACCATTCCGCGATGCCGCAGAATCCACACCGCAATTTGGTGACAGAAGAACCTATCAAATGGATCCTGGCAATGCCCGTGAAGCAATCAAAGAGATTGAGTTAGACATTGCCGAAGGTGCTGATATGCTGATGGTTAAACCTGCATTGTCGTACATGGATATTATTTGGCGCGTTAAACAAGCCACTAATTTGCCCGTCGCGGCTTACAATGTTTCTGGTGAATACTCAATGGTCAAAGCCGCAGCACTCAACGGCTGGATCGATGAAGAGCGGGTTGTCATGGAGACATTAACTAGTTTTAAACGTGCGGGTACAGATTTAATTTTGACCTACCATGCCAAAGATGCAGCAAGATGGATTAAATAGTGGATTAAATAAACATGTGGTTTTCGGTAGAAGAGATTTATAATCTCTGCTTGATTGCGGTTTACTCCTGTTTTAGATGACTAAACCGCAAGCTTTGATAATTTCCAATTTATTTGATTCATATTCGTCAGGAACCCCATGCCTAAAGGCAGGGGCTTGTAAACAGTCCGGCTCTAACAAGCGGAACCAAGCAAGCCCGAACCTGACCAGAGACAGGATCAGACCTACGTTTTTTGAGTGAAAAAGCATTAGGAGACGTAGAGTCAATAGTGCTTTTAGTTACGCGCCGCCAAAAAAAATAATGTCATTTTGCAACCATATTTAATCACTAAAATCTATACCGTGAGTAAGAGTTTACCCTCCTCACTTTGCAGATGGCAGTGTAATAGCTTATAAAATAATATAGTTAGAGTAAAATCTCAGTTGCCTAATTTTAGTCAACTGGTGTCTATTTTTAAGCAGTCTTAGCAAAATGCTGTCAAATTTTAGCGGCTTGGGAAATTCCTTTGCCTGGAATGTTCTTTGGATATATTACCTCAATTTAGTAATTAATTCCGACGAAGTAATCCACCAAATTAATTCAGGTAGCTAAACTTTGAGTTGTAAATTGCCAAATGATTTTATCAGGTTATTCTACATTTAGTAAGGGGAGCATTGGATTATGGATATGCAAGTTCTGAGAGAAAGGGCTGGATTGAGCCGTGCTGAGGTTGCCTTCAGACTTGCAATCAGCGAGACTAGTGTTCGCAACTGGGAAGCTGGACGCACCGAACCAACCATGACTCCAAAAAATATTTAGATGCAATTAGGCTGTTTAAATGCACTCCAGAGGAGTTAGCAGCAGCCAGTGAAAAGTCGATCAATCAGAGACACAAGCGCAAACCAGGAAGACCAAGAAGATTTCCCGATGGTCAGATGAATCAAGTGGGAACAGTCACCGCGATCGCAGAAACAGCTGCGATCGGCTAACTTTAAATTCATGGAAGAACGTATCGCCAATTAATCCCAATTTAATTCCAAGTAGAGTTTAATGCTACATGGCTAAGTCATGCTTATGCTACCGTATTTGCTCCCAAGGCACGATAAGATTCTAGAATAACGATCGCATATTGCATAATTAAAGGTCTAATGGCAGAAACTCTATTTTTTAACGCTCTGCGGGAAGCCATTGATGAGGAAATGGCTCGTGATGCTACGGTTCTTGTTATGGGAGAAGATGTAGGGCATTATGGGGGTTCCTATAAGGTGACTAAAGACCTATACAAAAAGTATGGGGAACTCCGCGTTTTAGACACTCCCATTGCCGAAAATAGCTTTACTGGTATGGCTGTTGGTGCTGCGATGACTGGTTTAAGACCAATTATCGAGGGAATGAATATGGGTTTTCTGCTGCTAGCTTTTAACCAAATTTCCAACAATGCTGGGATGTTGCGCTATACCTCTGGTGGTAATTATAAAATCCCAATGGTGATTCGTGGACCTGGTGGTGTGGGCAGACAGTTAGGTGCGGAACACTCGCAGCGACTGGAAGCTTATTTCCAAGCTGTTCCCGGTTTAAAAATAGTAGCTTGTTCGACTCCTTACAATGCGAAAGGATTATTAAAAGCTGCTATTCGCGATAATAATCCAGTGTTGTTTTTTGAACATGTTTTACTTTACAACTTAAAAGAAAATCTACCCGAAGAAGAGTACGTACTACCACTCGATAAAGCTGAAGTTGTCCGTCGCGGTAAAGATGTCACAATTCTGACTTATTCAAGAATGCGTCATCATGTGATGCAAGCGATGAAAAGCTTAGAGAAAGAGGGTTATGACCCAGAAGTAATCGATTTAATTTCCCTCAAACCCTTAGATTTTGATACTATTGGTGCATCAATACGTAAAACCCACCGTGTGATTATTGTTGAAGAGTGTATGCGAACCGGGGGTATAGGTGCGGAATTAACAGCTTCGATTAACGATCGCTTATTTGATGAACTCGATGCTCCTGTTTTACGGTTGTCGTCGCAGGATATCCCCACACCTTACAATGGCAAGTTGGAAAGTTTGACAATTATACAACCCGAACAAATCGCTGAAGCCGTCCAAAAAATGGTAGCTATGCGAGTTTAGAAATCGGGAATTAAGAATCACAGAGCAATCAAAAGACGCGATGTATCGCGTCTTTTTTTATTGATATTCTTTTATTAATGCCCCATTCCCCATGCCCAATGCCCAATTCCCATCCAGTAACATTCATAACTCTTAACTCAAAACTCAAAAATCGCCAAAAGAACGTTATTATATCGTTTGTCGCACTCCCGTTATGGTATGCAAAGACAGCGATCGCTATTAGCTCTAATATTAGTCATGGTAATCGCCGCCATCGCGGTGATTGCCTCTCCAGGATTGCGTGTACCCCTTGGTTTGGATTTGCAAGGTGGTTCGCAACTGACGATTCAAGTCAAACCAACAAAGGATATTCCTAAAATTTCCCAAGGAAATCTAGATGATGTTCTCAAAGTTGTGGAAGGACGAATTAACGGTTTAGGTGTTTCTGAAGCCGTAATCCAAAAGGTTGGTGATGATAAAATTCTCGTACAACTTCCTGGTGTTAAAGACCCAGAACAGGCAGAACGTGTTTTGGGTGGTACAGCACAACTAGAATTTAAGCGGCAAAAAGAAGGTACAGAAGCAAAATTTTTCGAGTTAATTGGTCCCCATAACCAACTTAAAGCCCAACTCAAACTAGCACTTCAAGCCAAAGATAAAGCCGCTATTGAAAAAATTCAAGCAGAAAAACAGAAAAACGACCTTGCGATCGCAGAACTTTTTGAAAGCACAAATCCACCTTTAACTGGTAAATTCCTCAAAGATGCTCAAGGTTCCCCAACTCAAGGTCAAAATTGGGAGGTTGGTATCCGCTTTGACCAAAAAGGTGGTGAACTTTTTACCCAGTTGAGTAAAGATGTCGCCGGAACTGGACGCACTACTGGTATTTTTCTTGACAACTATCTGATTAGCTACCCGACAGTCGAGCCTAAGTATGCAGCAACAGGGATTACAGGTGGGAATATATCCATCACTGGTAACTTTACCTCTCAAGAAGCCATTGATTTAGGGGTTCAGTTGCGGGGTGGTGCTTTACCTGTGCCCGTTGTGATTGTGGAAAATCGTACCGTTGGTGCAACTTTAGGTAAAGACAGTATTCAAAGCAGTATTTATGCTGGGATTGGTGGTCTGACTCTTGTCCTGATTTTCATGGTTGTGTATTACAGATTACCTGGAGTGCTTGCAGATATTTCCTTAATAATTTATGCATTGCTCTCCTGGGCAGCATTTGGTTTGTTGCAAGTAACTATGACCCTACCTGGTATTGCTGGATTTGTTCTCAGTATTGGGATGGCAGTTGATGCTAATGTGTTAATTTTTGAACGCACTAGAGAAGAACTGCGTGCGGGGAAAACCCTTTTCCGTTCCGTCGAATCAGGCTTTTTCCGAGCATTTTCAAGTATCTTAGATGGCAACGTCACTACTTGGGTTGCTTGTTTCTTCCTGTTTATTTTTGGTTCGGGTTTAGTTAAAGGTTTTGCCGTTACTTTGAGCATCGGGGTGGCAATTAGTATGTTTACAGCGATTACTTGCAGTCGTACCCTGATGTTTGTGGCAATTAGTATCCAAGCTTTAAAAAAACCGGAATATTTCTGTCCCAACTTGTCAGCTAGCAAAAAAGTAGAGGTTGTCAAATGAAACTAGCTGTAAATAAAACGCGATCGCTCTGGTGGGGTATTTCTCTTGCCATCATCCTTATTGGTATCATCTCAATGGTGATTTCCACTTTCAACCCAGAAATCAAAGCACCTCTACGTCCTGGTTTGGACTTTATCGGGGGTACTAGGTTACAAGTCGAAAGGGACTGCACAAAACCAGGAAACTGTGATAACCCCATTGATATCAATGTAGTTCGTGATGTTGCCAAAGCCCAGGGGTTAGGAGACGCTAGTATTCAACTTGTGGCAGACAAAGAAACAAAACAAGATAATGGCATCTCCATCCGTTCCAAAAATTTAAGTCCCGAACAACGTACTCAACTTCTAAATGCCTTAAGGGAAAAAGTTGGTGCTTTCGATCCAAACAAAGACTCAATTGATAGTGTTGGTCCTACCCTGGGTAGAGAACTGTTTATTAAGGGTCTTCAAGCTTTATTCTTATCATTAGGTGGTATCTTAATTTACCTGAGATTTCGCTTTCAATGGGACTATGCCATCTTTGCGATCGTGGCTTTATTTCACGATGTCTTTATTACAATCGGGATATTCTCAATCCTGGGTTTAGCTCCCACACGCATCGAAGCAGACAGTTTATTCGTCGTCGCACTATTAACAATTGTTGGTTTCTCGGTTAACGACACCGTAGTTATTTACGATCGCATCCGGGAAACCTTAAAAAATAACTCTAATCGTCCCATTGCGGACATTGTAGACGATGCAGTTGAACAAACCCTAACGCGATCGATTAATACTACCCTCACAACCCTGCTAACATTGTTTGCCATCTTTCTGTTTGGTGGAGAAACCTTGAAAAATTTCTCCCTGGCATTAATTATTGGCTTCACAATGGGGGCTTATTCTAGTATCTTCATTGCTAGCACTCTCCTAGCATGGTGGAGAGAACGCAGCGAACAACCCACACCACCCGAAAATGTAGAGTCGGTAACAAGCTAAGGGAAAGAAAAGGGAAGGATAAAGGGAAAAGGGGTAAAGAGAAAGAGAAAAAAGAATCAAGAGAATTTGTCATTCTTAACTCCTAACTCTTAACTCCTAATTCCTAACTCCTAACTCTTAATTACCCATTGCCCAATAATTTATGGAACAATTTGATAAAGACCCAATTTTTTTAGAACAAGTACAAAAATTACACCGACTGACAGTTTACGGTAGGTGGATTTTTGTAGCTTGCTCATGGCTATTGTTTGCACCACTTTCCCTGTGGAATTTACGTAGTGAAATTGCTTTGTGGAGACAATATTTTACATGGGTGGCTGTAAGATATGGAATTTATCACCATCCATTTGCGTCAGTGGGTTTAGCATTCTGTATCGGTTCAACAATGGCTGTTTTGGTTTGGCAAAGTCGCAACATTCTCTTTGGTTTACCAGAATTAGAAAAACAACGTCTTGAACAACAGGTTTACCGCATACGCGAACAAGGAGAAACACACCCTTTGTGGAAATGGATTCAGTAGAGACGTTCCGGTGGAACGTCTTTATATTTTGGATTTTGGATTATCCAACATATTCCCCAAATTTTTAATATTTCTTATTTAATATTTCTTATAATTAATTATTAAAATAAAATAAATTATTTTGATGAAATCTATGCAGCATGACATCCGACTCCATACTGCTTAACAAGATTAAAAATAAACTTAGAAATCAACCTGAAGCTAGTTTTACCCTATGGACTACATAAATTTGACTCAGATACAATTTAGCATTAGCAAGTCAGATATCGATATCAATCAGCTACAGCAACTATTTAACGTTGCGGCATTTTGGGCAAAAGAACGCAGCATTGAGGATTTAGAAATTGCGATCGCGAATAGTGAACCAGTAGTCACAGTCAGAGATGGGGAAAAAATAATTGGTTTTGCGAGGGCAACTTCCGATGGTATCTATCGTGCTACGGTATGGGATGTTGTCATTCACCCCGAATATCAGGGAAGTGGACTTGGTAGCAAGTTAGTAGAAACCGTTTTAAGCCATCCTCGCATGAGTCGAGTTGAGCGAACTTACTTGATGACAACTCACCAACAAAAGTTTTACGAAAAAATTGGTTTTCAAGCTAATTCCAGCAGGACAATGGTGCTATATCAACAATCTAACCTTGGTTCGCTATCTGCGGAACATGTACAGTTTCAGCAGTCTCTAGCGGGATAGAAATCTCTAACCTTATCATCTGTTGGGAATCTTCACTGTCTCCCGGATAAGTAAGAATTTCTAATTTACCTCCTAAGACATCAAGTATAGTTTGACTTAACAATAACTTCATTCCTGGTGCAACGTCTTTTTGTGGAGATTTTGGGTTTATCTTTATCTCTGCTGTCATCAAATCAATTGCTTCACTACTAGGAAAGGCAAAAGTTGGGATATCTAACCAAATTATCGCGTAATTTTCTGGTTTGATTTCTGGTTTTAAGACAGTTTCATTTAAAGTTGCAGTCGAAAAACAAATTAGACCTTCCTCCATCATTACTTCCATCTGACCAATGGTAGTTTCAATCAAACTAATTAATACTTGTCGCAACCAGCGAACATCTGTTGTGACGTAAATTTCCTTTTCTGGTAGTTGTAACTGAAATGGATAATTGCGATTTTCTGCTAACATATATGTGAGGTCGTAAACTTCCTGCAACAATTCTGTTAGCGGCTGTGGTTGCATCTCCAAACGATTTGTACCATATTCTGCACGAGCAATATTGAGAATTTCATCGATTAATTTTAATAGCTTCATTGCTCTACCGTGAGCTTGCTCGATAAATTCCCGCTCTTCTTCGGGATTTTCGCACAAATTCTCTAAGATTAACTGATGTAAACCAATTAAACCATTTAAAGGCGATCGCAATACATGGGTGGTTCGCGCCAAAAAACCTGCTTTAAACTGGCTCATTTCCTGTGCTAAATGGTAAGCCAATTGGGTTTGTTTGAGATTTTGTAATAATTCCTGTTCTTTGTCAATTTGATTTTTGGTACTAGTATTTTTAGAACTAGTATTTTTGGTACTATTGTTATCGAGTTGTGATGAAGATAACACCTCAGTTTTTGGCTTTGAGCGGTTACTAAATAAGTTGCGAAAACTATCCCTAATACGAGTCCTACTGCTAAATATATCCAATTATTCGAGTTCATAATTAATCAATTATAGATTAGGTTAGTTAAGCAAAAAGGCGCAAAAAAAGTTACTATAGTTCCCAAAGTCTTTATTACTTAACCTTCAATTTTCCCTCGTAACTATTTACCTACCTTACCTATAAAAAGTAGTACAACAATGCAGAACGTAGTTAAGATAAATTCTTGATTTGCGAGACTTTTAGCCGATATAAATGCCGATTTATTTATGTCTTGCTGTACTACTTATCTGGGGATTAATCGGAAAATACCCAAAATCTTTTTACTTGGTTTTATTTTTTACTTTAGATAAAAAATATTGGTACACAAAATAGCGTCAAATATTAATCAAAAATAAGCAATTAAAACCCTGTTGAAAGAGGTTTTTTGCTAAATCCTGAGAAATAATTGCGAGAAAACAGAATTTTATTATAACTATGTAAAGGATTTTTGTAAGTTAAAAATCGAACTTTACTGCACCTTGCCGTAAAATCTGCCAATTTTTACCAGTCCATTTGACAACGGTTGAAGGTACACCTGTTGCTAAAGTTTGATTTTCGCATTCACTCGCAGCCAAAGTTAAAACATCAGGAAACTGGATCGCGATTTCCGACATTGTCAACAACGCAGGTTCACCCGAAAGATTAGCGCTAGTGGTTGCTAGAGCGCCTGTTTGCGATAAAATTTGTTGAGCGATCGCACTTGCTGGAACTCTGACACCTAGAGTTGTGGGGTTCTGGGGATTCATGGTTTGCGCTACTTGTGAAGCGGTTGGTAGCACCAAAGTCACCGCACCAGGAAAATATTTCATCGCAACTTTTCGCCAAATCTCCAATTCTTCATTGCTACCCGTAACATAATCCCATAATTCATCGGCACTCGCAGCCATCAATATTACTGGTTTATCTTGACTACGTTGTTTAGCTGTATAAATTAAATCAGCTTGCTTTGGTAGTGCAGCCAGTGCGGGAACTGTATCGGTAGGAAAACTAACTAATTGACCCTGACTTGCACCAGAGATTAAGGTATTAATTGAGACTTGAGGCATTTCTATTATATTTAAGCTTCTTCAAAGTTCACTTTATCGTAAATATCAGCAATAACGATTTCAAAATTACTCGAACCAAAATTAATTGAATTTAAAGAAATTATTTCGTTTAAATCGTCATATTCAACAAATGTCCAGCGCTTTTTATCTGTTTTAAAATATTGCTCGATATGTACTTTATATTGGTCAATTAAAATATATTCTTGAAAAGTAGAAATAGTCCGATAAGCTGCGAATTTATCATCTTTATCGTAACTTTTAGTAGAATTTGATAAAACCTCAATAACGAGTAAAGGATTGAGAATAGTATCTTTTCGTCCTTCTTGTAATTGTAGTTCTCCACCAACAACCATAACATCGGGATAAGTGTAAATACGTTTTTCCGGTATCCACAATCTTTGGTCAGTTATAAATACTTGATAGGGTTGACGCTTGAGTGCAAAATTTAAAGCAGCACTAAAATTGCCAGCGATTTTATTGTGATTAGGTGTACCACCAGTCATAACTACAATTTCACCATCGAGATACTCATGACGCTCCTGAGAATTAAGCTCTAATTCTAAATATTCCTCAGAAGTATAATATTTGGTTTCGTCAACTTGTGCAATCATCGCTTTTTCCACCAAACTTTTCACAACTCTACTCGCATTGTACTGAATTATAAGTTGTAACCGAATATTAAATCAGGTTTATCTACCAAGACAAAACCCCAAATAATCTCAATTCATCGTCAATACAATACTTCTATAGGGATTCACTAAACCCAAAAAAACCAGGTTTCTCTGCGACGAAAAGACTCGAAATCACAGGGTAGTAATAGTTACCCATCTTATGCAGCTTGAATTGATTTCCCAATAGTTTGTGGTTCGGGAAGAACTTCGCCATTTTCTTTAGATGAATCAATTAACATCTCTAAAACCTCTTGAGCATTATTTAAAGCTTCTATATAAGTGTCTCCGTGAGTGTGGCAAAATTCTCCCCATTCGGGAAGACTGACAATATAACAATTATCTTCATCTGACCATTGGATAATAATTGTGTAGCGATAATTCATTCTGGTTCCTCCTTTTCTTGGACTTTTTTCATTTCTTCTATTATTTTAATTGCAGTGTTAACATCTTTTTCTTGATAAGCTTTAGTATCCTTACTATCTTTTCCCGATAAAGTGACTTTTCCAGCAAGTAAAGGATGATATTAATTACTGTGACTACCTTTACCAGAACGGTAACTGAATCCTACTTGCAATAGCAAGGTTTTTAACTCTCTGATTTTCTTGGGCATAAATTGAGTTTATCTGCGCTATTTTCATTTTCCCATCAATCGTATTTCTTTAAAAAATTCAAATGTCACTTATCATTTAATAAATGCGATCGCAAATCTTTCAATCCCTGCCAAATCTTGATGAATTTGAATATCGCGATAATTACCATTAGTCTCTAAAAGTTCGCAAACAATCTCAGCTTGCCCAACCATCATTTCGATTAACCACACACCACCAGATTGCAAATATTCAGGGGAAACCTGTATCAAATGGCGAATAAAATCTAACCCATCAATCCCACCATCTAATGCTAAATGTGGTTCATGATTCGCAACTTCTGGGTCTAAAGTTAACACTGTATCACTGGGAATATACGGTGGATTTGATATCATCCCGCTAAACTTACCTTTGAGACTTGCAAGGGGTTCCCACCAAGAACCTTGATAAAATTTTATTCGAGATGCAAAACTTAAATTCTCAGCATTTCTTTGCGCTATTTCTAATGCTTCAATACTAAAATCAACTGCATGAATTGTGGCATTATGAAAAATATCAGCAAGTCCAATCGAAATAGCTCCACTACCAGTTCCCAAATCAGCCCAATTACCATTCGCAAACTTTTATGATTATCCGTCGCTGCCAAAGCCAAATCAATTAAAAGCTCAGTTTCCTGCCTGGGAATTAAAACTGCTGGAGTAACTTGCAATTGAAACTGTCGCCAATTCGCTATCCCCGCAATATATTGTACGGGCAAACGTTCGTGCAATCTTCTTTGCCATAACACATCTAAATCTTTTAAAGATAAAGACATTTCGATTTTGGGTTGTTCTTTATACAACTCCAACCGCAACACCAAGCTATCCAAACCAGCTATTTCTCGAAGTAACCAATCAACTTCCCTCGCTTCAATATTATGCGCGATCGCACCAGCAATTGCCGCATTTCGCCACAGCCAAAGTTCTTCACCAGATATTAAATTTGGAAATTGCGAATTGGTCATGCAAAAATTATAAATAGGTAGAGACGACCCGGTGGGTCGTCTTACTCAATGGGTTGTTGCCATATTACCCAATGGGTCGTCTGCACAAGCATTAGTAAAGTGCAAATTGCAAATATACCCTACATAATCTTACTTCTTAGGAGCCTGTTGAGTAGCAGGTTTAACCGCAGGTTGGTTATTTTGTGGTTTGCTATTCGCTAAAGTACGGATGTATTCTCGCGCTTCTGGAGATGGGAAAAATACCACCTGTTCCAGCCACTTATCATTTTTATCTTGTAGAGTTTTAATTACACCATCCACATCCACAACTTGGATATCAGCCTTAGCAAATTTAGGCTTGACCTGATTTAATAAAGCGATCGCATCCTGCTTACTGGTAAACATCGGGATATACTCTTTCTTATCCGCACCTAGCTGAATAGGTACATATCCCTTATTCGCTTCAAATCGAACCATAAATACAGGTACACTTCTAAACTGTTTGACATCTTGACCACTAGCTTTGAGCAAATCCATCGCTCCTTTCACATCTTGGTCATTTGGTTTGAAAGCAAACTGCAAGCGGTTAGGTTGATTTTTGGTTTGCTGCAACTGCTGGTAAATACTACCCAAAGGTACGGCTGTTGTTTGTAAGCTTTTTAACATTTCTGCCATTTTCGGATCGGGATTTTTGACAGATTGCAACTCTTTAATAAAAGCTTGCGCTTCCTGTCTACTCATATAAACCCCAGTAACCGAACCACCAGCATTCTGACCACTCTTAGGATCGGGCAGTTGACGACTCAATGGTAAACCTTGAGGATTGGTGATGAGCCAAACAGGGACAGAATCGAGCTTTTCTTTAATTTTCTGTTCTGGTAAAGCAAACACTGGGGCAATTCCGCTAACAACTGTTGCCAACAGAGTACTTCCCACCAAACCGAATGTTATGCCCCAGCGAACCAATGATTTCATGACTTCTCCTAGCATTAAAACTTTAAAATTAAGTCAGACAGATGATTGGACTAGCATGTAAGCAACTAGCTTTAGTTCTAGTATCGTCCTTAACTAATTGCCCATGTTACTTGTTTATCAATCTTGTTTTTGTTTTTGTTTTGGCTAACTATTGTGAAATAGCCTACATTTATAACTGTCTGTCGCGTTCAGATGATGAAAGTTCCTTTTTTACGCATAGTGACAAATGCTATTTTATTGCCTTTGTCATTTATATTCGACGCTTCTTTATTTCCAATCGTTCCACTGCTGTTTTGAGGGAGTGTGACTAAATCGACAGGTCTTTTGCTTGGTTTAAAATTGGCAACTAGCAGTTTAAGTTCACTCATAGCCTACTGTTCGGTTGCATTGAGTGCATTCACAAATAATCACTTAACACAATAATTTTTAACCTAAACAAACATTGCATTGCTCGGAAAACCCTGAATTTAGCTTAAATTAAAAATTCAGTTAAATTTTATTTTTTTTATAAGAAAATCAAAAAGACCCAAAATCATTTAATAACTTGGGTCTTTTGCAGAGTCTTGTCTATTTAAAATAAAATATCGGGATGACAGGATTCGAACCTGCGGCATCCTGCTCCCAAAGCAGGCGCGCTACCAAGCTGCGCTACATCCCGGAATATCCTGCGGTCGCACTTCGACTAAACTTAACTTCGGCTGTTTAGAACCAAACTTTAGTCCTTGCAAATCATAACATACCTAAATTCTATTGTACAGAAGAAATAATTATGTTTAATTATTTTGGATTTTAGATTTTGGATTTTGGATTTTAGATTTTGGATTTTAGATTTGGATTTAGTAGAGACGTTCCGATGGAACGTCTTCCCAGTACTCGTTGGATTTGATTATCCCAAAGACACACCTTTTATTG
>JAAUPE010000073.1 GCA_012034595.1 Calothrix sp. CSU_2_0 | reverse complement strand
CATTGGGCAGTTGGGCATTGGGCATTGGGCATTGGGCATTGGGCATTGGGCATGGGGGAATAAAAAGAAATAAATTATCCCAAATTAATTGTAAAGGTGGGATTATCCCCACCTTTACGAACAGTCGATTGGTAGATGTTCGGGTATTTTGTTTTTGGAAGTCAAGCCCCTAAGTGGTTTTAGTTTGAACCTACTGTCTTGGATCGGGTTGACTGTCGCGTTGTTGAATAGCGGCTTGAATGCGGGGTAACTCGACGAATTTTTTAGTATCAGCAAGTAAGCGTGTACCCCAAAGATTTTGTTTGAGAAAATCTAAGTCAGCGTAACGGCTATCAATGCGAAGTGCCTGTTCACCCAATGTAATGCCTTGTTGTTTGTCGCCCTTGGTATAAGATGCAACAGCTAGCGCCATTAATGGTTCTGCGGCTTGTTTGTCTAAAGTTACGGCAGATTGCCATTGTTTGACAGCTGTTGGGGTGTCACCCTGTTCGTACTTAATTAGACCGATGTTATTAATAGCGGGCCAGAATTTTGGGTTTTGAGCGACTGCTTTGTTGTATTGGGCGATCGCATCGGGTAATTTGCCGAGCATGTAATAAGCATTGCCTAAATCAAATAGCCCTTCGGGGTCGTTGGGGTTTATTTTTAAACCAGCCATGTAGAAACTGGCAGCTTGTTGGTATTTTTGCTGTTGGAAGTGAACCGAACCCAGGGCAAACTGGACAGCAGCGTTTTTGGGATTAAGTCCTTGGGCTTTAGTTAGGGATGCGATCGCATTATTGTAATCTTTAGTTTGTAAATATAAACCACCTAAAAGGAACCAAACGCGATCGCTTTTTGGTGCAAGTTGTGATGCTAACTTTGCCCGTGGCAAAGCCAATTCGTACTGCTGAAACTGCCCCAGGGAAGCTGCTTCTTGAGCTAAACTCAAACCTTGTTTTTCGAGTTTTGCGGCATCAAGTTGTACGGTATGGGGTATCAAAGCTTGCGCGGAAGCCTGTTTGGGCATAACCCACAAGCTACAAACAACCAAGAGAGAAATTAAACTAGTTTTTTTCGGCACGCTAACCCCTCTATTGCCATAAAATCAAACAATCTTTCAGATAGCTTAAACTATCTCAGCTATTGACGACAGCAAAATGTTACATAACTGACTTGAAATCTGATTGAGGGCAAGATTTGCGATGCATCCCCCAACAAAGTTTCATGTGAAATAAAGGAAAGGGAAAATTTAATGGAAAGTCTGGCTTTGCTCTAGATAAACTTGGGTAAATCTAGCTAAATGCATCGATATCTACAAGATGCGCTAGCTGATATCAAGCAAAGCAGTGATATTGACTAATGGTTAATGGTTAACAGTTAAGTGTATGAGTTGACATTAGCTTATTATTTGTCATCCTTCGTTTGTGCATCGCTCCAAACCAGTTAACAGATTGATTTTTCCTGCTTGATGTTCCAAGGAAAGTTGTCACTTGGAATAGTTTGCCATCCCTTGAAGTTTGTTCAAATCTGTTTTGTACAACCGTTTTGTATAAGTTGCACCCCTACACGCACCAGTTTATGAATTTTTATAAATTTCTTCTGCATTCTTCTTGGATTGCATTCGCACCGCAACTCCTATTTTGGAGTATTGCCTTAGCACCACTTTCAGCAGGAATCGCGCTTTTTATCCCAACATCAGCTCAAAGCGCTGAGGCTAAAGATATATCAGTAGGTCAAAAAAATTTAGATTCAGACAACGTTGAACCCGCACAAGCAAAAGAAAAAGTAGGAACAGCAGCAGAGTTATTCCCCTTAAATTCAGTTTCCCTTGCTTCTCCCCAAACTTCCCCAGTTTCTTTTTCTCTTTCTTCGTCTCCTTCTTCGACAAAATTAAATCCTCATCCAAATCCAGATTTAAATCTAGATTCAAATTCCAACTCCAATCTAAGTGCTAGTTCCCAACAAGAAAAAAAGAGCGACAAAAATACTACCTTTATCTCGCGAAATTCTCCCAATTATGGTCAAAAATCTGGTTCTCAACCGGAGGGGTTACAACACAAAAAAAATATTATTAGGTTGAGACATTCTCCCAATTCTGGTCAAAAAGCTGGTTCTCATCCAGAAAAATTACAGCAGGAAAATAATTCTTCCCATCACGAAAAAAAAGCTGGTTCCCATCCAGTAAAACTACAGCAGGAAAATAATTCTCTCCATCACGAAAAAAAAGCTGGTTCCCATCCAGAAAAACTACAACAGGAAAATAATTCTTCCCATCACGAGAAAAAAACTGGTTCCCATCCAGAAGAATTACAGCAGGAAAATAATTCTCCTATCAGGTTGAGACATTCTCCCCATCGCGAAAAAAAAATTGATTCTCAAGGGGAGAAACAACCCCATGAAGAAAGTTCTTCCCATTCTCAGAAAAAATCAGGTTCCCAATCAGAACATCAACACAAAACAAAATCGATTCCAGTTCCACCTTCCTTACTTGTTCCCACCAAACCGGAAGAGGTACAAATTCAGGAAAACCAACCGTTAACCCTCGAACAAGCTTTAGAAATTGCCCGTAACAGCAACCCGCAATTGAGAACGGCAATTTTAGAATTAGAGCGTAGTCGTGCTGGTTTAAGAGAAGCTGAAGCCGCACTCTATCCCACTTTTGGTATAAATGGTAGCCTAACCAACGGCACATCAGCCCAAGACCAATTATCGGTAGAATCTGGTGCAGCTCTTCCTGCCGTCGATAAAGCGAGGACAGCATTTACAGGGCAAGCCGAGATTAACTACAACATTTTTACATCTGGTCGGAGATCGGCAAGTATTCGCGAAGCTAAAGAAAGGGCAAGAATCAGCGAGTTGGATGTGGAGACACGGTTTCAAGAAATTCGTCTGAGTGTGACGACTCGTTACTACGACTTACAAGCTGCTGACGAACAGCTAAGGATTTCGACTGCTGCTGTGGAAAATGCTCAAGCGAGTTTGCGTGATGCTCAAGCATTGGAACGTGCGGGAGTTGGGACAAAATTTGATGTGTTGCGATCGCAGGTTAATGTTGCTAATTCCCAACAAGATTATGTAAATGCGCGATCGCGTCAGCAAATTTCCCAAAGACAATTAGTATCACTATTAAACTTGCCGCAGACTGTTAATATTAGCACTGCCGAATCAGTAAAAGTCGCAGGTTTATGGCAGCAATCATTGGAAGAAACTATCATCAATGCCTACCAAAACCGGGAAGAATTGGAGCAACGTCTAGCCGAACGCAATATTGGTGAGCAAAGACGCAGGTTTGCATTATCACAACTAGGACCACAGGTTGCACTGGTAGCAACTTATGATTTATTAGACCAATATAGCGATAAGATTGGCGCTACCGATGGTTATTCTGTAGGTGTAAAAGCAAAGTGGAATATCTTCGATGGTGGTGCTGCCAGAGCGCAAGCATCTCAAGCAAAAGCAAATATTGCGATCGCGGAAAGTAATTTCACTAACCAACGCAACCAAATTCGCTTTGAAGTTGAGCAATTTTACGCGCAGTTACAGTCTAATTTGGAAAATGTGCAAACAGCAACGGCATCTGTAGACCAAGCTCTGGAAGCATTACGACTTGCAAGGTTGCGGTTTCAAGCTGGTGTCGGGACACAAACCGATGTAATCGCAGCTGAAAATGACCTGACTCGCGCTCAAGGTAATCGGGTTACAGCTATTTTGGATTACAATCGTGCTTTTGCTAACCTGCAACGGGCAGTGTCTGTGAAAGTGTAAGGCATTGGGCATTGGGCATTGGGCATTGGGCATTAAGAAAGATTTTGCTCGCATCAACCCAATTCCCAATTTTGTTTAATTTTTCACTTCAACCTTAAAAATACTTTCTGAGGGTTTTGTTGCAATCGCAGTTTCCCAACCAATTCCTTCTAAAAACCTCTGAGCATCGATTGTTTCCACTACATCCACACCCCATTCTCCCGGTTGTAATGAATCTGGAGAACTACTCATTGCTGGTGTTGTTTTTATGCCGCCTAATATCAAAATATGCGGTAAAGATAAACCTTCTTTTATTTGGCTGCGGCGGATATTTAGTAATGCTTGAGCATATTTTTCTCCCATTTCTGTTGGAGAAAATTTACTAGTGTCAAATAACACTTCAACAATCCAATGAGGATTATTTACCAAACGACATTGGGCAGATTCTCGCAAACCTTCGATAAATAATTTGGCAAATTCTTCCCGACTGAGTGGGGGAATAACTTCATCTGCAATATCAAAGTTGTGCGATAGCAACATTCGTCCTTGAGCAAAATTAGCCACTGTCTCACCCCGTCAGTTTAAGCACCTTAGATTGTCATTTTATCGCAATATTGCCACAAATTTACGTAAAGATACTTGATTGCGATTGCAAGTTGTTTAAAGCCTTAATTAAAACATTATTTAGAATATCCTTTTGTTAAAGAAAAGATGAACCTTTGCCAATTTTGATTGTTTCAAACATTTTCCATAAGATACTTGTTTTATCATTACCTCAGTTCAAATACTTAATTATTAAATCGCTTCCACCAATACAAACAGTAATATTACTTAAATAAATCAAAATGAATGTTTTCCAAATAAAGTTAAACTGCCAGCCAGCAGTTATATTGGCATGGGCAGGTATTTTCGCATTGCCATTTTTCCCATCTTTTGCAACAGCAACTCCTGTTACATCAATAGCAGTGACAGAAATTTGTCCAACTCAAAATTCTTTACCTAAACGCAGCTTTGAGACTGAAAAATACAAAGCTTATGTTTGTTTGGGAGATAAGGAGAACGAATTAGGTTATTTTGTACGGGTGACAAAAGGTGATGGGAGTAAAATTACTGTACCATTGGTGCGGAAAAATGGCGAAACTTATATAGCCAGAAATGATGAAACTTCCTACGTAATATCACTATATGAAATGTTAATCCAAAAGCGTGGAAAAACTGTATTGAGAGAGCGAGTAAATAGCGCGATCGCAGCTAATGGAACGTCTCTAACAAGTGCTTGTCCACAAGGGGAAAATATTCTCCAGGAAGCTGTTACCAGAAGCTTTATTGTTTATATATGTGGCAATGATAAACCTGGAAGTTACGTTGGTATCGCCAGAATTGGAAATGAAAAAATAACTCTTCCTTTAGCAAATTTTCAAGAAAATAATATTTCCAAAAATAAACAGTATGTTGCCATTGAAGGTAATACTCGTTACTCGCTGAATCGGGATGTTTTCAAAGTTATCCAAGGAAATCAAATCACAATCAAAGAAAAAGTGTTGCGATGGTTGTAGGGAATGGGGAAAGGGGAGGACAGGAATAAATGTGCCAGGAATCAGAATTTAGGAATCAGAATTAAAAAGCTTCATACATGTCTTTTTTACCTAATCTAATTGCAATCTGTTGTAAATAAATTAGAACTTACACATGTGAACCCAGAAACCCGATTTCTTAGTGGAAACTGGTCGTCAAAACAATGATTTTGAATAATCAAAACTGGGTTTATTTACGTAAGTCCTATAAATATATAATTATCCTCTTTAACTCTTTCTCAATCCTTTATTTATAATTTATCATTATTCTTCAAAGCTTGTCGTGAAGCCCATTGAGTAAAACTAGGAAATAAGCGATACATAAACCGTGATAAATTTGCAGAACCGACTATCACTTCAGATTTTTTATTGGTAACTGCATCCCAAATTGCCTCAGCTACATCTTTTGGCTTTTCCACCACTGTACTATTGGAAACTTGACCCATTTGTTCACGACGTTGTTTCATATCCTCTGCATCTTTTCCGCGAAAAATTGCTCTTTCTAAATAACTACTACGGATTAAATTTGGGTAAATACCACAAACCTGAATACCCTTGGTTTGAGTTCAGTTTCTAGCGATTCAGTTAAACCTGTGACTGCAAATTTACTCGTAGAGTATGCGGTTAGATAAGGTACAACCATTTTTCCACTAATCGAGCTTAAATTGACAATTGTTCCGCTTCCACGCTGGAGAAAATGCGGTAATAATGCATTAATTGTGTGAATGTACCCCCACAAATTCGTATCAATAATTTGATGCCAATCATCTATAGAAAAATTTTCGACTGTTCCGCTAGCGAAAATACCAGCATTGTTAACTAACACGTCGATATTACCGTAATGCTCTAAAGCTGTTTTTATAGACGCATCAACTTGCTCGCGATCGCGAACGTCACAACTCATAGTTAATGGTTTTGCATAACCTAGCTTTTGAATTTCTTGGGCAACTTCTTCTAAACGTTCTTTCTGACGCGCTATCATCACTAATTCGTACCCTTGACGCGCAAATAATGTCGCAGTCGCTCGTCCTATACCTTGCGATGCACCTGTTATTAGTATTGTAGGAGCCATAGTTTCAAGCTTGAATATTTAACTAAGTTTCTCCTAGTTTGGTCAACAAAATTCTGGAAACCTTCTGACTATTGTTAGATTTTTTATCCCTAAATATTAACTCTTTACTCATACCTCAATCACAAATCATCTACTATTTTGAGTATTTTTAAAGTGACTGGGAATATCTTATATTTACAAATGGCATGATATCGGCAATTTTCTTTACTGTAATTCATTGATGTGAAATTTACTAGTATCCTGACCCTTGGGAATGACAAACTTATATCCCGAAGTAATATAAACACAATCAAAAATAATTTTTATATTAAAGCTATAGACAGATATATATGGTCTTATCAATAGTTAGTATCAAACAGTTAATATCAAATCGCTAATATAAGTATGAATTTACTTACAGCAAATAAAACCTAACTGGAATATGGGCAATCATAAGCCTAAGTAATAACAGTAATTCTAAGTTGTAAAAGTTTTGGCAATACAATGATAAAAATATTATTTTACAGATTTTAAGAGTTATCTGATATTTTCAGTAGTTAAGTGCTAAACTCTGTAATAATGAAATGTAAACTTTTGTGTACAAAATTGTTAAGTTTTGTATAGATAAGCACAAAGCATAAATGTATATTTCCCCAAAAGCTCTTGTGGGTAAAAATTTTATCGTTTATTATTCGCTCTTTATGATTAAAAATTTAGTATTTTTACTGCACAACTAAAAAATCAAACAATTCAAAAATAATCCCATCAGTGAAGTTACTTTATATATATATATGATGACAAGTAATCTTTTGTTAAAAGCTAAAAATAGTTTTGTCTATTCAAGCCAGTCACCAATATCTGATGTTCAAGAAAAGCAAGCTGTACGGCATAAGTCAATATTAATTGCTACTATAATCATCACAATCTGGGCTATTAGTCTCGTTTCATTAATGACTATAGATATTGAGCAAGTTAATATATTTATCGTTTTAGCAGCGATATTGTGGCAAACATTTTTATATACTGGACTATTCATAACAGCCCACGATGCTATGCATGGAGCGGTTTTTCCCACCAATCCAAAAGTGAACCATCTTATTGGCTCTTTGTGTCTAACATTATATGGTTGCTTGTCATATCAAAACTTGTTGAAAAAACATTGGCAACATCACAAAAACCCAGCGAGCGAATCCGATCCTGATTTTCACAATGGTAAACAGAAGAATTTATTAGCTTGGTATTTCCATTTTATGAAGCATTATTGGAGTTGGAGACAGATTATTACACTAATGTTGATTTATAACATTATTGTTCTCACACTCCATATTCCTGAAAGTAATCTCAAATATTTTTGGATATTTCCCTCAATTTTAAGTTCGCTACAACTATTTTATTTTGGTACCTTTGAACCACATCGCGAACCAAAAGAGGGATATAAAGAACCCCATCATTCGCAAACTATTTCTCGTCCTGTTTGGCTATCTTTTCTGACTTGCTATCACTTTGGCTACCATGAAGAACATCACGAACATCCTCATGTTCCTTGGTGGCAATTACCTAAAGTGTATCAATGGAAGCGGGAATCTTAAATTGTGGCTAATTTTTATTGATTGGAAATTAGGTTTTACTGAAGCAAAGCTTGCCGCAGAATACCCTCCCCACAAATCAGGGGAGGGAAATATATTTCTAGTTATTCCTATTCTGGTTCTACCCAGCGTTCATCGGCTTTAATCAAATTAATCAATTCCTCAACACCTTTATCTTCGGGAACCTTCTTAATTTCTTCCCTGCCACGATATAGGGAGATGTAACCAGGTGTTTTACCTACATAACCATAATCAGCATCAGCCATTTCACCTGGACCATTAACGATGCAACCCATAACAGCAATGTCTAATCCTGTCAAGTGTTTGGTTGCCTCCCGAACTTTGTGTAATACTTCCTCAAGGTTAAATAAAGTACGTCCACATGACGGACAGGCTACATACTCAACCATTGTTTTCCGTAGTCCCAAAGCCTGGAGAATGCTATAACAAACAGGAATTTCTTTTTCTGGGGCTTCAGTGAGGGAGACGCGGATTGTATCACCAATGCCATCGGTAAGTAAGGTCGCAATTCCGGCAGTAGACTTGATCCGTCCATATTCACCATCACCAGCTTCGGTTACACCCAAATGTAAGGGGTAATCCATCCCTAAATCATCCATTCTTTTCGCCATTAAGCGATATGCGGCAATCATCACGGGAACCCGCGATGCTTTCATCGAAATCACAATATTGCGGAAATCGAGGGATTCACAAATACGAATAAATTCTAAAGCCGATTCTACCATTCCTTCGGGGGTGTCACCGTAGGTAAATAGCATTCTTTCGGCAAGGGAACCATGATTTACACCGATACGCAAAGCTTTTCCTTGGTCACGCAAGGAAATTACCAATGGTTCGAGTGTTTCGCGGATTTTTCGCCAATTTCCGCAAATTCGGCTTGATTATATTCGGTACGATTCGCATTAGGTTTTTCAAATACATACAAACCGGGATTAATCCGTACTTTTTCGATGTGCTTGGCAACCTCCAAGGCAATTTTCATCCCATTGTGGTGTACATCAGCGACGATAGGTACGTCTTTATAGGTTTGTTGTAATTTCTGCTTGATTTCTGCCAAAGCTTTGGCATGTGCCAGACTGGGTACGGTGACGCGAACGATTTCGCAGCCAATCTCATGTAAGCGACGAATTGCGGCAACAGAACCGTTGATATCGAGGGTATCTTCGTTAATCATCGACTGTACCACCACGGGATATCCACCTCCAATAGTGATGTCACCGACTTTTACAGGACGAGTTTTGCGTCTTTTGATTGTGGTATCAAAAGTAGGTTGGCTTGATGCAGTATTAGTAGTAGGTGTGGGCAGGGTTTGCATAACCTTGTTAAGTAAATTTCTGTAGCGAAAATATCGATTTTTAAATGTTCTGTTTCCCAGATTGCCACAGTAAGGGCATTTTTGGGTTAAGAATTTGAACAAATTTTGGCGATCGCGAAAGGAAATTTTATCGTATTTGCTGATTAGTGTGATGTGATATCCCTCTAGGATTAAACTTTGCTTATCGCGTCTAGAAATTTTTTACATTCACTTTTGTCTTCCCAGAAGCATAAGTACTAAATTTTTTCGATGATTAGCGATATCAATGTGGTAATGACACAAGCATTTATACTTATGAATCAATACTTATGAATCAATACTTATAAATCAATAGTTCTAAGTACCCACGCATAATTAATTACATAATGTCATTACGTAGCTTGCTTCGACCTTTCGGTGGGTTAATCGCAAATATGCTTAACTAGATATTGTGATTCAGTAACTGGTTTCGGCAGTCGATAGCTACAAGTTATGCAAATGAGATTTTAAAAGTATTGAAGCTAAAGATAATTGGTTAGTTATAAATTAATTTTTAATTACCCAAATTCACAACTAAAACTAAATGTATCGTCAAACCAGTTGTACTTTACGAAGCGACAAAAGAACATCCTGCACAAGTGAAGGAATCCTCCGAAGATATCCCCGGAGGTACTTGGAGAACGTTAAAACGCCGCAGCTTCTAGAATAAACTGGCAAGAATCGGAAATAAATTCGGCAGAAATCGCGATTAAAACTGAAGTCAGAAAACTTTTGTTTCCTCCCCCCAAGATATGGATATTACCTTGGGGGATTTTAATAGTTATTATTCTGGTAATTCAAATTTTGGAGAACCTGTTTCCTCGGAAACTCGCTCAATGTCAAAATTTTCTATATTGCTTTCAAAACGATTAAATGTGACTCGAATTTCATCATAACCAATAGCACTAGAAGCTCCTCTTGGAGTGCTGCATTTAATTCGCATCAAAGTTTGAAAACCACCAAATTCGTCATTAATATAAAACCTGCGATCGCAATCAAAACCAATAAAGTTTTCTAGTGCGACTTGGTTAAGTGCAGCTACTCCCATCCGACTATTAATTAATGATTTAATTTCATCAATTTCTTGTTGTCCTGTCATCTTTCGCCATTGATTTTTAGACATATTATTACCTAATATTTCGTTTAATTTAGACAGAGTTTTTGCACCGACGATTCCATCAGCAATTAATCCTTGAGAACGCTGAAATTTAATTACAGCATCTTTAGTTGCAGTTCCAAAAATCCCATCAACGACACCAGAATAAAAATTAAGTTTTTTCAAACCTTCTTGCAGTTTGATAACTTCTTGTCCTTTAGAACCTTCTTTAAGTACAGTAGAAGCAGCGTTCATCTTTCTCTCCTTTTTCCGTTTCGTAATATTTAATTTATCTGTATTCTATGTCTCTGTATTTAGAATCACTCTCTAAACAGTCAATTCCGCAAATATAACTATCAAGATTGATAAATTTGTAGGGTAGAATCCATAAATGTTGTCATAGAAGGATACCGTACAATGACTAATGTAACGATTCGTGCTTTTGAAATGGTGGATTGGGAGGATGTTGCCGAAATATTTCTCGCACCAAAATGTCAATCGGGAACTATGCAAATACCCTATCAATCCCGTGATGAGATTAAACGTAAGTTAGAAAATCCCCCGCAAGGAATACATCGTTTAGTTGCAGTTTTTAAAGATACTCAAAAAGTTGTGGGATTGATTACTTTGCGAACTTATCAAAATCGTCGTGTTCATGTAGGTTCGTTGGGAATTTTTGTACATGATGACTATCACAATCGAGGAATAGGTTCTAAGTTAATGGCAGCTGCGATTGATTTGGCAGAAAATTGGTTGAGTCTCAAACGCTTGGAACTCGAAGTTTATACTGATAATGTTGCTGCTATCCATCTTTATCAAAAGTACGATTTTGAAATTGAAGGTACTTTCAAAAAGTATGCTTTTCGTAATGGTGTTTATGTTGATGCTTATACGATGGCAAGGTTGAAAAAATAAATTATGTAGTCATCTCAGAAATAAATAAATAGATTTTATTGAGATTCAGTATCAAATATTTTGTAAAAATATATGTTGTTAATTAAAAAAAAGATTTACATCTACCTTTTTGTCTTATTCTACTTGGGTGTAGGTTTCTAATCCCAGAGAATAAGTATATACCGATGAAGAATTTAATCCCACCAATTATCGCTTCTACTGCCTGTTCCTTGATGTTTGTCACCTCAATCAATTCTGCGATCGCAACAGCAGAACCGATGACTCATATTGCAACAACAGCTTTAGTCAAAGCAAGTAAAAAGAAAGCTTCACTACCAACCACTGGAACAGTGAAAAAACTGACTAGCGGTGATTTAGCTTGTTATGTGACTCTCATTGATAACAAAGGTAAATCCCATAATCTGTATGGAGACTTTGGCTTTTGTGGGCAAGAGAAAGCTTACCTGAATCAAAAAGTTCGCTTAACTTACAAATTAACCAATATCGATAGTTCCCAATGTGCTGGTAGAGTACCTTGCAACAAAAAGCAAAGAGTAAATCTCGTTTCCAAAATGGAAGTTATTGGAAATAAAGTTGCGACAAGTGCGAATTTACCAAAAACTGGCATAGTTAAAACAATTACAATGGTGATTTACTCTGTTATGTATCTCTTGTTGACGACAAAGGTAAACAGCACGAACTCGGTGCTGATTTTGGTATTTGCGGGCAGGAAAAAGCTTACTTAAATAAAAAAGTACGTTTGACTTATGGATTAGCAAATGTAAACGATTGTCAAAGTGCAGAACCTTGCGGAAAGAGTCGGCAAGAGCAAGTTATCCAGAAAATGGAATTAGCTCGGTAGGTGAAAATTAAAGTGCGATCGTCAATCAAATTCCTAAAGTTTTTGTAGTATTTCATACAAAATTACCTCCCAGTGTTTTTGCAAACTTCTTAAAGAAGGCTTAAAGCGATCGAATTCTTCAATCCAGAAGGGTGTGGTTATTGGAGAGACTATAATCGAATCCGGGACCACCTATTTAATTTCCGTAATACACCCTTGCATTACCCAAACCAGCATCCTTAATCGCTGCATTCCATTTTTCAGCTTGAGAACGCTCTGCAAATGGTCCCACAGCGATATGTGTCCCCCGTGGGCTATTTCTCCGCAGTACGGCAACATTATTTAAAGATTGTCCCAAACTGCGCTGAATTCTCTCTTCAATTGCCGGGAATTCTGTGGAACGAGCCGGAATCGCCACATAATAATAGTTGGAACGTTTCTGGTTTGGATTTGGATTTCCCCCAGGATTAATTCCCCCACCTTGACCACCAGCAGGTGTCAGCGCTAATTCTTGCCCGCTAGTTAAGTTAAATAAACGCAGGTTATTAAAATTAAGACCTGTGGATAATAACTGTTGTATTCGCAATACTGCATTTTGCTGACGACTAAAAATTCCTGCTTGTATGACAGCACGTCCTCCAAAACTACGGATATAAGCTGATGGTTCAATTTGCTTCACAACTGGTAAAACTTGGACATTGTAAGCACCTGCATCAACGAAAACAGAAAAGCGCTCCCCAGCTTGGTTGTATTGGTAAACAGATGTTTGATTGTACTGGGTGGTTTGATTTGTAGTTTGATTTATAGGTGCTTGATAATCATAAGTTCTTCCAGTTCCATCATTCACGCGGGGAACACTATAAGAATCTTGGTTTATTGGTGTTGGGGGTAATTGTTCTCCATTCATTTGGGCAAGCACAGGGGTTGTCAGAGCTAAGGAAAGCAAAGAAAACAGTAAGAATTTGCCATTGCTCTGCGAACAGTTGCGTAAAATAGTCAATATAAATTGATTTAGTAATGTACTTAACATAAGCCATTAAGATTTTGGTTGCTGGTTGTGTATTTGTTTTTCGTCTAGTCTTTTGTCTATGACTAGCTACAGATGTTATTGGTAAAATCCCGATAATAACCAGTTGTATTTTGTCTAACTTAAGCAAGCTGACAAAGCAGAGGGTTAAGTATCGCTTTTAGCAACAGCATTAGCTACTACATCCATGGTTACTAGCCACTGAATGCTTACAAGTTAAATGTATAACACTAATTTTGCAGTATGAATTGTTAAAAATTTACTTGATTTGTGACGTTGATATCTGTAATGTAGCAAACGCGATTCCTGACGGGAAACCGAGGTTATAGGGTTTCCCTGGGGATGGAATAAAAATCAGGGCAAACATGGAATAAAAATCAGGGCAAACAACCGTTTGCCCCTACTGTATCGGGATATATCGTATCTTTACAGTCTAGATGTTGGTTTCAAAAATAACCACGCAATAAAGAAAGTCGCTGCTGTAAATAATTGCGTCAAATCCAAAGCAGATAAATACCCATCAGAAAACGAAGCTATACTGCGATCGCTAATACCAAAAACCCAACACGATACACCAAATAGCCAAATACCATTCTTGAGATTGCCTACAAATTCTTTAGATTCAGTCGGTTGTGGGTTATTCATGATTTCTCTATTTCGTTTGCAGAAGAGGTTGGCAGTTACGTCAAAGTAAGCTGGTAAAAATACTCATGAGAAATGCACCTTGTCACATAAATTCCTAAGTTCATTGCCAACTCTATACATATATTAATAAATATTTCTTGCTATTGACATCACTACCTATTGACGCATATAGCAAAATTATCACTCTTACCTGGGGATTGCTCAAAAAGCCAAGCCAATAGGAAAATGGCTGTAATCTATTACTGGGGAATATTTCAGGGTTTATAATTTACCTGAATCAAAACTAAAATTATATCTGTTCAACATCTTAGGCAACACTTGAGTCATGCCATTCTAATCATGGCGACCATTGGTTATTGTTACAATTAGAACAATTTGTGTAATAAATCTTCATTTACTGACAAAAGAGAAATACTTATACCAATTCAAATAATGGTTGCAACACATCCAACGGTGGAGATGTAGCACTGCTACGTCTCTACAAATATCTATCTGTCGCGTTGTTTTTTCAAATTGGTATCAGTAACCACCAGCTATTAGCCAATAACAAATGAGAGTTATACCTTTAGAGACTTATTGGAGGTGAGAGAAACTTTGTTAAATGATAATAATGGCAAAGTTTCATGTAAATATATTGTTTGGAGACTTTCCTTTCTGGAATCCCCTAAAAAGTAGTTTGTAGCTTTAGAAATAACTGTTAGCAACTAATGGCGATCGCAATCGATTTCGGTACTAGTAACACTGTAATTGCTCGCTGGAATCCTGTCACCCAGCAGCCAGAAACTTTGAGTCTACCTGGATTATCAATTCAACAAAGTCTCAACCCACCACTAATTCCCAGCTTGGTATATGTGGAAAATGCGCTGAAAGGACAGATTTTAGCAGGGCAACAGGTACGAGACAGAGGTTTGGATTTATCCAATGATTCGCGATTTTTTCGTAGTTTTAAGCGGGGGATTGGTGCTAATATTCAAGGATTTTTACCGGAAATTGACGGACAAACCGTAACTTTTGAGAATGCCGGAAAGTGGTTTTTAACACAAGTAATTTCTCAACTTAGTGCTTCTAATCCCGAAGTTGCCGATTCCTTAGTTTTAACTGTTCCTGTTGACAGCTTTGAAACCTACCGTCATTGGTTAGGTGGAGTTTGTCAAGATTTAGCAGTGCAAGAAGTGCGGATGTTAGATGAACCGACTGCTGCTGCTTTGGGTTATGGAATTAGCGATCGCGAAATTATCTTGGTAATAGATTTTGGTGGGGGAACACTGGATTTATCATTGGTTAAGTTAGATAAAAGCGTTCAGCAAGCAGCAAATAGTAAACCTTTAGGGTTTTTATTAAAATTTGGGAATAAATCCCTAGCAGAAGACTCGAAGCAGAAAGTTAAAACAGCGCGAGTTTTAGCAAAAGCAGGTCAAAATTTGGGGGGAACTGACATCGATAATTGGATTGTCGATCATTTTGCCAAAACTCAAGGTTTGGTTGCAACTCCTCTAACAACACGTTTAGCAGAAAAAATCAAAATTCAACTTTCAACTCAAACCCAAGCGGGTGAGGTTTATTTTAACGATGAGACTTTTGAGAGTTATGAAATCGACCTGAACCGCGATACATTTACAGAAATCCTGAAAAATAATGGCTTTTGTCAACGTCTTGACGATTCAATGACGAGTTTGTTGCAGCAAGCACGACGACAAGGGATCGAAGTTGCAGATATTAATGCGGTATTGTTAGTTGGTGGAACCTCCCAACTTCCCGCAGTGCAAGGATGGGTGCAAAATTATTTTGATGCAGGGATAATTAAGTGCGATCGCCCATTTGAAGCGATCGCTCAGGGTGCGTTACAGTTAACTCAGGGCTTGGAAATTAAAGATTTTCTCTATCACAGCTACGGAATTCGCTATTGGGATAGACGCAACAACCGTCATAGTTGGCATCCCATTGTTAAGTCTGGACAACCTTACCCAATGAGTCAACCTGTGGAGTTACTTTTGGGTGCATCAATAGAAAGTCAACCCAGTATTGAGTTAATTATGGGTGAATTAGGTGTGGAAAGTGGGGGAACAGAGGTTTACTTTGATGGAGATAGGCTAATTACCCGTCGTCTTGATAGTGGTGTCACCAGCGTTAAACCCCTCAACGATAAAGATGGTGCAAGGAATGTTGCGAACCTCACACCACCAGGATTTCCCGGAAGCGATCGCGTTAAAATTATGTTTTCGGTTGACGAACAAAGGTTTTTAAGAATTACTGTTGAGGATTTATTGACGAGTGAAACCTTAGTAGAAAATCAATTAGTTGCACAATTAAGTTGATTAGTTTTTTATTTTTATTATTAGTTTTAGTTTTAGTTTTGCTTAAAGAACGGCTTGGAAATTCTCCAGAGGAATAGGCAAAATCCGTCTTGAAAAGTTTGCTCAACGGGGGGAACCCCCGCACGCAAG
The DNA here is from genome assembly GCA_012034595.1 of Calothrix sp. CSU_2_0. Taxonomy (GTDB): domain Bacteria; phylum Cyanobacteriota; class Cyanobacteriia; order Cyanobacteriales; family Nostocaceae; genus Brunnivagina. The sequence continues at coordinate 18,209 of JAAUPE010000073.1, read as the reverse complement.
TTCTCTCCGCACGCAACTTTTGTCTTCGACACGCTACGCGAACGCAAAATCCAAAATGCTAAGAGCGTCGCACATTTAAACAACACCATTCTTTGCGTTTCCAGAGCGTTGCTACTATCCAACCATGCTTTTCCAAAGCATCAGCAACAGACTTAGATTGTTCCACCAAAACCCCGCTAAAAATACCCCAAGTCGAAGGTTTCGCGATCGCGCTCATTTGGGGTACTAAACCAATAATGACATCGGCTAAAATATTGCAAACAATCCCATCTACTGGCTCTTCCAACATTCTGACTAAAGCCTCAACGCTCCCCTCAGCAGCAATTATCTGCTCGGCTGCAATACCATTAAGAATACGGTTCTCCATCGTCGCTTTGACTGCCAAAGGGTCAGTATCCACACCATAAGCTTTCTTGGCACCAAGTAAAATCGAGCCGACACAAAGGATACCAGAACCACAGCCAATATCAGCAATTACCGCATTATCTTCTTTAGTGCTGCCACTTTGAAAGAATGAATTATAATCGCTAAAACGCATTTCTAACGCTTCTAAACAAAGTTGTGTCGTGGCATGATTTCCTGTGCCAAAAGCGACACCAGGGTCGAGCTTAATTAGCAAACGGTCTGAATTTTCTGGTGGTGGTAGCCATGCTGGATTAATTAAAAAGCGATCGCCTATTTCTTGGGGATGCCAATATTGCTTCCAACTGCTTGCCCAGTCTTGTTCATCAATTAAATTCCACTGCAACTCAGGTTCAGCCATTCCGAAGCAAAGAGCATCCTGTCGCAGCCACAAAGATAATGCCGCTAAATCGAGTAAATGTACTTTAATTTGCGGTAAATAGGCACGAACCAAACTAGAATCATTTTTACGCTCGCTAGCGGTTCCCTGACAGCCGAAATCATCTAACCGCCAAAAAATTGATTCTTCCAGTGCAGTTTCGCAAGAGATTTGTAATTCCCACCAAGTGTTAGACACAAAAGTAAAGTTAAGAGTTAAGAATTAGGAGTTAAGAATTAGGAGTTAGAAGTTAAGAGTTAGGAGTTAGGAGTCAAGAATTAGGAGTTAGGAAGTAGAAGTTAAGAGTTAGAAATCTAACACTTTAATTCTGAATCTATTACTTTTACTTAATCGATCGTTCTTAACTGATTACTCTCAATTCTTAACTCATCACTCTTAATTCCTAACTATTTAAAGCGTTACCGTATACGCATCTCGAATGCCGGGTACTTTAATAATCTCAGCTAAAATACCATCGGGTAACGGATCATCAAGACTCAGTGCCATCACCGCATCGCCGCGCACAATTTTGCGACCTACCTGCATACTAGCAATATTGACATTAAAGCTACCCAAAAGGGAACCTAATTTACCAATAATCCCTGGCATGTCACGGTGCAAGGTAAATAGCATGTGTTGGCTGGGGGGAACGTTAATAGGGAAACCATCAATATTTGTCAGGTGAATTTCGCTATCGCCCAATAGTACACCAGTTACCGCATGGGTTCCTAAATTCCCCGTCGCTTCCAGATGCAACGAACCAGTATAATCGCGAATCGAAGCATCGCGGGTTTCAATCACGCGGATACCTCGTTCTTTAGCTTCGATACTGGCATTCACATAATTGACCCGTTCGCGCAATGCTTGATGCAATAACCCTTTTAAACTAGCAATCACGAGTGGTTGACTAGTATTGGTTGCAAGTTCACCCTGAAGCCGGATATTGAGTAATTCGACTCGACCACCTGCAAGCTGTCCAACCAATCTTCCCAAAGTTTCAGCCAATTGCATATAAGGCTTGAGTTCTTCGAGGACATCTGGTCCGAGTCCAGGAATATTCACAGCAGAGCGTGCAGGAAGTCCCAGCAACACATCGCGAATTTGTTCGGCTACATCGATCGCAACATTGACTTGCGCTTCCGTGGTGGACGCACCTAAGTGGGGTGTGAGAATGACTTCCTTAGCAATATCGCGTAATTTCGACTCACCCAGAGGTTCGGATTCAAACACATCGATTGCCGCACCTGTGATTTGACCTGCTTTAACAGCAGCAGCAAGTGCATCCTCATCGATAATACCGCCACGGGCGCAGTTAATAATGCGGGCATTGGGTTTCATTTTCGCCAGTAATTCGGCGTTAATCAGGTGTGTGGTTTCGGGTGTTTTGGGGATGTGGAGGGTAATATAATCGGCTTGTTGTGCCAATAAATCCATATCCACAAGTTGACAACCGATTTGTTCAGCTCGTTCGGTGGAAATAAAAGGGTCAAAAGCCAGTAACTTCATTCCCATCGATTTGGCAACAGCAGCAACATGGGAGCCAATTTTTCCTAAACCGACGATTCCCAAAGTTTTTTTATAAACTTCTACACCAACAAAAGTTTTGCGATCCCATTCACCACGTTTTACCGAAGCATTGGCATCGGGAATGTGCCTGGATAAAGCTAGCATCATTGCGATCGCATGTTCGGCAGCTGCGATCGTATTACCTTCTGGTGAATTGACAACCACAATCCCGTGACGGGTTGCCGTTGGTACATCTACGTTATCAACACCGACACCTGCACGACCAATAATTTTTAAGTTCGTACCAGCTTCGATGATTGCTTGAGTTACGCGAGTACCCGAACGAATCATTAGCGCATCGTATTCGCCAATAATGCTAATGAGTTCTTCTGGTTTTAAATTTGTTTTTACATCAACTGTGGCGACTTGGGATAAGATATCAATCCCAGCCTGGTCAATTGGATCGGAGACGAGAACCTTAGACATGATTGCTTGATTTTTAAGCTTGAAGTTTAAAGCTTGAGGTATTTTTGGGCAAGACTCTTAAGTTTAGACCTAAATGCTTCCGATTCAGTCGGAACGACAACAACTTTTGATAACTTTTATTTTTGAGTTATTCTTCCGTTTGCCACTTGTGTAAGTCTGCTTTTCCTGCTTTGTGTCCTCCACTGTCAAGAAGCTGGTGGCTGCGGTAAGCGGTGAAATCTTGATGGGAAATGCATTTCCAGCAAAGTTTCGCGAGCTTAACACCAAAGGCGTATCGCCACCCATTCGGTAAATATAAACTATTGACTGCCCCTGCATACCAATATTTTTATTATTTTTTTCTGAGATTTTCTTGTAACACCCGCATTTCTCACAAGCAAAGCGATAAGCAGAGTTTAACGTCAAAGACGTATCGCATTCGCCATAATTTTCACCCAGGTTGGATTCCGGGCATTTTTGTTCGGTAAAATTGGCTGGAAACTAGATGGTAAAAGGAATTTAGCTTAAGTTGACACCAATGACCCCTGCTAAACCCCTACAATGTCGCCACAATTGACCATCAAATTCACGCTAATCGAAGTTGGAAATTGCCTAACACCACGATTGACTTGTACAGTCCGTAAGTTCTAAATTTATGCCTTTTAGCCTTACTTACTGGCAGATATCGTGATGAAGATTACGTAAAATTACTGTTTAATGTAGTAATAATACTTGATTTTTGGAAATTAGTAGATATGATGAGTTATCTAGTTTCCTTAAAGTTACTTAGAAGCAGAGGAATCGGACTACATACTATTTAGTTAAATTGATGGTGAAAGGAACAATACAAATGCATAAAGTTAAAAATAATACAATTCCTGCAACAAATATTATGGCTTTAAGACGTTTATATCTACCTCTTGCCACCACTGGATTGATATTTGGTTTGGGGATAATAAACATTAATAGTGTAAATGCCACAGAGAAAAAACTTGTAAATATACAGATACAAAATACTGCATCTATCGAACTTAAAAATCTGAAATCAACATCCAAAGAAAAGGTGAGAATAGCCGTCTTGGATTTCGATTATAGTTCCGTTGCTGATGTTGAGTCTTGGTATTGGTATATTCGAGGAGATGGTAAAGGTGTCAGCGATATTTTAGTGAATAAGTTAGTCGATAGTGGCAAATATAGTGTGATTGAGCGGAGTAAAATAGACGCAATTTTACAAGAGCAAAATCTTGGTGCATCGGGAAGAGTTGATACGAGTACTGCTGCTCAAATTGGTAAACTTTTAGGAGTTGATGTTGTCGTAATTGGTTCTGTCACTGGTTTTAATATCGAACGTGATAATGGTGGAGTCTGCGCTTTTGGAGTTTGTGCAGGAGGTAAAAAAGCTGCCGCAAACGTACAATTAAATATACGCATGGTCAATACAACCACTGGTGAAATCATTGCCACAGCAGAAGGCAAAGGTAAATCGGGACGTGGTGATGGAAACCTCAGCGTACGCGGATTTAGCATTAATAGTAACTCAAATAAAGAATCTAAATTACTCACACTTGCAACCGCAGATGCGATCGAACAAGTAGCAAAAAAAATCAATTCTGATTCTAGTCAAATTGCCGCAGTTCCAAAATCATTACCAACAAAAGAAGCCTTAGTTGCTGATATTTCTGGTAGAAGCGTAATTTTTAATCAAGGTAGTTCTAGCGGTTATCGTCAAGGGATGAAGCTATCAATTGAACGAGTCACTAGAGAAGTGAAAGACCCCGCAACAGGTAAGGTTATTCGTAAAATCACCCAACAAATTGGTATAGTTGAATTAACAGAAGTCGATGCATCATCTAGCGTTGGTAAAATTGTTTCTGGTTCCACATTTAAAGTTGGGGATGTGGCAAAACCGACTCAATAAAAATTACATAATTCGTAATTAATAATTCGTGGTATTCGCTATATTCCTCTACGTATTAAGCTAAGTTGCTTTCGCGACACACTATGGTCGCTTGCTTCTGTAAGCTTATCGCGAATAATATAAGGGCAAACACTTGTTTGCCCTTATATTGCATCCAAATTAAAAAGTACTCCAAAGTCCACAAGCAAGCAATAACCAAATAAAAAGTTCCCCTTACTCACACAGCAATTTTGAGTAACTAATGTAAAAAGGGGCATACAAATCTTATTTTGTTGTAAATAATTATTCAACCGATACCGCATCAACATCAATCGAGACTGCTTTCGATGTCGATTGTTCAGAAGCATTAGTAGTCGTGGATTCTGTGCTGCCTTTGCGTGCCTTAAAACCCTCGATCGCAATTTGGGATACTTCCGAAACTAATAATGTCAAAAGCAAAACGTCATCAATTTGTCCGACAATAGGAAAAACATCAGGAGCAATATCAATCGGGCTGACAAAATATAAGAACGTTCCGAAAACAACCCACCAGCGATATTTGGGGTTGCGAAGTAAACCGCGATACCAATTGTAGAGAGCTTCAAGAGAGAATTTCATGTTTTTAACCTCCAGTTACCTTTAATTTTGACTCATATTGCCCTAAACTTCCTGTGGGAATAACCGTCCTAAAATTGTCTGGAAGGTGCTACATATGTGTTTCTGTAAACCGTAATAGTGCGATACTTAACACCTATAAGGTACTTACACATTCATCTTCAGAATCTTAATAATTTCGGGATAACCTACGCAGAAATCAAGGGAGGAAAGTTACCAAAGTGAATATATTAGCAGAATTTCAAAAGGGTGGGATTGCAATGTATCCCCTGGCAGTCTTATGGTTTTTAGCTATAAGCGTGATTTTGGAACGACTCTGGTTTTGGTTGCGACTTTTGAACCAGGAAAATCAAATTGTGACTCGTGTTCTTGAAGCTGCACGGGAAGATTGGACTTTGGCAAGGGATATTGCCCAACGTGCGATCGATCAACCAATTGGCAGATTTTTGTTTGCTCCTTTAAATTTACCAAGAGCGGATGCTGAGACATTTCGATTGGCACTGGAATCATCCGCAGACCACGAATTATCAGGAATGCGACGGGGTGATAAACTTTTGGAAGCCGCGATCGCACTAGCACCACTTTTGGGATTGTTTGGTACTGTGGCTGGTTTGATTCAGACGTTAAAAGGAATCAATATCGGCGAATTTTCCGATCCAGCCAAGCTTCAGAAGGTTACTGAGGGAATTGGCATATCTCTATACAGTACGGCAGCTGGAATGACTGTGGCGATTGTCAGTCTAGCATTTTACCGTTTATTCCAAGCATTTATTTTCAACCAAGTACGAATTTTTAGTCGTGCAGGTAACGATTTAGAACTTTTGTATCGTCAATCTCCTCCCGACTACGAGCGACTTCGCTTAAGTGCGGAGGCACAAATAACAGAAGGTTATTCAGCCGCAAATACCCCAACAACTATCTCAAATCCATCTGAAACTACGACGCAAGATTCTTTTAATTATCCCCGTCGTCGTAAAAAAGCCCAGTTTGGTGAACCTTACGAATCGTCTTCAGATACAAATTCCCCTGATTCGGAAAATTCTTGAGTCAGACTTTAAGTCTAAGCTTTAAGTCTAAGCTTTAAGTCCAAACTTTAAGCTTGTTGAAACAGGAATAAGAACCTCGATAACTTCTGCTTTATATTGCCGCTATGAAAATCAAATCACCAATCCAAACAGATGATCCCCAAGTTCAAATTATTCCCTTGATTGACGTTGTTTTCTGCATTCTCACCTTCTTTATCTTGGTAACACTGCAATTTTCCCGGCAAGAAGTTATTAAAGCAATTAATTTCGACTTACCCAGATCGAACACAGGAACACCTATTCCTGGTACTAACAACCTACCAGGTACACCAGTTGCAGCAAAAAGGTTAGTTTTACATCTTGATGGACTCGGACAGATTTTTGATACTAGTCAAGCTGTACAAACACCTAATATCAACCAACCGGGGCAAACACCAATTTCTCAAGGGCAAACACCAATTCCTAAAGAGCAATTACCAGCTTTTTTGGAAAATTATGTTAAGCAAAACCCCAATGTTCCTTTGGTTTTAAATGCTTCGCGATCGGCACAATATAATGATGTCATCGAAACCCTGACTTTATTGCAAAGAGTTGGAGGAACCCGTGCGTCTCTAGGTGTTGCCGACTCTTCATCTTCCTCACAACCACCAATTAATAATCCAGGATTTCCAGCTTTTCCTGGTAGTTCTGATGTACCTAGCACAATTCCACCGCAAAATAATCCCCAACTTGCTCCAATTAATCCGCAAGGTGGAACAATTCCAAATCTACCACCTACCACAAATCAAATTCCCCCATCAGGTACACCAACCCAACAGTAAAAACAAGTTTACTATGATAGCGGCTATAAGTTGAGTTAAATACAGTTTTTTTTGCAAATATTGTAGGGGCAAATAACAGTTTGCCCTTATTTTATTTGACCTAAGGAATGAGAATTTAATAACTTACATGTATTTGTGGTACGGGCCGGAAAGCCCGTTGTAATATTCTAAGTGCAGGCAGGATGCCTGCTCCACAAGAAAAATTGCACTTTATTTAATCCACATTCCTAAGAGAGATATCTGTAACAATTATGTTTAATTATTACTGCCTAACACAAAGCTAAGACACCTTAACGGTAAAATATTCTCAAGAAAATTCAAATGTTTCCTCAGCTAGCTGAAACATTCAACTAATTTGTTGATGATTAGTCTGTATTCGATTAGTTTCCGGTAAACAAAGTTATTTCTGCAAACAGAATTATAGGGGTTGTGGTAATGAATGTGACTTCGCTTTTGATTGCTTGGTTAGTAACAGCAGTTAGTTTTTTTGTAATTAGTAAATTACCAATCGGAGTAGAAATTGATACTCTTCCCAAAACTTTGATTTCTGCTGCGGTTTTGGGAATTCTCAACTCTTTAGTCAAGCCAGTTCTGAATTTGCTCGTCAAAATACCAAACTTTCTCACCTTGAATCTCTTCCACGGTCTTTTTGCTTTTATTATTTCCGTAATTTGCTTTGGTTTGGCAGCTTATTTGGTACAGGGATTTCGCTTGCGCTACGGTATCTGGAGCGCAATTATTGGAGCCTTAGCACTTTCTGTAGTAAGTAGTCTTATTTACAACGTACTTCCTGGTTAATACTAGATTGGGTATGGGGGATTGGGATTGGGGATTGGGAAATTAGGAATCTAGTGATATTTTCTTTTGTCCCCCTTGTCCCCCTTGCCTTGCTTAACTATCGGTTGGAATAGTGGTGACAGTATTTTGTTGCGATCGCTCTTGAGCGCGTTGTTCGCGTTTTTTGCGATCGGCTGCGATCATATCCGCCATTACGACCATAGCTTGCGCCATTTTGTCTAAATTGGAGCGATACAACTCCAAATCTTTGTTGAGTTTGTCATCAGGAATGTGCAAACCTTGAGCGATCGCATTAAAGGTGTCGGTACGCTGTTTTTCGTCTTTAAGCAATTCTGGATCGGATGCTTCAATCAAGGAGAATAAACCAATCGCAAACAACCTACTGTATTTAAACTTAGAATTGTTAGCAATAGTGTATAATTCCGATTGCAATTGCTCGTCTCGCTCCAAAGGTTTAGCTTGACTCAGCCAAGTAACTAAGTCTTGTACAGGAACATTTTTGGCAATTTCTTGCAATCTTTGAGCATCTTGTTGATACTGAGTTTGGTTTGTCTCTATTGACTGACAAAGGGCATTAAAAATAGACGCTTTATCTGCTTCTGGTTCATAACCCTGCATAAAACGGTCAAATGCGGTGACAACGCCTAAACCATAAATCGAATTGTAGCTAAAATCAGCATTTACAGACAGCAGATGCATCTCCACCATCATTTCTTCCACAACCCGACGATAAATCGTGTTAACCGGACGGGTATGCAGGTTGTAGAAAGTTTTTTTTGTATCAGAGAGTGTACGGACGTTATTCACAAAAATAATTCTAAGGGCGACTGGTATTTATTTTCTTTCTTGCTAACAAGTTTGCCAAGTTTCATTTGCCAAATCTGAATTGGTGGTGAGACTTTTTTAAATAACTCGCTTCACAATAGGATAATTATAGCTACAACATTTTTAGCTAGTTTTTGCTGGGACAAAAAATTGAAATTTCGATTACTAGCTATAAGTAGCCAAAACTAATAATACATTACTATATGCATCCTTCGCCGCAGTTAACAGCCCTAGCACAGTATCTCGCTGGTGAATTTGATAATCGCGAGCAGGCTCTTGATAGCCCTGCTTGGTACGTTCACCTGCGCTTGTGGCAAGTTCCTATCGCTATTTTTACTGAAGATAGCCTGACAATATTTGCCGAACAAGCCAACATTCTTAAACTTGACAAACCATACCGTCAGAGGGTTATGCGACTGCGGGAAACTAATAATCCCGAAGTACCATTACAAGTTCAATACTACATGCCCAAAGAACCCGAGGTATTGGCTGGTGGAGGTTGTAACCCAAGTTTACTAACTCACCTCACACCAGAACAATTGGAACTGCTACCAGGATGCGTTTTAAATATTTCTATTCGCGAACTAGCTACCAATAACTATTTATTTTCGGCAACACCACCACCCCAAGCTTGTTGCACTTTTTCCTATCAGGGGAACACAATCCAAGTCTCATTGGGGTTTGAAGCAACTCAAGAAGAATTAAATACTTACGACAAAGGTATCGATTCAACTACGGGAAAAGCAACTTGGGGAGCGATTTTAGGACCATATCGCTACACCAAGCGAAAACAATTGGAATTTTATATTTAGGAATTTTATATTTAGGAATTTCCCAGAAAAAAATTGCGAATCCGAAGCGGGAGGGAAACCCGAAACCCTCCTGACAATTTTCGCAAAATCCAAAATCCAAAATATTATTTTAAAAACGTTCCACCGGAACGTCTCTACGAAAATCCAAAATCCAAAATCCAAAACTACCTAGCAATGCTGCGGGGTACACCTTCTAAAGCTTCCTCTTCTGTCTCAAAAATTTCAAAAACAGTATCCATCATTGTCACTTCAAAAACCAACTTGGCTTCTGGATGAACGTTACAGATTCGGAAACTACCTTTGACTTTATCGGCATCTCGCATTCCCGCGACTAGAGAGGTCAAACCCGAACTATCGATAAAGTTAACTTGACCGAGATTGACAACCACATGACGGCTAAGTTTAGAAATACATTCCTGTAACTTTAGACGAAATTGCCAAGCGGTGGTAATATCCAAACGACCTAATGGCGTAAGAACAATTACATTATTACCGTCTTCGATTGTATAAATTTTTTGGTCAATATGTATCACAGAATATCCCCTTGCACTGTATCTGAAGTTTCAATACGGTTGATTGATTCTTGATGGTTAGTTGCTATCAAAAATACTTCACTAGTATTTTTTATAACCTGTATTTGTTGTAGCATCCAGTTTTTCTAACCTATTTGTCAACAATCCGTACAAATCCAGACCCTATTTAATTTAAAAATACTTAAGCTGTAGCTCCCGACAGAAACCATAGACAATTATCCTAGCTTTTTTGGCTATTTTTGTCGTCTATTTAGTGTTTTTATGTAGTCAGTGGTCAGGAAAAAGTAGTCAGTAATCAGGAGAAAGTAGTCAGTGTTCGGGAGAAAGTAGTTTAGTTGTCAGGGGTATGAAGAGTTCAATCTCCTCTCTACTTTGCAAGCCAGTTCACACTAAAGACTAGTGTAAAAACATACTTCATTGATTCTAACTTATTACTACTAACTCCTGAATTCTGATTACTAACTCCTGAATTCTGACTACTAACTCCTGAATTCTGACTACTAACTCCTGAATTCTGACTACTAACTCCTAACTCCTGAATTCTGACTCCTGACTTCTCATACTTTATTTATTGTTTGATGTCCAGTTAGCCCAATCTTGGGGTTTGAGGAAAGTTTCGTAGAGTTCGGCTTCTGGGGTGTTTGGTTCGGGTGTATAGCCATATTCCCAGCGTACTAAAGGAGGCAAGGACATCAAGATTGATTCAGTACGACCATTGGTTTGTAAGCCAAAAATTGTACCTCGGTCATAAACCAAGTTAAATTCGACATACCGACCACGACGATAAAGCTGGAAATTTCTCTCGCGATCGCCATATTCGATTTTGTGTCGTTTCTCTACTGTTGGTAGGTATGCTGGCAAAAATGCGCGACCACAGTCTTGAATAAACGCAAACAATTCTTCCCAAGTACGAGGTTCTACAGCTCCGATTTGCTGACTATAAGCAGCAGCATCGCTACCCGTCGTGTTGTATGCGATCGCAGGAGTGTTTTGAGAGTTTGGATACAATTCACCCTGACCGTTTTGATAGTCAAAGAACAATCCACCAATCCCACGTGTTTCTCCCCGGTGTTTTAAATAAAAATATTCGTCACACCAACGCTTAAATACTGGGTAATATTCCGAATGATGTTTATCACAAGCTTGTTTAAAAGTTTTATGAAAATGACTTGCATCTTCTGCAAAAGGATAGTATGGAGTTAAATCTGCACCACCTCCAAACCACCATACTGGACCTGCTTCAAAATAGCGATAATTCAAATGAACTGTAGGTACGTAAGGGTTGCGGGGGTGTAATACCATCGATGTCCCAGTGGCGTAAAAACGATGTCCCGCAGCTTCAGGACGCTGGCTTAAAATCGAAGGTGGCAAAGTATCACCCCAGACTTCAGAAAAATTGACACCAGCTTGCTCAAAGATTTTACCGTCACGTAAAACACGCGATCGCCCACCACCTCCTTCAGGACGTTTCCAGCTATCTTGTTGAAATTTACCAACACCCTCAATAGCTTCTAAACCCTGGGTAATCTCGTCTTGTAACTGACGCATGAAAGCGCTAACTCGCTCTTTGGCGTTTGCTGGAGGTAAGAATTTTGAAGTTTCTGTTTGTAAAGTGGGGGATTGCGAATTAATCAACATAAAGTTCGAGAACCTAAATTTATAATTTCCACCAATAAGGTTATTAATCGGTTCCGCAGGTGCAGCAGATGCCAAATCAGACAATTTAACTACCCTACTTTTACCTTGTTCTGTTACAGCCAAGCATTGACATACACAAGCAATGTACAGTACAAGCTATTTTCTCTTAAATTGTGTACGCACTTGTATACGATTTGTTATTTTTAAACTGGCTTCTATTAATATTTTGTAACATTTATGCCATTTTTGTTTAGAAAAACGGTAGTTTTCACTACAAATTATAACCCAATAATTTGGTTAATCTAACTTCTCAAGCCTAGATATTGCAGTGCTTTCGTTTAATTTGATATCCAGAATAGCTATGGTATCCCATCTACATTTGTCAATTGATTAACTCAGCCACACTTTAGTTTACAAAATATATACAAAAGTATGTGTTAAAGATACAAGCGGAAATATTGCTTAATAAATTTTAGTACTGAGTTGACGATATAGTTAACTATGTTTTGAGACAGCAACAAGCGACATCACAGATAATTCATCCCCTGGGGTAACTATCATTCCAACCCAAGGAGGAAGATACAAAGATGTCAAGGACGTAATTTACCTTTAGGATTTCTGAAAACAAGACTAGAGTTTTAAACAAAGTTTTGCTCCAAAGTTTTTATCCGAAGTTTTGATACATAATTAGTTGGCGATAAATATGGTGATTCTGAAGATAAATGAAATCACCATCATCGCTGACTAGCCCAGAGTGAGCAAAAGTGTTTAGCGAGGGGGTTTTAGAAAATGTATAATTGGTTGTCCAAATTCATCCAGCGCAAAAGCCGTCGTGTTTGCGTTTCTCTGGTGCGAACCTATAGAGAGATTAGTTCAGCTTCAGTAGATGAGCTTTGGCAAAAAGTAGTTGATATTGCGGATGTTTCTTGGCATCCATTACTAAAAAGCACAAATGTTCCCTACGGCTTAGTACCCAAACCAGGATTAATATATCAAGCGGTAACACGTATGTCACCAATTCCGATTCGGATATTTGTTGAGCGGGTTAATCCCAGGGAATTACTGAGCATTCGCATATTAGCTATTCCTGGTGTAGAAGAGCGTATTATTTATAAAGTCGAATCGACGGTTTGCGGTACATGTTTATCTTATTCTGTCACCCTCAAAGGTTGGTTATCTCCACTTATTTGGTCATTTTCGCGTCCATATGCAGATCGTGTCGCTCGTGCTTTGGTTGAAGCGGTGGAAACAACAGCGTTACAAGCTGTATCTAAAAAAAGAAAGTCATTAAAAGATGGTTGTTTTGATTTTTAGAAGTTAGGATTTTTTCTATGGCGAATTTGAAATAAACAAAGCTAACTATTTCCAAGCTGGATGGGCAAACAACGAAGCAATTACCCGCACACCTCGCAATTGGTTCGATAGCGGTAAATGACCTTTAGGTGCAGTCAAATCCCAAGTAAAGGCATTTGGGTAGCGTGTCCAGTTGTTACCATCTTTCCAACCGATTTTTGTCCAGAGATTATCCCAGTTTTTACCTTGCCCCAGCCAAATTTCGCGCTGTACGGAAAAGCCAAACTTCCCCTCAGAATGAACTAACCATAATTTATTGATGGTTTGCAAATCCGTAATTGGGAAATTATCAATGTCGGTGAAATACAACCATTTGCGTTGAACTGTACTTGTACCAGCAACCTCGCACATTTTTTGAATTGTGATTTTATCCGCAGTCTCAAATTCTTGTTTTGCTAGGGATTGTTGTAAAGGTTTGTAGTCAATTCCGCAATCGGATTTTAGCGGAACTACACCTTCTGGGAAATGGGTTTGTAAGAAATCTTGGGTGCGATAAGCGGAGCTTAATCCCTCCGGCATATCGCGGTTGGCATTAAGCAGAATTTGATAAATCTTGCCATCAACCCATGTTGCAGGGGTTTCACGACGCTCGTATAGAAATTCCATGAGGATATCAAATCCACCGTCACCTAACCCAGCTAACTGCGGAATCAGTTGTTGTTGGACTTTTTCAGAGCCATCGATTAACTGAACCCGGAGAGTATCGATATCGCTTGCATTGCCTGATAAAGTCATAGAATCTGTCATGCCTAATTAAATTATAATTTTAAAACGAAAATTTTAGATTTTAGATTTTAGATTTTAGATTTTAGATTTTAGATTTAGGATTTTGAGTTTCACATCTTAGATTAACCCATACAAGTAGGTCACATCAAAGCTAATCGAGAGAAAATTTGCTTGGGCTAAGAGAAAAAATACAGGTAAGCAGTATGCTTGTACCAACAAATCAAGTTTTATTGTGGGCAGTTCGAGTAATTGTGTTGTACTGACGAATCGGGATAATATTTAAGTTAATTAACGAATAACTAAGTAGCAAAGGGCGCGATCGCAAATGCAAGGGGTAATTTTTAAAACACCATCTCAAATTCGTTGGTCGAGTATTATTACAGACTTCCTTCTTTCGGGTATGGTAATTGGTCCCCTAGTTGCACCTTTTCTTGCCGCATCGGGTTTGCCAATGCTGCCAATTATCGCTAATATTATCTACTTCATGGGTTTTCATGTTTGTCCACAGCCAAATATGGGCTTAGAATTAGCACCACCTTTTATTATGGCTGTATGTATGCGTTGCTACGGCACAGTTACAGGATTACTGCTTACACGCATCTTATACGCATTCAATAGTGGCAAAGAATTTTACTGGTTAAAGCAGTATGGATGGAATGGAGTTGCGATCGCGGTTGTTTTGATGATGGCATATCCGTTGGAATTAGCAGTACAAGTGTTGGGATATTGGGATTTTAATAATTATCTCGTCGCTCCATTTGGTTTAGTGACTGGTTTGGCATGGGGTTTATTTACCATGCCAATATTTCATAAAAAAAGAGATTTTCCCAACATAAAAACAGCCACTTATTGTAGGCTTGGGGGATACCCCAACCTGATTATGAAACATAACGAGAAATATATTTATGTCGTAACCTAACATTAAATATTATGGATTGGGCGAAATAATTCAGCAATCAAAATTTTTAAATATATATTTTATTTGTTAGATTGAGATGTTTTTATTTAAATCAAAAAGATGAACAGTATTTAGATGCGATTCCTGCTGATAACTGTATGCGATCGCATATCTTAAAAAACTAGGTTTAGAGAGTTGAATTTAAGTTAAAATCAAAATATATTTTGGAGAATCTAGCCATGACTCAAACACCTGAAAGAGTTTGCTGGACAATTGCCGATTTAGAGCTTCTTACTAACGACGAGTGGAAGCGCTACGAAATTATCGATGGAGAACTGTTTGTGACTCGCGCACCTCACATTGGACATCAAAATTCTAGTGGACGCATCTACGCTAAAATACTATTTTGGTCTGAAGAGACTGGCAATGGTCAGCCTATCTTAACTCCAGGGATAATTTTTTCCGACGCTGATAATGTGATTCCTGATGTGGTTTGGATTAGTAATGAAAGGTTAGCCACACTTGTAGATGCAGAAGGACATTTAACAGGAGCGCCAGAATTAATTGTAGAAGTTCTTTCAGAAGGTAGCAATAATGAACGACGCGATCGCGAAGCAAAATTAAAGTTATATTCGACCAAAGGTGTCCAAGAATATTGGATTGTAAATTGGCGAGCGCAACAAGTAGAAGTATACCTTCGTCAAAATGCCCTATTAGTGCAAGTCTCAACCTTATTTGCAAATGATATAATCAGTTCGCCATTATTACCAGGTTTTAGCTGTCAGGTGAAACAATTTTTTGCCTAAGATATATCTAACTTTAGAAACGGGATATATCCCGCATCTAAAATCAGTTATATTTAAATTATGGTGTCCGAATCCCAAATTTCTTGAGAATTCGGTTAATTTTCACCGCATCTTGTCGTGATGATGCCTTAAAATCTGCACTCAATTTGTAGTCCACCGTTTCATTCCCCCAATCCCACTTTACCACTGGTTGTCCGTTACGATATCCAACCGAAATAAAGGCATCGGGAGCATCAACCTGGATTAATTTACCAGATTTGAAACTATAAAAACCATAAACAACTTCATCGTTCCTAGAGCGTAAATAAATCGGTTTTCCTTTAAATGCACAAAGTTCGTAAACTATTTTATTCCCATTTTCCTTGACTTCCAATTTCCTTTCTCGGCAATTTTCTGGTGCTTTATCCCCTGAAAATTCAGCCATTTGAGTTTTCTTGAACTTCTCATAAGCTGCATCTGCATTTGCAATTGCAGATGAACCTAGAACTAATCCCAGTGCAATTAAACTTGTCAGTAATCTATTCATTGTTGTTTAATTTATTAGTTCTGATTTTTTTAGATGAATTTGTGTTGAGTTGTGCTAATTTACCAATTTTTTATCTTGGTTAGTGTAACTTAATTCAGTGGTTTTAGATATACAAGTAAAACCATTTTTTTTCAATTTTTACCACCCCCTAAAACAGGGTAATTTCGGTCTACGATGGTGTCACCATTCTTGAGAATTACCCTGCGGGAACGGGATATATTATTTTTGCTTTATACCATATAGTCTTAAAATTTTTCGTGACTCCGTTAATAAACGCTTTTCTTCAGCACGATATTTAGGCAATGATAGATTTGTGATTGTTTTATCTAGATGCCAAGCTGCAACTAATTTATTATTTCGGAAACCATATCTTTGAAAATCATCAGCAACTACTCTAATTAACTGCCCATTTTTGTATTCAAATATAGCAACATCTAAAGTACCACCTTCATCTTCTGGTGATGTTTTTACACCAGCTTGCTCTCTTATTTCTAAATATACTGGCTTACCTTTAACTTGACATAAAAGATAGATGAAATCGCCTTGCTTTCTTTTTTGTCGAGGACATTTATTTGGTACAGAATCACCTTGAAACTGTTTTTCAGTCCTTGTAGTATCAGAATTAGCTAGAGATGGTGATACCATACCTAACACCAGAGATAGAGTAGTCAATAGTCGAAGTAAATTAGTCATGTTTGCTTGAAATTCAGTTATAGAGCCAATATAACCAATAAGAATACTGATGCTCTTCAGCAACAATACTTATTTTAATACCAAATATCTCAATACTTACTATTTGATTTTTGAGCATGTACTTATGCTAAAAGCTTTTGATTCTTGATAGAATGGTACGAAATTAAAAGATGCGATCGCTTCCAAATCAAACTATATATTTACAGCAGTTGTCACATATTTCAGCAGATTAAAAAGCTGCATTTACTCAACCCTAATTTTCACAATATTTGATAAAAGTTTTGCTCTTAAATAATTAAAATAATTAAGTGCGATCGCCTTTTATCTAATTATGCTTCCTCACTAATCTGTAAACAATAGGGAAAGATACCGACATTGATAAGATCCACAAGCACAAAACTGATTGCCATAAAGATGCCAACAATAATTATTTGACCAAATTCCAGGCCCAAATTAAATGCCAATAGTTGGGTGGCTATGGAATGATCCTTGCCCAATATGGCTTTCAGGTAGTTGGAAAATCCCATCCCATGGATCAACCCAAAAAAAAGTGCCAATAAATAGTTGGTCTGTACCGGCTTTGAAGCGTAATTCTCTTCGTTGCGAAACAGATTGCCAAAGGCGGTAATGAAGATAGTGAGTGGTATCAGGAATTCAACCAATTTCGAATTCACCGTTATAATTTCCAGGGTGGACAGGGCCAATGTAATGGAGTGTCCAATGGTAAATGCTGTAACCAGGATGAGGATTTTTTTCCAGTCCCTCATGAGTAGATTGCACACAATGCAACAACAAAAAGTATGTGGTCATACCCATTGAGGTAATCCAGAATATGATCCTTACCCAATGTGAAGTAAAGTTGAAACTCACTCATTGTCGCATTTTGGGGTGACAAGTATAGGGTTTAAATCTCAATTTGAGTAGCGTAATTTTATCAGCGGAATTAGAATCAGATGCTACTTGTTTTGGGTTAGGTATGGCCTTATTTTTGATTCCCTTTACGTTATGCTGACATTCGTTTATACCATTTTTTGTTTTTCCACCCGCTTCATATCTCCGTAACGGAGATTGAGTACAACGAAAAAGCAAAGGCCCTGCAAATAATCTCACGTATATTTATTGACGACCTGGAAACTTCGATTCGTTCAAATAAAAATCTTCCGGAATTGGATATCTTAAATCCACCCAATGGGGTTACTACAAAAGATCTGGCTGCTGAATACATTAAGAATCATTAAAAATCAGACTTGACGGTCAGCAGCAGAAACTGAACTTTCTTGGATACGAAGAAGAAAATTTTGCTATGGTCTGCTATATCGAAATCGAAAACGTAAAGGACTTTAAAGTGATCGAAGTGGAGAATACCGTGATCACAGAGACCTATGATGATCAGTCCAACCTTGTGCATATCACCTATAAGGGACCCATAAAAAGTACCAGGCTTATGCGGGACAAACCTTCAGATAAATTTACTTTTTAAAAACTATAAAT
>JAAUPE010000260.1 GCA_012034595.1 Calothrix sp. CSU_2_0 | reverse complement strand
TTCATCATTATTCGCCCCATGCCCCATGCCCCATTGCCCCATGTCCCATGCCCAGTGCCCTATTCCGCAACTTCCTGCTTCTCTAATTCTGGTGTAGTTATGGGTAAGGAATCTCCTTTGGGAAAGTTGCGTTTTGAAAATCCCCAAGTGAGAATAATTGCGATCGCACTAATAACGATCCATTCTGGGGGAACTAAGGCTTCATTAACAACTTTGAGAAGTAAACGAAAACCAACAAAGGCAACGGTAATATAACCTGCGTCTTCTAAATGGGTATATTCATCCAACCAGCGAATAAATAAACCTGCCATAAACCGTAAGGTAATTACACCCACAGTTGTACCTGTTAGCACCAACCAGGTTTCCTGAGAAACCGCGATCGCTGTAGTGACACTATCTAATGAAAATGCTAAGTCGGTAAATGCGATTACTGGTATAGCTTTCCACAACGACGAAAACCGGGGACCATGATGTTGATTGTCTTCACCTTCCTCCGAGGTAAAATGTTGGAAAACTAACCATAATAAATAAGCTGCACCAATTAGCTCAAACTGCCAGTATTTTTGTACCCAAGTTGCGGTAAGTAACAAGGTGATGCGAAGCACATAGGCAACCACCAAACCAAAATTCAGCGCTTTCCTTTCCAGTTCCTTATTTTCCAGTCCTTGGGCAATGGCAGCAAGTGCGATCGCATTATCGGCAGATAGCACTGCTTCTAAAAATATCAGCAACAACAGCACAATAGACGCTTCGATGCTGAAGTGAAGGTGAAGATAATCAAAAATTTGGTCTAGCATTCCCGTATTCTCAAGCTGTAAAAATTAACAAACAATTGCAGAATAATATTAACTACATTACAATTTTCTACTCTAATCAAGCTTAACTTGTGGCTGGAGATTCACGAAATACGGTTTTCAACCCCCAATCGGCAGGGTTAGGAAGATAGACCGACTAATCCTATCCTTACGTAAGGACGGCAAAACCCATTGGTATCAACTTAAGTCAAGAGGATAAATGGCAATATTTCCCGGTATAAATTGCTCTCGCTGCAACGTCCATCAATTGCACGTTTAATTATTGCTAGTTGAACCCAGATTAATACTCAAAATATGCTGAGAAAGGCGATTTTCCGCCATTTCCCAAGCTGGTTGTCGGTGGTGTGCCAGAAAAATACCTGCCATGCAATTGGATCGCTCATTTGCACAAGCGATCGCGGAAATATTTGTAACGATTATTCTACTTCAATCTAAAATATTGTCAAAGTCAAAGACGTTCCACCGGAACGTCTCTACAAATCCAAAATCCAAAATCTAAAGACGCGATATATCGCGTCTTTAGATTATTTTTTGTCGCAATGCCCAATCCCCAATGCCCAATGCCCAATTTCCTATTCCCCCTCCTTTACCACCACCCGATCTTGCTCCGGAATTGTCATCCGCAAAGCACGAATTCGCTGCCAAATCGTAAATCCTAACAGCAGAATAATAGCAATAGTCGTCACCAGCATCTGCACTACAGTCAAGCGCTGAAAATACATTGCTACCAAATTCGATACCAATGCGATCGCCCACAAAGTTAATGCCGCATGTCGCTGGGATAATCCCCATGCCAGCAACCGATGGTGCAAATGGTCTTTTCCGGGGGTATTCATCGGATTTTTACCTGCCATCAACCTCCTTACCACAACTTGGGTAGTATCGAGTACTGGCAGCAGCAAAAATAAAACTGGAGGCACTAACGCAAAAATTGTAGATGCCTGAAGTTTACCTAAAATTGCCGTAGCTGCCAGAACATAGCCAAAGAAGTACGCACCCGCATCACCCATAATGATGCGTGAAGGGTGAAAATTATGGCGCAAAAAGCCAAGTGCTGCACCTCCTAAGGCAGCTAGTACTAAGGTTGCGGCAGCACGGTTAAATGATTGGGCAGATACGGCAAGTAAGCTCATAGAGGTAATAAATCCCACTCCTCCCACCAAGCCATCCATCCCATCCATTAAATTAATCGCATTGGTAATTCCCACCACCCACAACACCGTCAGCAAAACCGACAGGGTCGAATCGATAGGTGTGCCAATTGTCACTTCTACTTTGATGCCATTAGCAACAAGTAAGAGTGCAGTCAAGACTTGAACGAGCAATCGTACTGATGAAGGTAAACCAAACTGGTCATCAATAAAACCAATTAATACCAGTATGGAACCTCCCAGCAAAATAGTTAAAACCTGGATTAAGACACTTTGAACTTCAATTGGTCGCAACCAACTAGCCAAAACCATTGCGGCAATTACACCAGTGTAAATAGCCAATCCCCCAGCATTTGGTAGGGGTTCGCGGTTCAATCGCCGAGCATTGGGTTGGTCTGCCCAACCCACACGCAGAGCAAATTTTCTCACTGTGGGAATGAAACGCCATGTAACTAGCCAAGCCAATAAAAAGGTAAACACCACTGCTAACCAGCCGGAATCGCTAGGTTTGGCAATTCCGAGAGATTGAAGAAATCCTTGTATATCCATCTCCCGACTCAATAACTACTGTGATTTTCCGCGAGCTTAAAATGTATATTAGTCATTTTTTTTCAATTTATCTGTATCTGAGCGGATTTTAGGCTTAAGATTTTAGACCTGAGATTTTAGGCTTGAGATTAAACGATACGCTAGCGAAATACCAAATTATTCAAAGGCTTTAAACCTCTTTCAGGGTTAATCCAGGGTGAATAGAGAAAACCCTTTCCCATAGCCTTACCTTGAGAGCATCCCCTACTTTGCCAACGTCAATCTACAATCCAAATTAATTTGACGGTATTTACGAATTAGCACTCCCCATCTTTGAGTGCTAAATTGTCTAGTGTAGGAATTAAAAACGAAAATATGGCGAAGATTGTAGCATTTAATGAAGAATCTCGGCGTTCCCTCGAACGGGGGATTAATGCCCTAGCGGATGCTGTGAAAATAACCCTGGGTCCCAAAGGTCGTAATGTACTTTTAGAAAAGAAATTTGGTTCTCCTCTAATTGTCAATGACGGGATTACCGTAGCGAAGGAAATTGAATTGGAAGACCCCCTAGAAAATACTGGGGCGCGGTTGATTCAAGAAGTAGCTTCTAAAACTAAGGACATTGCTGGTGATGGTACCACAACTGCGACAGTTTTGGCGCAGGCAATGATTAAAGAGGGGTTACGAAACGTTGCGGCTGGTAGTAATCCGATCGCAGTCAAACGCGGGATGGATAAAACCATCGAGGCAATGGTAGCGGAAATTGCGAAAATTGCCAAACCCATCGAAGGAAGTGCGATCGCTCAGGTTGCCACTGTTTCTGCTGGGAATGATGAAGAAGTCGGGGCAATGCTTGCTGAAGCAATGAAGCGAGTAACGAAAGATGGTGTAATCACCGTTGAGGAATCCAAATCTCTTTCTACCGAACTCGAAGTTGTGGAAGGAATGCAAATCGATCGGGGTTATATTTCTCCCTACTTCATCACCAACAACGAACGGATGACGGTTGAGTTTGAAAATGCTCGCATTCTCATTACCGACAAGAAAATCAGCAGCATTCAAGATTTAGTTCCAGTTCTCGAAAAAGTTGCCCGTTTGGGTCAACCGTTACTAATTATTGCTGAAGATATCGAAGGTGAGGCTTTAGCAACTTTGGTTGTGAACAAAGCTCGTGGTGTTTTAAATGTAGCTGCAATCAAAGCTCCTGGTTTTGGCGAACGTCGCAAAGCGATGCTACAGGATATCGCTGTATTAACCCAAGGACAATTGATTTCTGAGGAAATTGGTTTGAACTTGGATACCGCAACTTTGGAAATGTTGGGTACTGCCCGCAAAATCGAAATCGATAAGGAAACTACTACGATTGTTGCTGCTGGCGAAAATAAAGAAGAGGTGCAAAAGCGCATCGTCCAAATTCGCAAGCAACTCGAAGAAACTGATTCCGACTACGACCAAGAAAAGCTACAAGAACGCATCGCCAAATTGGCTGGTGGTGTTGCTGTAATTAAAGTTGGCGCGGCAACCGAAACCGAACTTAAAGACCGGAAATTACGGATTGAAGATGCCCTCAACGCCACTAAAGCCGCAGTCGAAGAAGGTATTGTTCCTGGTGGTGGTACAACCTTAATCTACTTATCGACAAAAGTGGATGAAATCAAGAAAAATTTCACCGAAGACGAAAAAATCGGTGCTGATATTGTCGCTCGCAGTCTCGAAGCTCCCCTACGTCAGATGGCTGATAATGCTGGTGCTGAAGGTACGGTTGTAGTTTCCCGTGTTCGCGAAACCAGTTTAAATATTGGTTATAACGCGGCGACAGACACATACGAAGATTTGATTGTTGCTGGTATTATCGACCCGGCAAAGGTGGTTCGTTCTGCGCTCCAAAACGCTGGTTCGATTGCTGGGATGGTTCTGACTACCGAAGTTGTCGTCGTTGAGAAGCCGGAGAAGAAACCTGCTGGTGGTGCGCCTGACATGGGTGGCATGGGCGGCATGGGCGGCATGGGTGGTATGGGTGGTATGGGTATGGGTGGCATGGGCGGTATGGGCATGATGTAGTCGGTATCAACCTGAGCACCTAGAGATGCGATCGCATCGCATTTAATTATTTGTAAATTTTTATAAAGCAGTTTACCTAAGTACGGTAAACTGCTTTATAAAATTACAAATAATTAAAATCATTTTTAACCAGAAAAAAAGGTTTATTCATGAATATTAATCAGGTTTAAATATTGATCGCTGATTTTTTCAACAGAATACTGATCTGCTCGCGATCGCAATTTGCGTGAATCACAGGGGGTTGCTAAACTGGCAATTATTGCTTCAGCTAAGGCGACAGAATCCTTAACAGGGACTAACTTACCATAATTTCCTCCTTCTAAAATTTCTTCTGGTCCACTAGGACAATTGGTGGAAACTACTGGAGTCCCACAAGCCATTGCTTCTACTAGCACATTACCAAAGCCTTCCCATGCTGAAGATAGGACAAAGACATTTGCTTGAGCCATATAAGCGTAAGGATTTTCGACAAATCCAGGTAAAACGACATGGTTTTCTAAACCTAATTCTGTTACTAAAGCTTCTAGTTGGGGACGTTCTTCTCCTTCACCTAATATGACTAATTTAGCTGGTTGTTTTTGTCGAACAATGGCAAAGGCTTTAATTAAATTGGCAAAGTCTTTTTGTTGATTTAAACGTCCCACACCCAAGACAATGGGAGTTTCTGAATTAATAAACCAATCTTCGGTTATTGGTTTTTGAGCCATGTGGTTAATTTCTGGAGTAACTACGGGATTGTAAATTACTGTAATTCGTTGGGGCGAAATCGAAGTTATTTTGGCTAAACTGTCTGCTACTCCTTGGGAAACGGCAACAATGGAATCGCTCTGACTGTAGCACAATCGCTGTAAATAGGGGAGTAGTTTCCGTCTTTGATAGATTTGATTTTGAGCTTCTTGAGAGAGATTATTGTGAATCGTAATCATTGTTTTGAACTTTGCTTTGGCAAAATATTTTCCTCCAATAGCAAGTAAATTAGCTCCACTTAAGCCAGAAATGAGCCATTGGGGTTGATTTTGATTGAGATAGTTAACTAAAGGAAAAAAACTCAAGACTAATTTTGATGCTTTAAGATCGATTATCCTTACTTTAGGATCAACTTTAGATAAATAATCTCCTTCTGCTTTTGCCAAGACTAAATCAACAATTAATCCCCGTTTGACAAATTCGTTGGCTAAATTAACTATTACTCTTTGCGCGCCACCACCATAAAGTTCTGAAAGAAAAAAAGCAATGGGTCGAGAATTCATCAACTAAATTTTTGATTTGAGCTTAATTAATCCTGTGATTTTAACAAAAGAAAGTAACGATAAGCGTAAATATTCAGTCAATAAAGTGAAAAATATTTGTGGATTTCGGCTTTTAGCAGTAGCGCGGGTCATTTCGTTTAACATGGCAAAATTAATCCCATAAGAAACTCCTCCACTACGACAAATTGCCACAACAGTATCCGAAATAGTAACTGGTTCTTCCTTCATTTTTTCTGACATCATGACTCTTTCTGCCACAATTTGATATTGCTTATTATTAAACAGAGAAGATTTATTTCTAATACCTAAAAAACCTTGATGGCTATCCTGGAATTTTGACAATATTTAAAAAGGGGTAGTCCCC
>JAAUPE010000072.1 GCA_012034595.1 Calothrix sp. CSU_2_0 | reverse complement strand
GATACAATTACCTACGAAATTATCCCCAATGAAGCTAAACCGATCACACCAACAACAGCAACTATCGATGCGGCAACGGGGTTAGTGTCTTGGACTCCAGCCGACAGTGAGGTTGGTGGGGCGTTTAATTGGGTTTACAGTGATACTGCCGAGCCTTGGGAAATTTTGGTCAAGGCAACCGATGGGAATGGTGGGGAAGCGTTCCAGACGATTAAAATGTTGGTCAATCCTGATACACTTAATCGCGCTCCCGAAATTACCTCCAAACCCCGTACTAGCATTAGTTTAGGCAACAATTACTTCTACAAGATTAACGCAATTGACCCCGATGGTGATGCCTTAACTTATACCTTGGATAATGCACCCACGGGAATGGAAATTAATAATGGGGTGTTGGTTTGGACTCCCACAACCGACCAATTTGGTAGTAACTCAGTGGTAGTCAGGGTTTCAGATGGAACTGTTGATACGACTCAATCCTTCAGTATTAACGTCGGTAATGCGGGTATCAGTGCTGAACCAATCAACAAAGCACCAGAGATAACTTCCACACCGGAGCAGGTGACGAATTTAGAACGGGAGTATCAATATAACCTCAGTGGCAGCGATGCTGATGGTGATTTGCTGTTGTGGAGTCTGGATACCGCACCAGCAGGAATGATTATTGATCCAACCACAGGTGCATTGAGATGGCAACCCCGTGCCGACCAATTGGGACAACACACAGTTAAAATTAGACTAACCGATGCATTGGGTGCATTTGTGGGTCAGGAGTTTAGTTTAATTGTGAATGGTCTGAATACTCCCCCGCAGATTAATTCTACACCCAAGACTATTGCCGCAGTTGACCAGCCATATACCTATCAAGTGATAGCGACTGATGCGGAAGGAGAAGAAATTACCGTAAGCTTGGGTAAATCTCCAGTGGGGATGACAATTGACAGTAATGGTGTAATTAAATGGACACCAAAATTAGACCAGTTGCAAGAGTATCAGGTGGAAGTAATTGCTACCGATAAGGCTGGTGCTAGTGCGATTCAAACCTATACTGTGGAGGTGGCAAGGGAAGAAGTTTCGGGGCAGGTTGTCCCGGTTGCGGTGAATAATGCACCGAAGATTACTTCTAGTCCTGTATTTTTAGCAGCAACGAATCGTGCTTATAGTTACCAAATTGTGGCAAGTGATGCGGATGCAAATGACACCCTGACATACCAGTTAATCAAGGGTGTGGCGGGGATGAGTATTAATGCTACCACTGGTTTGTTGAGTTGGAATAACCCGATTGCAGGTAGTTATGAGGTAATTGTGGGTGCGGTGGATGCTGGAGGTTTGGGTGCTGCACAACGGTTTACTCTAACTGCACGTAGTAATAATGCTCCGGTGATTAATTCGACTGCGGTGACGAATGGGACTCCAGGGACTGCGTATAGTTACGATATTAAGGCAGTTGATGTTGATGGCGATCGCTTGACTTATTCCCTTGATGCTACCTCTTTGGGTAAGGGAATGACCCTGGATAATTTGGGTAGGTTGCGGTGGAATCCCGGTATTAATAATGTGGGTAGTCATAGTGTCGCGATCGCAGTTGCTGATGGGAATGGTGGTAGTACGAACCAAAGTTATAATTTAGTAGTTGCTGCTGATGCGATCGCGCCTAAAGTTAGCTTGATTGCTCTCAACAATACAGTGGATTTGGGCGATACGATTACTTTCCAAGCACGAGCAACTGACAATATTAAGGTGGCTGGATTGCAGTTGTTGGTAAATGGTACGAACGTAGTCTTGGATGCCAACGGAATTGGTACGGTGAAGGCAACTGCTGCGGGTACGGTTCAAGGTATTGCCAAGGCTACTGATACTGCGGGTAATATGGGACAAGCGACTTTTGATGTGCTTGTTGTTGACCCAACTGATGCATTTGCACCTACGGTAGAATTTAAGTTGGAAGGAATTAATGATGGGGATTTTGTCAAGGCTCCAACGCAGATTCGAGCCACAATTTCTGATGATAGTGGTTTGGATTATTATCGCTTGTTGGTTGCGCCCATCGATGGTGGTGAGTTTAGGGAAATATGGCGTAACGATAATCCCACACAGATTAATAATGGGTTGTTAGCGGAGAAGTTTGACCCGTCGTTGTTGCAGAATGACTCGTATATTGTCCGGTTGGAGGTTGGGGATAATGGTGGGAAGATTAGCTACTCGGAGCAAACTGTTGAGGTTGCTGGTGATTTGAAGTTGGGTAACTTTAGATTGTCGTTTACCGATTTAACGGTTCCGGTAACTGGGATTCCGATTACTTTGACCCGCACCTACGATACGTTGACGAGTGGGACTACCGATGACTTTGGTTATGGGTGGAGGATGGAGTTTAGGGATACCGACTTGCGGACGGGTGTGGGTAAACCGACCGAAGAACAAGAATTAGTAGGCAGACAGAAAGCCTTTAAGGATGGGACGAAGGTTTATATTACCTTGCCTGGTGGTAAGCGGGAAGCATTTACATTCAAGCCAAGGCAGATTGAGAGGATTGACGGAAATTCCTTGCTTTATTTCTCCAAATATTTCTTTGCACCGGAATTTGCTGCCGACAATGGTGGAACAAGTAAACTAAGTATCAAAAATCCTAAAACAACCTACATTACCCGCAGTCCTGACACTAACGAGTTCTACGATTTCGGTCAAAATCCTTTTAACCCAGCTTCGGAGTTTTTCGGTGGTGTTTACATCCTGACGACGAAAGAAGGGGTTGTATATGAAATCGATGGGAAGTCGGGAGATTTGTTGACGGTTACGGATACAAACGGGAACAAGTTGACTTATACGGATGAGGATATTACTAGTTCTACGGGGCAAAAGGTTACTTTTGAGCGGGATGCACAGGGTCGAATTACGAGCGTTAAAGACCCGATGGGTGAGTTGATTCGCTATGAGTATGATGTTTTGGGGGATTTAACCTCAGTTACCGATCGCGAGAATAATATTACGCGGATGGAGTATCTCAATAATGACCAACGCAAGCATTATCTCGACAAGATTATCGACCCGCTTGGTAGAACTGGGTTGCGGAATGAGTATGGTGATGATGGTCGGTTGAAGGAATTGATTGATGTTAACGGTCAGAAAGTGGAAATGACCTATGACCCGAATAATTCTAAGCAGG
Organism: Calothrix sp. CSU_2_0; assembly: GCA_012034595.1. Taxonomy (GTDB): domain Bacteria; phylum Cyanobacteriota; class Cyanobacteriia; order Cyanobacteriales; family Nostocaceae; genus Brunnivagina. The sequence goes on along the minus strand of JAAUPE010000072.1, from coordinate 31,657 downwards.
TTGTTAAAGACCAATTAGGCTATTCCACAATCTACGAATACGACGAACGCGGTAATATTCTCACAGAAATAGATGCTCTTGGTCAAATTATCAAACGGAAGTATGACGAAAATAACAACGTTTTAGAAGAAACTGTCATCTCTGACCGCAGTAGTGAAAATGGTTTTACTACCAAATCTACCTACGACAGCAGAAACAATAAGTTAACGGAAACAGATGCACTTGGTAATATTACGTATTACACCTATGGTGATAAGAGTCGGTTGTTGACGGTAACAGACTCGCTGGGTCGTACTACAACCAATAAATATGATGGTAGTGGTAATTTAACCTCCACAATCGATGCAACAGGAAAAATATCGATTTACGACTACGATATTTCCGGTCAACTTAAATCAGTCAAAGATGCTAGCGGCAAGCTTACTTCTTTTGAATATACTAAGTATGGAGATGTCAATAAGGTTGTAGATGCATTAGGTAATGTAACTGGTTATATCTACAACAGAAAAGGAGATAAACTCTCTGAAAAACGCTACATGATTTTGGCAAACGGTCAAGTGCGGGAGTTGTTAACGCAGTGGACGTATGACAGCAAGGGTCAAATGAAGACCATGACTGATGCTGAAAATCAAACCACGACCTATGAGTATGATGATAATAGCAAGCAAGTTGCAGTAATTGATGCGCTCAACCGCAAGATGCAATATGTTTACAATACCAAAGGTGAGTTAATCGAGACAATTTACGCTGATGATACTCCCAATGATTTGAGTGATAATCTGCGGGAAAAACACCGCTACGACGAGAAGGGACAAAAGGTAGCGAGTATCGATTTTAGTGGTAGGGAAACCCGGTTTGTTTACGATAAAGTCGGTAGGTTGATTGCCACGATTCTCCCCGATAGTACGCCGAATAATTGGGATGATAATGCTAGAAGCCAGACGGAGTATTATACCGACGGGTTGGTGAAAGCACAAATTGACGAGCGGGGTAATAGGACTGAGTTTCGTTATGATGCAGCAGGACGACAAGTTGAGATAATTTATGCTGATGATACACCTGCAACTTTAACGGATAATCCCCGCACGAAGTATGTGTATGATGCTGTGGGACAGAGGGTTGCGGAAGTTGATGCGTTGAATCGTACTACCAACTTTAAGTATGATGATTTGGGACGGTTGGTAAAAACCGAGTTCCAGGATAAAACCTTTACCAGTCAGGAATACGATAACTTGGGTCGTCGGGTAGCTGCAATCGACCAAGAGGGTAAACGTACCGAATATGGTTATGATGATTTGGGTCGGTTGACTGGGGTGAAAAATGCCCTTGGGGACTCTACTAGTTATGGTTATAATTCTGTTGGGAATTTAATCACGACAACTGATGCCGAAAATCATACCACTCGCTACGAATATGATGGTGTAGGACGACGCACGACTACTATTTTACCCATGAATCAGCGCGCAGGGATGACCTATGATGCTGTGGGGAATCTGAAAACTCAGACTGATTTTAATGGTCGGGTGATTACTTATAACTATGACCCAATGAATCGGATGAGTGTTAAGCAATTCCAGGATGGGTCGAAGGTCACTTATGCTTACAATTCTGTAGGATTGCAAGATGTGGTTAGGTTTATCGATGCTTCGGGTGTAAATACTGCAAGTTACGATTATGACTACGATGTGCGGGACAGACAAATTCAACGCACTGATAATATTGGTGGAGTTAGTCGCAGTATTGGCTACGGCTACGATGTTGCGGGTAATCGCACCTCAGTTACAACTGTATCAGGTACGGTTAATTACACCTTTGATGTGCGGAACCGTCTGGATAAAGTTTTAGAAAATGGGGTTACAACAGCAGATTATGATTATGATGCGGCTAGTAATTTAGTTAGCACGACTTTTGTAAATGGTACGCAGGAAATACGCCAATACGATGACCTAAATCGGTTGAAATATCTCGAAAATCGCAAGGGTAATAATATCCTTTCCAGCTATACTTATACCTTGGATAAAGTAGGGAATAGGAAGAAGGTTGTTGAAAATACGGGACGTGTTGTTGAGTATGTTTACGATGATTTGTATCGGTTATTAGAGGAGAAAATTACCGATGCGGTTAATGGTAATAGGGTTTACGGTTACATCTACGATAAGGTGGGGAATCGAAAGATTAAGACGGAAGTTGTCAATGGTGTTACGACTACTACGAATTATGAGTATGATGCAAATGACCGCTTGTTGAATGAAAAAGTTAATCAGCAGGTTGTTGTTGGTTATACCTACGATAATCAAGGAAATACCTTAACCAAAACAGAAAATGGCGTAACGACTGAATACAGTTGGGATTTTGAAAATAGGTTAATTGCGGCAAAAGTTCGAGATGCGGGTAGTACTATTCAACAGCAAATGCAATATCGGTATAACGATAATGGTATTCGGGTTGCATCGACTGTAAATGGTGTTGAGACACGGTATTTGGTTGATGAAGTACAGCAATTTGCACAGGTTCTGGAAGAATATTCCCCATCGGGTACAGTGCTAATTAAGTATGTGTATGGTCATGATTTGATTGCTCAAGGGCAAGGAAATAGTCGCAATTTCTATCATGTTGATGGTTTGGGTAGCACGAGAGTGTTGAGTGATTCTCAGGGCAATGTAGTTAGTACATACAATTACGATGCTTATGGGAAATTAATTGACTCGACTGGTGGGGTTGAGAATAAGTACCTATTTGTTGGGGAACAGTTTGATGAGGCATTGGGGGATTATTATAATCGAGCGCGGTATTATGATGCAGATACAGGGAGGTTTACACGAAAGGATGATTATGAGGGTCGGATTGGTAAACCTATAACGCTGCACAAGTACGTATATACTCATGACAATCCGGTTAACTATATTGACCCAAGTGGCAAAACGACATTAGCAGAAATAAATAATACTTATGCAGTTTTAAATATTTTACAGAATCTTTTCTTTCTTCAAGCGGGCGCTAGACTTCTTGTTGGGGATTTAGGTTCACCTTTTCCTAAAATAGTTTGGACAGGAAGCATTTCAATCGATCAATATGATTCGCAAGCTACGGATATATCTCCTGGAACTGGTACTATCATAGATAAATTTGCTAAATTTGAGCCAAGTTTCTTTACCGCTAAAGCTACTGCGACTTCTAGTACAGGAAAAATATGGGATTATAATATTTGGGCAATTGGTTTGGGATTAAGCATTGCGCTCAGTAATCCTGAAAATAAGATAGTTAAAGAAAAGCTAGATTTTGAAGTTGTTACAGACAGAATTTATGGTGATGGACCTAATTCCCTACGAGGACTTTTTAACCTGAATTCAGCTAGTGGTCCTACCGGAATTTCCCAACCAATTAAATTGAAAAAAACTTATGGATTTATTAGATTTGGCAATGCTAGTGGTTTTGCTGGCTCTAATGACATCGCAACTGCTAGCAGTGTATTTGGTATAGGTTTTTATCTTGGTCAATCTGGAATAGGCTAATATCAAATTCACTTGATTGCACACAATCTGTGAGTTTTTAAATCTCAGTAAGCTTTCCGATTGACAATATTTACTCAGTTTCGGATTTGTGCATCTCGCTTTCTTTTAATTTTTTATCTACCTGTCTCTTTTTAACTGATTAGTGGGCTTTCCCAATTGCAAATTACTAAAAAGACTCCGTTCTCTTGCAGTTCTCGTCATAGGAGGTAATCTCGTGTTTCATCACTAGAGAAAGTAATAGAGTGACTGAGATTTCCCTCCAGAAGTGTTATATAATGTTATCTACACACAATATATATATCGCTAATGATTTTTCGTCTTTCCCCCTTAAATTTTGATATTTTATTATGGATAGTTGATAATTTGATAAGCCTAATATTTTTGAGTAATAAAATAGATACTGAGTTAGGTTTACCTGAGAAGCTTACAAAAATTAGTTTTGAAAAATATCAAGAAGTCAGAGGACGTGTATTAGCTTTCAAAACAAGTGTTCTTTTTGACAAAAATGCAGAATTAGTATTAACTGCAAATGATATTAATGCACTTCAACTTGAAGTTTATCTTGAATATTTAAAAGAGCCAATTATAAATAAAGCTGGTGGTAGAATAATGTGCTTTGATATTCGAGATGATGAAGTTATTATGGAAAAAATTTTTCCCTTTTTTGTTTTCAAATTCAAAAAGCATCTTTATATTCAAAAGGTATTAAATTTACTTTGCAAGATGGTAAAGTTTATGAGTCTCACAGATTAATAAGTAATTTTAATCAGATTGTTTCTAGTTCTAATTACAAACATGTAGAAGACTATGTTTCTTCAAATATTATTGATTTTATTCTCGGCTATAAAAGTGAAGATTTATTTACTCCCAAATTATTGGAATCAAAAAGAATAAAAAATCGTAAAGAAGCAGATGCAACTGTAAGAAAATTAAAGTCGATAAGAGTGAGGGATAAAAAATTAATATTACAATCTTAATTCATAGTTTACTGGAACTTCATTAGCTTCAACCGAAGCTTGACGAAATTTTGATGTCTCAACAGACCAGTAATCCAGTGTGGTCGTATCGATTCGTAGCGACTGTGTTAAGAGGATGTTTGAAAAGGGTCTGTTTAAGCCTTAAGTTATACTCAGGGGTGTGATACGCAAAGCGTCACCTTCGGTATCGCAAATCCGAAAACCCATATTCTCTCGTAGCAGTTTTTCAGTAGAATCGCATCGATTCGTGGGTTGGGTGAAGCAAAGCGTAACCCAACATACAGTTTTTAGATGTGCGATAATATTCAACTTGCTTTCATCTTTAAAAGATTGATTTTATTCATTCAAATTTAATACCTGTTTTTGAAATAATCTAGCGTGGTAAAACTGACTAGAGGTAGTTTGGACACATAGAAAACTCGTTTGAAATTTTCTTTTTAGCGAACGAAATTAAGCCTTTATTTTCATTTCAAGTTAGTTTTACCGTTCTAGGAAATAATGTTTGTTTTCCTCATATCATGTGTTGGGTTCCACTACGTTCCACCCAACCTTGTATCTTATAAGTAGTGGTAGACCGTCCCAACCAAGGTTCAAAAAACCGCCTCGTAGCAAGGGTCACCACTAAAATCTCCACGACAGAGCTCGAACAGTCGCCGGGAGCACCTTAAATGATAGCTCGTATCGTGCAAGGATGAGGGGAATCTTGGGGATGCCATTAAAACAGGGAGTGCGATCGCAAATGGAAGAAACCTTGAATTACGTGGGTATTGATGTAAGTAAAGCAAGACTAGATGTTTATATTCGCCCATTAAACATCACATTGAAAGTCGCAAATACAAAAGAAGAAATTACGACATTAGTCGAAACGCTCAAACAATACAATCCTAAATTAATAGTAATAGAAGCAACAGGAGGATTAGAAACAGAAGCAATAATTAAATTACAAGAATATCAACAACCAGTGGCATTGATAAATCCACGTCAAGGGAGAGATTTTGCAAAAGCATTGGGCTATTTAGCGAAAACAGATACAATAGATGCAAGAGTGTTGGCACATTTTGGAGAAGCAATTCAACCAAAAATATTAGCGATAGAATCAGAAGAATCACGGCAGTTGAGTGAATTAGTGAGTCGAAGAAGGCAGTTAGTCGAAATGCAAACTGCGGAAAAAATAGGCGCGATCGCGCTCGTGGAAAAGCCTTATTAGATATAGAAGAGCATCTCAAATATTTAGATAAAAGGCTAAATCAGATAAATGAAGAAATCGAAGAGATGACGAAAAATAACCAGGAGTGGTCAGATAAAGTAAAGCTGCTAAAAACCGTTCCTGGAATCGGTCCTGTAATTTCTTCAACTATCGTTTCCGATTTACCTGAATTAGGAAAATTATCAGCAAAATGCATTTCTAAATTAGTTGGAGTTGCACCGCTAAATCACGACAGTGGACAGTTTAAAGGGACTTGCGCGAAAATAAAATACCAGCTAATAAGGAACTACAGTAACATCCCATTTGGGTAAATTTTCAGAGCGTAGCCAGAATGGTTTTAAAGTTTCTAATTCTTCAGAAGAAACAGCAATCCCTTTTTCATAATTTCCCTCAAATAATTGTACTTGGGGTGAAATGCCATTCCAAGTCATGTTACTAGCCCACTCAATCGCAGCATCAATTGAATCTAAAATAGCTCCGTTCCAATAGTTTTCTAGTGCTGCCCAACATCTCTCTATCGGGTTATATTTACTGTGATAAGGTGGATAATAAATTAATTTAATTTTTAATTGAGTTTTTTGGGAAAACTGCACGATTCGTTTTATAAACTGGGTGCGATTACTTCTGGTGGCAGAGCCATTATCAATATCAATTGCTAATTCCTCTAATCCAGTATGCTCGCGTTTATTCTCTTGCCACCAAGCTTCTAAACAGTCAACAATAAAGTCAGTTGTTTCTGCTGACTGACCAAAATAAATTGATAATCTATTGCCTAATACATCCAAAATTCCCAATGGAACCAATACCGCAGACCATTCACTGTCATGGTCGTCAGCTTTTTTTGGTTCTATTGTACGTGAGTAACCATCTCTCGATAAATTTCCAATCTTGACTTTTGCTTTTGAATCAACTGATATCCTTAAAGACTTAGGATTCTGATCTGAATCCTGATTCGCAAATTCTACATTTTCAAATATTTTATCCGTTTCCGGAATTTTTTTGAGAGGCTTTGTTTTTAGTGTTTTTTTAAAATATATCCCATTCGATTCAATATATCTCCTATTGTTTGCCGACTAGGCAATAGACTATCTTCGTATCCTTTTAATGAGATTAATTTTTCTCTCACGGCTCTAGCACTAATCCGTGCATAATAAAAAATTGATTGAAATTTGGGGTCTGCTTGTGCTTGACCATCTACTAGACTCTTAATATCTGCTTCGAGCCTCGGTTGTAAAATCTCTGTCTTTTTTCTTCCTCTAGCTCGATAATTATCTTTACAGATTATTCCTGTTTCTTCCTCTTTTTGCCCTAGAATTATTGCTTGCCTATTCCAACCTAAATCTGTTTCTGCTCTACGTGCCGAACCCTCAAAGTACTCTGAAACCACTTTTGCCATAAAAGCCCTTTTCTTTACCCCTGTAAGCTTTTTGGCTGCGTCTTTAAGAGTTGATTTGATTTTTGAGTTTAACATTGCTTACTTTTGATGACCCTGATTAAATAGTTCACCCAGTTTTGGGTAGTTCAGCCCTAGATTATCTGGTATTTTATTTCTCTGCAAGTCCCTATGTGTAAAAAAAATAACAGAAACCGAGGAGAAAAAATATGAAAAATATGCGTTAAATAATTTTGGAGTTGTTTTATCTATAATTGATTTTGGTTTATAGGATATGCTAATAGATTCCTTTTTGCTGTTAGAGACTGTACAATCGAATGATGTTCAAAGAGTTAAAGAGTTGATCTCAGGCTATGAAATCAGTCCTGATAATGCTTATCAATCTCTGATTGAAGCAATAGATAAAGAGTATTTAGAGATTGTCAGTCTCTTAGTCAATGCAGGATTAGATGTCAACTTTGAGTTATTAGATGGGATACCTCTTGAGCGTGCTGTTACGAAAGGAAATTTACCTATAGTAAAAATACTAATTGAAGGTGGTGCAGATGCAAATTATCCATTGAGATCGAATGATAACTACACTCCATTATTTGCTGCTGCCTGTAATGGAAATATCGATATAGTCAAACTATTAGTTGAAGTCGGTGCAAATGTTAATTATTTGTGGAATAGCAATTATGCTCTACAGGGAGCAGCGGAAAGTGGGCATGAAGAAGTTTATAAATATCTGTATCCATTGACAAATCCTGAATTGAGGAAGGGGATTGAAGAACGTCTGTTAGTAGGTATGCGTATAAAATTGAGAGAAAAGTCAGCGAATCCACAAACTAATTTTCTTACTAATGCAGTTGATGAGAACAACCTATGCCAAGTTAAGGAAATTATTGTTAATGGAGCAGATATTAATGATTATGATGCAGATGGGTTAACTGCTCTTATTACAGCATCTAGCAAAAGTAGATTAGTAATATTAAATGAATTATTAGCATTGGGTGCCAATCCAAATGCTAGAGATGAAGATGGCAGAACTGCATTAATGTACGCTGTAGGAGAAAGTGATGATAGAATTCATATCTGTCTCAATTTAATTCAGGCAGGAGCAGATGTTAATGCCCAAGATAATTATGGAAAGACAGCTTTAATGGAAGCAGCAAATCTTGGTAGCCCTAACTCTGTTAAATTACTGATTGAAACGAATGCAGATATTAATATAAAAGATTCAGAGGGAAAGACTGCTTTAGACTATGCCTTACTTCATTTTCAAGATAATTATTTTTGGGCTACTAATGTTAACTATCCTATTGTCATTGAAATTCTTAAGCAGTATAATCACATGGATTCATAGCGGCTGTCTTTAAGTTGTCAAGCGCGATCGCACCACAGTAAATGCTGGCAACTTCGATCGCTCTACTATCGGAGAGAAAATTGCGATCGCGTAATGAGAAAAAGATAACTTCAAGGAATCTTTCCATAAAAGGAATAAATTATGCGTTAGCGGTAGCTTACCGTAGGTATCGCTTTTTTGTGGAAAACTAATCATGCAATGGTTCCAAAGGAAAACTACGATCGCTCGAACCTTAAAATTGCGATCGCAACAATAAATATCTTATCAGCAGTTAAAAAAATCAAAATTATTGCGCTACAGCTTTAACCGTATAACCCTGGCTGCACTATTGAACCAACAACCATCGATCTGAATCTTTATCCAAAGCAGGCTTTAGACGATAGGCAAAAAATCTTGCCAAGCTTCAACCCCATGTTTTGTCACAAACTCCTTCTCCAATTCTTTAAAACCATCCCAATTGCGATTAGAAATAACTGTCAACATTGGGATTAACTCGCTAACAGGGATTAAAGTTGTCACGTCATTCATTCGTTAAATCCTCTGGATAATTATCGGAAATACAAATTATTGGTAAAGGTTCCATTTTCGTATCAACTATTTCTACTAATTTTAGCCCTCTTTTCCTCGCTATTTTTTGACAAAGTTCCTCTGACGTAACTGGTAGCCAGTATCTTGTCTCTTCGATGGGGTCAAATCTTCCCTCCGAACGTTGTACGCCATCATTTGGCTGATTACGATTATGATGCTAGTAGAGATTTATTCCAAAATTCAAAAACATTTTAGAATTTAACGAAATTACGCATACACCAGGTTGGCATAATCACTCATCAAAAGCCATAATACAACAGGGAAAATATACCAAAATTCCATCCTTTAATATGGCTTCTAAACTGCAAATAGGCAATCAAAGCATACCCGCAACCGACGTACTGAACCTGCTTTCGGGGTATAAAATACTGCCATTACTCCAGCGCGAAATTATTTGCGATCGCGCGATCGGCAACATCTCCCTTACCTTAGAAGAAAGCGTCGCTACTATCCAAGCATTCTACCAGCAGAATAAACTCACCACTTCAGAAGCCATAACAGCAGCACTACAACAACTCTGCATCACCCAAACCCAACTCGAAGCATTAGCCACCAAAGAACTCAAGCTCGAAAAATTTAAACAAGCAACCTGGGCAAACAAACTCGAACAATATTTTCTCCAAGTTAAACCCCAACTCGACAAGGTTGTATATTCCCTCCTCCGTACCGAAAGTAGCGAAATTGCCCAGGAACTATTTTTCCGCATCCAAGATGGTGATGCTACCTTTGCCGACTGCGCGAAGGAATATTCCCAAGGACAAGAAGCACAAACGGGTGGATTGATTGGTCCAGTACCTATATCTCAACCTCATCCTGCAATTGCTCAAAAATTAGCCACAATTAAACCGGGACAAATATTACCACCAATAAAACTAGAAAATTGGTACGTAATTATACGTTTGGAGTCTTTTGTTCCAGCACAGTTAGATGATGCTATGAAAACAACTCTTCTCAACCATTTATTCGAGCAATGGTTGGCAGAAGAAATTAAAAATACACCAATTTCCCTAGTTAATAACGATAACTCCTCGGAAAGCCAAACTCTTATTCCCTTAGCAGTTAGCTGTTAATTACTGATTTCTGATTCATTAAATTGGGTAACATCGAAAAATTATTAATATAGTTTACGTAATAGTACTGATGTCATCTCCACATCTTAGCAGCCAAGCTATATCAGGAAATGTTACGTAAAAATACATATCCACAATCACTAAAATATCTCCAAACTTGCCTGATTTCAGTGCTATCACTAATTATCTAGCTTACCTGGAGTCGGGTACAAACCGCAAACTGCGAACCGAGTATGACAACTTCGATCCACATCTACCACGAGTTTTAGCTAAAATTGCACCGTTTGACAAACTAGACTCGACGGTACTTGACGGAATTGTCAACAAACTCGAACCATTGCGCTATCGAATGGGGCAAGCTATCCTCGTCAAAGAAAACCTCCCAGCACGAATAGCGATTCTCTACGATGGACAAGCACGGTTACTAGGATATCCTCCAGGTGCGATCGCACCACAAACACTAGAAAAACTCGAACCAGGTGCAATCATTGGTGCAACTAGTGTTATTCGAGGTGTACCATGTGAAACAGTTATTGCATCCACCGAAACAGTCTGTCTTACCCTCAAAGTTGCTGATTTTCAAGAATTACTAGAAGAAGAGAGGGGGAGGGGAAGAGAGGGAGAGGGGGGGGAATTTCTTTCTTTCTCCCATTCCCCCACTCCTCCAATCTCCCCCTCTTCCTTTGCAGCTTATTTCTATAACCAATTGAGTTTAATCGAAGCATATGAGTTGTTAGGGACAGAACTCAACCGTCGGGGTAAAGTAGTAGAGAATTTGAAAGAAACTGCGATCGCATCATTAAACCACGCTACTGTAATCAACCTTCCCCCAAGCAAAACTCCACTCAGTCAATTAGATAATAACCTCATCTGGTTAGTCAGCAGTTCTGATTGCAATTATTCAACGGGAAGCGTAATTGACTCAACAAGCGATAAAGACTATATAAAATCTTCTAACGGTAAAGAAGTAAGACTAATTGGATTTACAGACTCAACTCTATCATTCTCCCCCTCCTCCCCTCTTCCTCTCCCCCACTCCTCCATCATCTTGAACCCTTGGGAAAATATACCCCTTGCACCAGAAAAACCCGAACAACCAGAAGAAACAAACAGCAAACAAGTAAAATATCCATACATCCACGGAAGGGGACCAATTGACGCAACCCTTGCTTGTTTCCAAATGCTATCACAACATTGGAACATGCCGTGGAAACGGGACGTACTCAGAAGGGCATTAAACAGCAACTATCAACGAACTGGTAAAATATCAATTGAAATCTGCGGTGCTGTTGCCGAATTGATGGGATTGAAAGCACAACTTGTAGAAGTACCATCTGTTGCCATATCTAAACTTCCTACCCCCGTATTGCTTCCCTGGCAAGACTCCTACGCTATACTTTATCATGCTACGGAAAAAGAATTAACCCTTGCCATTCCCGAACAGGGTATTACTCGCAAGAAACCAGAATCATTTATCGAAACCTGGGGAGAAGAAGGGCAGGTATTATTATTACAACATACTTCTGAAACTCCGAAAAGTCGATTCAATTTAAGTTGGTTTCTACCAGCGATTAAAAAACATAAGACTGTCTTAACTGAAGTATTTATCGCATCTTTATTCGTACAATTATTAGGACTAGCTAATCCCCTCATCACCCAAGTAATCATCGATAAAGTAATTATTCAAAATGGTATTAATACCCTGAACGTACTCGGTGGATTACTCGTTGTCATGGCGATTATTGAGGGAGTGATTACCTGGTTACGAACAAACTTATTTGTTGATACTACAAACCGCATTGATTTATCGTTGGGAAGTGAAGTAATTGACCATTTATTAAGATTACCCTTACGTTATTTCGAGAAACGTCCTGTTGGGGAAATATCAAGCAGAATTAACGAACTTGAAAATATTCGTTCTTTCTTAACTGGTACTGCTCTGACAGTTGTATTGGACGCTATCTTCTCGGTAATTTATATCGGGGTAATGATATTTTATAGTTGGTTGTTAACTATCGTCGCACTCGCAACCGTCCCTTTATTTGCCCTATTAACATTTATCTTTGCTCCAATCATCCGCAGTCAAACCCGCACCAAAGCTGAACGGAATGCCGAAACCCAATCCTATTTAGTGGAAGTAGTATCAGGTATTCAAACAGTCAAAGCCCAGAATATTGAACTTAATTCCCGATGGCAATGGCAACAACGCTACAGTAAATATATTAGCGCCAGTTTTGAAAATGTCACCACAAGTAATACAGCAGGTTCTCTGAGTAATTTTCTCAATAAATTATCAAGTTTACTTCTATTATGGGTGGGAGCATATTTAGTATTGAAACAAGAAATTACATTAGGTGAATTGATTGCCTTTAGAATTATTGCTGGTTATGTGACAAGTCCATTACTACGATTAATTCAACTCTGGCAGAACTTCCAAGAAACAGCATTATCTTTGGAACGATTAGCTGATATTCTAGACACACCTCAAGAAAGCGAATTAGCTGGGAGAAATAATATTCCTATGCCAGCAATCGAGGGTACGATTAAATACGAAAGCGTTACCTTTGCCTTTGCCAAATCACCACAACCACAATTAAATAACATCTCCGTTGAAATTCCCAAAGGTGCATTTATTGGAGTAGTGGGACAAAGTGGTGCAGGGAAAAGTACCCTCACAAAATTAATTCCTAGACTTTACGAACTTGACTCTGGACGTATATTAATAGATGGATATGACATCTCCAAAGTGGAATTGTACTCCCTGCGTCAACAAATCGGTATGGTGCTGCAAGATACTCTCCTATTCGACACCACAGTCCAAGAAAATATTGCTTTAACTATACCCGATGCCACACCAGAAGAGATAGTCGAAGCAGCCCAAATAGCCTGCGCTCATGACTTTATCATGAATTTGCCCAATGGCTATAATACCCGTGTTGGAGAGAGGGGTTCCGCATTGTCGGGAGGACAAAAACAGAGAATTGCGATCGCACGTACTGTATTGCAAAATCCACCCCTATTAATTATGGATGAAGCTACTAGTGCCCTTGATTATGCTACTGAAAGACAGGTTTGTTCAAACTTACAAGTTGCATTTAAGGGAAGGACAGTATTGTTTATTACCCACAGATTAGCAACTATTAAGAATGCAGATATTATTTTGATGATGAGTCAAGGAAAAGTTGCAGAACAAGGAACTCATAAAGAATTGATCGAAATGAAAGGTTTGTATTACTGTCTTTACCAACAACAAGAAGCTTCAGGAAGTTGAAGCGAAAATGTAATTTTATAATTATCGTAATACTATCAACTATATTTTGTTTTTTATATCTAAATACTAACAGCAACCCCTTGAATATCAATTAATAACTAATTATGAGTAATAATAACGGCAGTGATAGCAGTAATGGACAAAATTCAAATCATACATCAGGTAATGAAAATACCAATAGTAATGGTAAAACTAATTCTGATATTCCGGTAATGATTTCTATGCAGCAACTAGAGGAATTAGCAGAAAAATCATCCCAACCATCAGATACAATCAAACCAAAAGCTCCGAATTATGCACCACGTTATATTCCTAAATTTGAACAACCAGTAATATTAAAACAATCCAGAAATTGGTCGAGAGCTATATTATGGACTTTGATGATAGCGACTACTGGTACAGTTATTTGGGCAAATGTTACTAAAATTGAAGAAGCTGTATCGGCAACAGGTAAACTCGAAGCTAGTGGTGCAACTAAAGATGTGCAAGCACCAGTTGGTGGAGTAGTAAAAGAGATATTTGTTGAAGATGGCAAACAGGTTAAACAAGGAGAAAAGCTACTTACCCTCGATAATACAACAGCCAAAGTTCAAATGGAATCATTGCAAAAAGTTCGTACTAGCTTGATGCAAGAAAACCAGTTTTATCAATCACAATTAAAAGGTAGTAATGCAGTAGATATTACCTCGCTACAAGTACCTGCATCAATGATAGACTTGACTAAAAGCCGTGCTGCATTGTTAGCTGAAAATCAAGTTTATCGGACTCAATTTGATGGTAATTCTAAAAATAGTTTATCCCTGAACCAACGAGAAAGAGTCACCTCTAGTCAAATTGAATTAGATGCAAGGGTAACAGCGAATCTATCGGAAATAGAACAACTCAAACGTCAAGTTGAACAAACCGAAATTAAAATTGTTTCTACAAGAGATACCTTGAAGATGAATCAGGGTATTCTGAATAATATTAGCGATTTGGCAAAACAAGGGGCAATATCACAAATCCAACTTCTCAAACAACAAGAAGAAGTTCGTAATGCTCAATCTCAACTTGACCAATTGACGCAAGAAAAAGCTCGATTATTAGCAGAAATAGTCGGGGGAAAAGCTAAATTACAAAACACTGTAGCAGTTTCTCGTAAAGATTGGCTTGATAGAATAGCTGTAAATAATCAGAAAATAGCTGAAATTGATAGTCAATTAACTAAAGCAATTGTCGAGAATAATAAAAAAATTGCTGAGACTGATTCACAAATTAGTCAAACCCAGATGAACTTGAAGTATCAGGAAATCAAAGCACCAACTAGTGGTACAGTATTTGAACTCAAGGCAAAATCTCCTGGATTTGTAGCATCATCCACGGAGCCAATATTAAAGATAGTACCAAATGACAAGCTTGTTGCTAAAGTATTCATTACGAATAAAGATATTGGGTTTGTAAAACTGGGAATGACTGTAGATGTCAGAATTGATTCATTCCCATTTAGTGAATTTGGCGATATCAAAGGTAAATTGGTATCAATCGGTTCTGATGCACTTCCACCAGACCAAATTTACCCTTTTTATCGATTCCCTGCCAAGGTCGAACTTGATAGTCAGCAATTAAACATAAATGGCAAAAATATAGTATTGCAGTCAGGGATGGGGTTAAATGCAAATATTAAGATACGCGATCGCACTGTGATGTCTATCTTTGCTGATATGTTTAGTTCGAGTGTTGAAAGTTTCAAAAATGTTAGATAGTTGAAACTTGTTGAAGATTAATTCTCATTCGTCAGTAATGCTTCCAACTGAGTCAACAAGGATTCTAGCTTTTTCTTCTTTTTGGGATTCTCCCATAGCTTCGCTTTCCTTGCTTGTTTGTAGGTATCTTCCAAACGCGATCGCAATTGATTTTGTTCGGATTTGGGCTTTTATCCAGCACTCTTTTATGGATTTCTGCGAAAGATAGGGAAAACTCAATCGCTTCCGACAATAGTTGTTTTCGTTCTTCTTCTAATTCTAATTTGGCAATTTCCTTGGCTTTTGTATATTCTATTTTACCTGCACGTAACGTTTGGAGAATATCTTCGGGTAAGTTTAATAAAGGTAAGCGATGAACTCGGAATGCTTCCTTGGAGATTTTGCCAATCGCTTCAAACATCGACTCAACAATCAATCTATCATCCTGGCGTACATTATTGTCCGCTTGTCCTCGCTCTACCCTAGATAACTTGTTAAGGAGAGAAATAACTCCTTCCCAATTAGTTTTTAACTTTAATGCCAATAAATCTAAAATTGCTTCTGTTTCCTCAACTGGATTTAAATCCTCCCGTTGTAGGTTTTCTGCAAGAGCATATTCCTTTGCTTGCTCGTCTGACATTTCTCTAATAATGGCTGGAATTTCGGTTAATCCTGCTATTTCTGCCGCTTTATACCTACGTTCCCCAGCTACCAATTCCCGTTTATTACCTATAAGACGCAGTAGCACGGGTTGGAGAATACCTTCTCGCTTAATTGATGTTACCAGCGATTCCATTGCCTTGGGGTCGAAATAGCGTCGGGGTTGGGATTGAGGCAGGACAATTTCTGCTAGCGATACCATTTGTGGTGCTAGTTGACCTAATTCAACTGTTGTATCTGATGGGATTGTGATGATTTCTGGTGACGAATCAACAGGTTTTGCTGCCTGTGGTGTTTCTTTTTTTGCTTTAGTTGTGGTTGTTTTCTTCTCGGTAGTTTTTTCTGGCGTTTTTGTTGTTCTTGTGGTTTTTCTTGCTTTAGGGGCTGGTTTATCGCTTGCGTTTGCCGTAGTCATGCTCATAATCTCCGTTCTCGATCCAACTTACTACTTCTTCTTAACATATCTTGGATATTAGCATCCACTGTGTTGATGATTCCTGTTCATACCAATTTTCTGCAATTAGACAAAACTCAAGCGTTCACAATGTGATTTTTACTTTAACTTTGCCGCATTTTTACTTTGACTTTGCCGTGTAAGGTGTTGCAAAGCTTCAAACAGCGTGTTGTATTTCTGTGTCCAAAAAGGCTATTTTACTTTGGCTTTGCTGCAATTAGATTTTTGAACTTTGAGATTGCCGTGATTTAAGATTGCCGTATTTATCATTAAATAACACCTAAACTAAGCAGAAATGGTTAATTTATGGGCTTCAACTTCCAGATGAATAGCACATTTGAGTATTGAAAATAAATCTTTCCTTTGGTTGATGCAATATTTGCAATACTAGCTAATGTGGTTATTAATTAAACTATTAGTAGATTTGATTACCTTGAGAAGCATACATAAATATACTTTGTGTAATATTTTTTGAGTTAGCTTTCTAGACTGATAATTAAATGACAAACAAGTTTGTGATAGTTCTGTCTAAAAAATAAAAATCGACAAGTTTAACAAAACAGAATGTAAAACCTGTTGTAATACTTGGAGGAAGGTCTTAATGCTTAGCGACTCCCAGTTAGAAGACCTATATAAACGTCTTGACTTATCCGAGCTTTGTCGGCAAATAATTCACGAAATTCGTTCAAAAGAACCATTAAGAAGAGTTAGTAGCAGCTTTGGAAATGTTTCTGGTTCTTATCCTAGCCAAAAAATGGGCTGGACTATACAATTTGAGTCGCGGACTGTAGAATTGCCAGCAATTGAGTTATTTTATGAATATGACTCGGATGTAATTGAATATTGGGATCAAGCATATAAGTTTACCTTAAAAGTTAAATCTAGTAGCGGTAAAAACTGTACAATAGCGCATGTACCAGACTTCTTTATTATTAAGGAAAACTCGGTAATATTTGAAGAATGGAAACCAGAAACAAAGCTAGAAGAATTAGCTGTTAAATATCCCGACCGTTACATGATAGGAGAGGATAGCCAATGGCACAATTTCTATGCCGAAGAATTTGCAAAAAAATTAGGTATTGATTATCGGCTACGTTCAAACCGCGAAATTGATTGGGTTAAGTACCGTAACTTAAAGTATTTAAGAGGATATATTGATAAAAAATATATTGTCAGTGAGTCAATTGCTTTAGAGTTAATTGCTACTGTTACTTTAAACCCAGGTATTACCTTTGCACAACTTCGCTCTCAAGTAAATTCAGCTAACTCGGATGATATTAATGCTTTAATTGCAGAAGGCAAAATTTATGTTGACTTATCCACAGTGACCTTGACAGAACAAGAAAAAGTTCACACTTTCCGCGACCAATCAACATATTCTGCCTACTCTATAGCTTTTAATTTAGCTACTACTAACGTCATAAATAGTGTCACAAATATTTGTGAAAAACCTGGTTCGACTGTTATCTGGGATGGTAAAGTCTTTACCGTTGCAACAAAAGCTGATAAAAATATTTACTTGCGAGGAGAAGAGGGTTTAGTCTCACTTACAAATTTAGAGTTTGAAACGCTAGTTCACCTTGAGGAGATTAAAGGAATTTCTCAAGAAAAACCTCAATCAGATTATCAAGAAGAAATCACAAAAATTTTCCTACAAGCAAGCCCTAATGCTTTAGAGTTAGCAAATCGGCGTTACTCTATACTTCAAGCATATTTTAAAGGAGAGTTATCAGAAGAAAGTATACCTATAAGAACTCTTCGGTTTTGGAAATCAAAGTATAAGCAATCTGAGTCAACTTACGGTTGTGGTTTGATAGGACTAATAGACAAACGAAAAGGAAACTCCACTTCTAGATACTCAGATGAAGCTTGGAAAATTATCGATAAAGTCATCGAAGATAACTACGAAAACTTTAAACAGAAAAATGCTTTAGCCGTTTACAATATATTGAAAACTGTTTGGCTTGAAAAGCAGGTATCGGGACAAATAATTGAAGATATTCCTTCTCAGAAAACTTTTTACTTGAGACTCAAAAAACATGGGGACTATAAGCAAATAAAGAAACGCCAAGGAACGCGTGCAGCTTATAAAAAACTACCTCCCCGATGGATGTTAGAAATGACTACACCTCGTCATGGAGACCGTCCTTTTGAAATAGTCCATATTGACCACACCCAACTTGATATCGAAATTATATGTCCACGTACAGGAAAAAATCTTGGTAGACCTTGGGTAACAGCTATGATGGATGGATATTCCAGACGTATTTTGGCTGTTTACGTCACTTTTGACCCGCCCAGCTACCGTTCTTGCATGATGATTTTACGAATCTGCGTACAGCGCTTCGGACGTTTACCTGAAACAATCATTGTGGACAATGGAAAAGAATTTAAAAGCATTTACTTCGACACTTTATTAGCTCGGTTTGAAACGACCAAGATGCATCGACCACCTGATATGCCAAGATTTAGCTCAATAATTGAGCGTTGGTTTAGCACTAATAATACACAGTTCATTAATAATTTGAGAGGCAATACTCAAATTATGAAGTATGTTCGCTTAGTCAAGAAAGAAAATAACCCTAAAAATCTAGCTGTATGGACATTGGATGAATTTTATGACTACTTTGCTAATGGATATTGTTACGGTTTTTATGACCAAAAGGAACATCCTGCACTTGAAGGGTTATCTCCAGAACAAGCTTTTATATCTGGGCTTTTAAACAGTGGTTCTCGACCACATCAAAGAATTCAATATGACGAGCAATTTCGTATTTTAACGTTACCATCAACTTCAAAAGGTACAGCAAAAGTCCAACCTGTAACTGGGGTAAGGATTAATTATCTGGATTACTGGTCTATTGAGACATCAAAATTTCGTCAAGCTTCGGTTGAAGGTAAAGAAGTTCCAGTACGTTATGACCCTTTTGATTGGGCTATAGCTTATGCTTATGTAGGAGGAATTTGGGTAGGCTGTGTCGCCAGTAATTATGTAAAACACCAAGGTTATTCTGAACGACAAGTAATGATTGCATCTGAAATACTCAGGCAGAAACGCAAACTTTATAGTGCTTCAACTCGTAATGATGCCAGTGGAATCGTAGAAATTCTGCAATCAGCAGAAAAATATGAGGAGTTAGCACTACAATGTCAGCGAGATTTAGCGGCTACTGATGTCAGAAATATTATCGAAAACAAGGCAGATATTCAATTACAGACTTTTACTGCTACCGACACATTTTCTAATGAAGATACTGATAGTAAACTCGAAATTGATAATAATGACAATGATGACTTGGATACAATAGAGCCTTACAGTAGTGAGGAACTTTGGTTATGAATAACGAATCTTCTTTGACAACAGAACTTTTAAATGCCGATAGTTCAAGAAAATTAGATTATTTTAAGACTCAGGTTATAGTTCCTCACAAAAATTTGAAGCAAATATCAAATCAACTGTTATCTAAAATTCTCGCTCCAGATGATGCTCTGGTGTACTTTGTTTTTGGTGTTACGGGCATAGGTAAAACAACGTTGAGAAAGCGATTACAAAAGGTTTTAATGGAAACTTTTTTAGATAAATTACGTTGTAACCCAGGCAAAATAGCAGTTTCTGGAATTGAAGTCCCTTCACCAGAAGGTGGTAAATTTAGTCATCGAGACTACTATGAAAGAGTTTTACATTCGCTTAACGAAGTATTAATTGAATATAAAATTATTTATGAAATTCATGACAAAGTGATTAATAATTTTGAACAAAAATCTGATAGGAGTCGTAATGCTAGAGCATTAAGGCGAGCAGTCGAAAATGTTTTTAAATATCGTCAAATAGAAGCTTTTATGGTTGATGAAGGTCAACATATATTTGCCACATCTGGAGCACAACAGATGCTGGAACAAATGAATTGGATAAAGTCAATTGCGAATCTGACCGAAACAGTTCACATCTTATTCGGAACTTATGATTTATTAAACTGTCCTAATTTAACTGGACAAATAGGTAGGCGTAGCGAAGATTTTCATTTTGCACCCTATTATAAAGAAAACAAAGAAGATTATACAGAATTCAAAAAAGTTGCATTAACTTTTGCACGATATATGCCTCTTGTGAAAGTGCCTAATTTTGAAAATAAAATTGATTACTTTATAGATTACTCTGTTGGTTCCGTTGGACTTTTTCATGGATGGTTATACCGCTCGCTTCGTAACTGTATGGATGAGCATTGTAATACCTTAACTTTCAAGCATATTAAGCAGGGCGAACTTGCACCTTACAAGCGTAAAATTATTCGTGAAGAATTGGAAAATGGTAACAGAGTATTCGCACAACTTATGAACGATAATGACAATCTGAACGAGAGTAATACACAAGGTGAAATGCAAGAACATTTTAGAAAAAGAACTGTAGGTCAAAGATGTCCGAAAAGAGACCTAGTGGGAGAAAACTAGCATGGAAACTAATATAAACACAACTTACAATCTATGGGATTTATCAATACCTAATGTACTAGAACGTAGTACTTTATTTCACTTAGAACCTATTGGTATAGCAACACCTGATGTCGAAAGTTTGACTAGTTATGTTAAACGACTTGCTAATGCTCATAGCATTTCTCCAAGAATGCTAATTTTGAGTGAGATAGCACCACTATTGGGTGTTGAGTATGTATTAGGGGAGCATAACAAAAGCCTTGAAAAAATTTATGCTCAACGAACCTATGCACTTAATAGTGTTGGAAAAATGGCACTTAGTTTAGTCAATGCTTTAGAACTCAAAACATTATGCTCAAACTTAAGATTTCTGACTATGCTGACTTGGCAAAATGTTATTAATCAACGAAGTTTGATGCGTTCCCATCAAGCATGGTGTCCATTCTGTTATCAAGAATGGGATGAAAATAAACAAATAATATATGAACCTCTTTATTGGTCATTTAAAGCAATTAATATTTGCATTAAGCATCATAAAACTTTATTTAGAAATTGTCCTCATTGTAAACAATCTCAGGTTCATCTTTCTGGACAAGCGCAATCCGGATATTGTTCAAAATGCAGAGGCTGGCTCGGTGATATTCCTAACAATTTAACTATAGATGATATGACTTTACCAATTGAGCAGCTTAATTGGCAAAATTTTGTTGCGGACAATATAGTAAAATTAATTGCACTGGCTCCTTGTTTAAAAACTATCCCTAGCACAAATGCAATTCAAGAAAATCTTTTAGCATTTATTGAAAATACACCACATAAAAACTTAAAATACTTTGCTTTTTTTCAAGCATACCTTATAAACTCTTATACAATTATACTCATAACCCTAAATCCATAGTTCTTGATAAAGTTTTATATATTTCGTATCAGCTTGGAATATCACTAATTGATTTTTTTACTAAAGAACCTGCCAAAAATTTAACTTCCTTGTGTATCCGTAATTCACAAACAGCTAGCATCAATAGTGAAAATAAGCAAAGTAAAAAATATTTTAAACATTCACAAATATTAGAGGCTGAATATATTGTCAATGACGCACTACAAGAATTTCCTCCTCCATCTATATATGAAGTCGCAACTCGTATCGGATGCTATTTTACTACTATCAAAGCGAACTTTCCAGAATTATATTCCCTATTACAGATACGATATGATTGTTATAAAAATAAAGGTCTAAAAGATAAGCTTGAAGCCACACTCCATGAAGAATCTCCGCGCTCGATGTTACAAATTTCTAAGAGCTTAGGATTTAAAAGTAGTGATAGACTGTATCGTGAATTCCCAGATATTTGTTATCAAATATCTAGCCGTTATCAAAATTATATAGATCAAATTGTACAATCGAAATGCCAAGAAGTTAGAAATGCTGCTATCAAAGTTCATGAATCGGGAAAAGAGCCTAATTCCGGTAATATTGCTGTCTTTTTAGCCCATCCAGGTATCCGGAGAAACCCATACGCTCAAGCAGAGTTAGCCAAAGTAAAGCATGAACTAGGATACAAGTAGTATTTTGTGAAGTTTGATGAGCTTTAATTTTTAACTGCAACATAGCATATCAAACTTTTATACCATAACTTTGCCGCTAACTTTTTTATACCATCAACTTGCCGTTTCGGCAAAGTCAAATTACAAATCACATGCTGGTATCTCTCGCCAGCAGCTTTGATTTTACGGCTTACGCCTATGGGACTGTGAAATCCGTAAAATCAGGGATTTAAAACATGAAAACGCCACAACAAATAACAACCAAACTCAATCAATTTACTGGTTCAACTACTCTCTACAAACATTGGCTCGGTTTGAAATATACAGACGGAATCAAATATTTAGCTGACGCAACAAACTGCTATTGGCTATTAGATGCTATTTTCTCCCATCAAACTAAAACATTTCTCTCAAATCAAAATTTACGGGAGTTTCAAATCTGGCATTTACGAGTTGAAAATAATTCCGGCATTTTGATTTGCGAATGGGATACAAACCAAGAAATTTTACGCCAAGAAATCGAATATACAGATTTTCCACTTAGTCACATCAAACTTTACTTGGTAGAAACAACTCTCATGCTCCCAAGTGAATACTAACACGCATCAAATTTGTAGATACTGGGAGAATAATCATGGTGCAAGCAATTAGCAATGAGCAAACATTTGTCAGTAATCTCGAACAATTTGTGACTAAAGCTGATAAATTCATCAAAACTTACTATTCAGGTTTTAGCGAAGAAAATCAAGTTAGAGAAATTGTGCAGGAATTACAAAATTTGGTATCAGATACCGACTTACAGCAGTTGGAGATAAATTACCAGGATTATTGCGAAATCAAGGATTTATTAGCCGATTGCGATGATAATGCGTGGTTTTAAGAAGGCTAACGCCAATAGGCAAATGAAGGATTGAAGAGGTATTTGAATCATGGCTGCACGTAAATCATCAGTGACTAATTTTCAGGCAATAGGTGATTCTGTATTAGGCGATTATGCCGTTAGCGATTACTCCGAGCGAGTATATACCAAAGCTTACTATTCCATCCGCTCTCTGTGTGGATTAGTGGCAAAGCGCACCCTTAAAGATACCTTTAGTTGGGATGAATTCAAGGAAAGGTTTACCAATGATTTCGGTAAAGTTGAAGAAAAGCGATTTTCTCTAGAGCAATTGCTGGAATATGCCAGCCGTAAATTTGGTAAAACTCTAGAAGATTTGCTCGCGGAACATGAGATTTCCTGGCAACGCAGACGCGAATATATGGAGCGAAACCTCATAGCAAGTCAAACAGAAGTAATTGCAGAAAATACCAACTACTAATTCCTAATCAATCAAATCAATCAAACCTACCAATCCTCTGGCATTACCGATGCTGGAGGATTTTGATTAAAGGCGCATTTTCACTTCAACTCATGTGCTTTTAATCCTAACCCAACTGCTAATAACACTATTCATCTACTACGAATATGCTACGAAATGGTTATTTAGTATGGGAAGGTGCATCTTTAATTGATGGCTCTCCCATCGTTTTGATATTAACTGGTTTTGTGAACCCCACATCTAACCGCAAAACTGGAAGGCAACTTCAATCGTGGATTCTCTTACAAAATTACGTTCCGACATACGCTGCAAAACATGGTTTCGATCGATCGATTTGTGGTGATTGTCCATTAAAGTTGAGCGAAACTGGTAGCTGCTACGTCAATCTCCTCACTCCTAACAACATTTATCGCTCCTATATCGGTGGTAATTATCCTAAATTTAGCGAGAAAGAATTAGCACTTTTACAACACTACCGCTATCCGATTAGACTTGGTTCTTACGGCGACCCGACAGCAGTGCCATTAGAAGTTTGGGAGCCGATTATTTTGGCATCGGGAAAATACACGGGGTATAGCCATAATTGGCGAAACACAAATAGCTTGTGGAAGCAGTATTTAATGGCTTCAGTGCATAGTATCCCAGAAGCTAAAGAGGCGCAAAAACAAGGATGGAGAACTTTTAGAATTATCGCTCCTGATGCACAATTGAGTAACAACGAAATACTTTGCCGACACACGGAAGATGACAGGATTGATTGCAGTAAGTGCCTTTTATGTGATGGAAGCTCAACTAAACCGAATATTGCTGACAAAGTTCACGGGCTGAATTGGAAAGTATCGAATTTTCTCAAATACCTTGAATCGACATCAAATTAGTTCCGTAAAGGCAGGAATGGAAAATGGAAGTATGCGAAATACTCTTTCTGCCTTTCTAAATTAATAGCATTACGGCAGTGAAAAGTTTGTAGGGAAGGTCTTCTTCTACAAAACTTTTCAAGACAAGAGAAATAAAAAGAAGATTCGAGAAAAAAAATTATGGCAGAAGTTTTGAATACACCGCAATTTCAGATATTAACTCATCAGTATACAGGAGAGAAAACCGGAAGAATTTACTTTCCAGCTTTGTTTTTAGCTGAGTTTCATGAATGCGTTACTCAATGGCTACAACAACGGGAAATTATCTTTGGGAAGACGGATTTAAAGCGTTACGAAGATGGCTCGTTTCGGTTGTATTTCAAAACTAATAATAACCTGGATAAAATCTATTTTCGATTACTAAGAATGACAGAAGAATCTCGAACAGAAAACAGTCAATATTAATAGACAATACAACATCATCAAGAGATATCAAAATGATTATTCAAGTGAAAACAATAAAAGGTGTTACGTTTGAGTACGGAGAAAACGAAACTCAAAGATACTGGGAACACATTACTAACGAGAAAACCTATTTATTACTACAACCCAAATTAATGCCGACTTATTGGGCAATTATTCAGCTTGATACCAAGGGTAATTGCAAGCCTCTTAATTGTGCAGTAGTAGATAAAGATGGAAATATAATTCAACAAGACCCACTTTACAGCCATCATGAATTAACAGTTGAAGATTGGTTGAAAAAACTTGCTAATTATATCCAATCTCCTGCTTGTAATTAGTTTAGCCATCATGGTTAATAAATAATGCTAAACCAGTTGATTTAATCTTAATATCAGGATGAATTTTTCGATGAAATCAAGATATCAAAACTTTCGGGAGCGATAACCGCGATAAGCGCAGCTTAATGCCAAGGGCATATCGCACCATACCCATTCCCCAATTTCAAGCAATTTCCCCACAAATACCGGAACGAGAAACTATCAAATATACCCTGATTGGATCGAGTAAAGCCGTAACAGCAATAATTCGAGTTTTACACCAACTCGGATATGCGGATATATGCGATTGGAGTCCATTGTTACCAATTGATAATCCTGGGCAGGTTATGAGCATATTAGTACGTAGTACGTGCAATCGCTATTGAATAGCAGGCAACAAGATACTCCTTTTGAGGAGTATTTTTTTCTGACTAAGGAAATCCGAATATATATAGTACAATATTACTAATTGAATTGTACAAAATACTTCCATAACAGCAACTATTTAGTATAATATTTGCGCCATCTTTTAAAAAGCAATGTCCAGCGCGTACCAAGTCAACCAGCAACCAAATAATGCCACACCCAAGCAGGAATCAATCACGGGAGTGGTAGAAGGGCATTGTTATTTACCACAACCAGAATTAATTGAGGAAGTTACCAAATGCCTCAAAACCGATGACCACCAACCAATGGAAGAGGGAATTGCAACAATTATCAAAAACATGTCCCTTGCGGATGAGCTAATTCGAGAAAGCTCTCCTGAACAAATGTTACTTTGTTACAACCCCGCATTTTTCAACACGGAGAACAATTTAGCATTACTAATCGCCCAGCGTTTAAGAAATCCCATCAATCCAGATATGGAGAGAGTCAGCACCTGGCTTGCACGTTTTACCGAAAGTCGTAAAGTCGAACTTTCCCCACAGCAACAAGAAGCAGTGGAGATGGCAGCTTATTCACGGGTATTAATACTTACTGGTGGTCCAGGAACGGGCAAAACTTTTAGTGTGCGTACTATTGTGGAACTGTGGAAGGCGATGGGAAAATCAATTGCCCTCGCAGCACCAACGGGAAGAGCAGCGCAACGACTAACCGAGATGACGGGATTGGAAGCAAAAACCGTGCATCGCTTGCTGGAGTTTGACCCTAAAAGTATGGGTTTTAAACGGGATATGAAAAATCCCCTCCCGCAAAAAGCAATTATCATCGATGAGGCGAGTATGTTGGACTTGTTTTTAGCGTATAGTTTAATCAAAGCTGTACCTGAAGATGGTCAAATTCTATTTGTTGGAGATATCGACCAATTACCTTCGGTTGGTCCAGGTAAGGTTTTGGGAGATTTGATTAATTCGAGCAAAGTACCAGTTATCAGATTAACGCAGATATTTCGGCAAGCTCAAACAAGTGCGATTATTAGAAGTGCCCACCAAATCAACCTGGGGCAATACCCGAATATCGAGCCAATTTCTGAGACTCCTCAATCTGATTGTTTGTGGCATGGTGGTGGGCAGCAACCGGAACATGGTGTCCAAGCAATTACTGAGTTGATTGCAGATTTTATTCCCAAGCTTGGTTTTAATCCCGTAGCTGACGTACAAGTGTTGTCCCCAATGACACGGGGATTGGTGGGTACACGCAATCTCAATAACGTATTGCAGCAGTTGATTAATCCTCCAAGTCCTCAAAAGCTTGAGGTAACAAGAGGTGGGACTGTTTTTCGGGTTGGAGACAGGGTGATTCAACTCACCAACGACTACAACCGCGAGGTATTTAACGGGGATGTGGGATTTATTACCAACATTGACACGGAGGAGCAGGAAGTAATCGTACAGTATCAAGAACGGGATGTTACCTATGACTACGCAGATTTGAATGAGCTTGGTTTAGCTTGGAGCGTTACCATCCACAAATCCCAAGGTTCAGAATATCCAGTGGTAATTATGCCGATATACACCCAACACTACATGTTACTATCGCGTAACTTGATTTATACAGGGTTAACTCGTGCAAAGAAATTGGCGATAATTGTTGGTTCTAAAAAGGCTATTGGTATGGCTGTAAGGTCGGTTAATCAGAAGGAACGGTATACGCAGTTGCGGGAAAGGTTGGCTCAAATTTAAGCGATTATTTAAGCAACATTAACCACAACTGCATCTGCCACAAAGTACATTTTCATAATCAAAGTTACTACAGTTTGATATTGTACAGATATCTTAACAATACACATTAACTTAAGGTTATGGTGCTTTTTATTCGCAATTCTAAAATAGCTGTCATTTTTGCGTTCGTATTAGCATTCGCTACAATTTTTAATTTCTATAATTCCATTGCTAATGCCCAAGAGGATAATAAATTTATACCCTTTTTCGACAATGAAAATAATCCCGTTCCTGTCGGATTTCCTGCTGGAGAAAATTTAGATATTTCACCACCAGCACCAAAGCTCAATCAGTTTGATCGCGCTGTTTTAAGAACCTGTGGGACTTTTGGAAGTCGAGTTAGTCCCAATCAATTTAAACGGTTATTATCCTATTATCCTGCTTCCCCGGAGGGGTACGCTTATCGCTCAAGTTAATTAATTATTCATACATTCGAGTAATTAAATTATAAAAATTAGCTTAATTTTAATATCTTCAACTATGAGATACTCCGCAGGAGTCACTTTGCGATCGCTTGCGTTGAATTGTCAGTTCGCGCAGTATCTCATGCATGAGACTAGCGTAAAGAAAACACATCCAAAAACAAACACAGTTTTTCCTGACTTTTTAATCAAATCGTTAAAAAGTTCATTATCTTAATTTGTTGTAATTTATACTCTAAAATGCTTACTGCTAGAGTTTACCATCGGTTCCAAGTAAAGTGATAGATGCCTAAAATTCTGATTTTCCCTGCTAAAGATAGGTTAGAGCCAAAGAATACAGGTTAATTTCTAGATTTATCGCGTGAAATAGTGAAATCATCCACTCCTAGTATCATTAGGTAATCAATAGTAATTTTTTGTTGGTTAATACACTGGCAATTTGCGTGTCAATATCAAATTATAGTGATAGTCAATAGCCTATTAATGGTCTGGCTATTGACATTGTTATTAGAAACTTATTGATATAGCTGGCTAATTTTTGACATCATTAGCAATGACTTGTTGACATTTTTCAAGGTAATTTTCCACCTCTGAATGCTGGGGAAATAACTGTTTGACTAACTCAAATTTCCCCAATGCTTGGCTATATTTACCTTGGTCATATAATTGTAATGCTTCGCGGTATATCTGATTTACTAATCCTTGTTGATTGTTAATATTGGCAGAGTCAAGAAACTCTTGAATCGTATTACTGGTAAAAATAAAGGTAAAATCATCGTTGGGACCAAAGGTGACTAAACCAATCACCTCACCATTATCATTGAGAACGGGACCACCGGAGTTACCATTAGGTACAGGGGCAGTAATTTGGAGAATTGGAGTACCATCTTTCAGATTTTTCTTAGCAGAAACTTGACCACGAGTAAAGCTAGATTCGTAGAAGGAATTCTCGTCAAATACAGAAAATGTTTCCACTAATCCCGGATATCCAACTACTGTTACTGAGTCTAAAAGTTTTACTTGGTTTGATTCGGCAAGTTTGAGAGTGGGAGCATTAATGACATTCACTTTGATGATGGAAACATCCTTACCCTCACCTGCGATCGCACCGGAATTTATGATCTCAAAAGGTAGCTGTTCTTGGTTGGGTAAATATACTAATTGAATTGGTTTGTTTTCAATCCACTTTAATTCGGCTTCGACATTTTCTAATATTTGTCCGTCAGCTTCAAGTTTTGTGGCTAAATCTTCTTGAAATATTTGTTGGCAATCTTCTGCTTTTGTTACATGAGCGTTGGTGACAATGTAACCATTCGGATTCACAAAAAAGCCAGAACCATAACTTGTGATTTGTTCCAAATCATAGATTTTGCCAGTATTGGGTAAGTACACCTTGGCTTTACAACCAACAGCTACCCGAACTACTGATGGTTTGACATCTTCTGCGACTAGGTTAGCTTGTGATTGCTTTTTTGGTTGGCTGAAATTGGTTTGTGAGGGTTTTGAGGTAATATCAATTGTTTGAGATTTGGCTGGTGTGATGGGGAATGTCGCAGCAAGTAAAGCAGAGATAACTAGAAAAGATTTGAATTGATTTTGAATTTTGGGCAGCATGATGTTGTTTCCTTAATCTTCAAAGCAGTTGCGTAAAAATATTTATGTTATTTGGTTAGATTCCCAACTTTTTTAAGAAGTTAGGAATCTAATGTTTCAAGAATTATTTAGCTCTTACTGGATTAATTGAAACGAGTTGAAAAACTTTTGAGTATCACTTGTTTGAGGTGTTCTAGTTCCTCCAACCATAAGAATATATATTCGTTGACCAACCAGAAAAACTCGACTATTGTAAGTTATCCCTTTTGTCTCATCTTGAATTTTGACCTCTTTACCTTGATACTGACCCAATTGGATATTTTTCTGACTCAACAAGTTGGTTTTACCTTCAAGCATTCCTTGCAAGAAAGAATCCAATATCTCGTTAGAGGGAAACTGGTTAAGATTTATATCAAAATCTGCGTATCCAGCTAAAAATACGCTGTTATCCTTCATCGTCGCGTTTAACTTTATTGTTTGAACACCTGGAAGTATTAATTCTTTGGATGGTGTCATGTCCAATATTTCTTCATCAGGCATGAGAATAGAAAATTTGCCTTCATCTGATAAAAACTGTTTCCATTCTGGTGCTGCTGCAATAATATTGGATGCGGGTAGTTGAGTTAGGTTTTGACTATTTCTGGCATCAACCTTTGAATTGTTGAGGGTTCCTGCTGATAACAAAATTAAAACTGCTAGAAATAATGTGTTGAACTTGCTGATTGTTTGTAACATAGGATTGTCTGTTGAATTCGACAACCCTAATTTCCCTTGTTCCCTATGAAGTTTCGCACTGAAATTGGTCTAAATCTCTTTTGATTTTCTTTTGAATCTAAATAGGACATTTTCACCTTTAGTTAATGCTGAATTCCCAACAAACAGGGAATTAACAATTCTGAAAATATTGTCGATACAATTCACAACTGGGTATCACACCATCGTTGGTTATTTTGACTAATCCCATTGCTTGTAATTTGAATTTGATTTCAGCAATTAACTGTAGTGGTCGATTGAGTTTGGCAACTTCTCGCATTGCTACTAATAGCTCAGGTTGTTTTTCGAGGGCGGACATGAGACGATGTAAATGATTGGCATAAATCCCTGATTCGCTGGCTGCTGTTTGGAGAAAATTATCTAAACTTATATCTTGACGGGCAATATGATATAAAGCAAGACGCACCAAAAACGGGTGTCCACCTATCATTGACATGATTTGAGTAACTTCTTCGTCAGACCAATTTAATTGATGTTTTTGAACTAAATTGGTTATTTGTTGTGAACTAAATTCTGGTAAATCGACAGGGAAACCTGCATTAAAAGGAGAACGATTAATATCTAAAGGTACATAAATTTCGGTGGAATGTGCGAGAACTAACCGCAATTTTTGCCAAATATTTGTTCGTCTCGCTTCTTCGTGCAGATATCGCAGCAAGCCAAAAAAATCGCCGTAAATATCGGGATATGCAAATAATCTATCGACTTCATCTAAACCGAGTGTTAATGGTTGACCTATTTCTGGGAGGATGTATTCTTCAAAATAGCTTTCGCAGCGCAGATTACAACTAATATCATCTTCCCAATATTCATCTAAGCGATTTTCTAATTTCAATTTACGGCTAACAGTTGCACAGAACCAACGCAGGAATTTATCTAAGTTGGTAAAACATTGATTGTCTGCTTCCTTTAAACTGATATAAACAGTGCGATCGCCTTTTGTTTCCGCTTGGTGCAAAATCCGAATTAGTAACGAAGTCTTCCCTGTTTGTTCGGGTGCTTTGATGCGAATTAAGGCACCATGTTTGCTAATTTCTCTGTAACAGTCCTGTTCTTTGGGGGGACGCTCAATATAAAAAGGGGAATCGAATGCAACTGGTCCTTCTGGATATTTGATGGAAATGTCTGGGGTGAGGATTGATGTTAATGTTGTTGTTGATATTATTGAAGGTTGGGGAACTGGAGAGATAATTTGGCTATCTTCCCTATCTGCTATTTCTTCCCAGTTTAAATCTAAATGTTGACAAGTTTGCTGGAAAGTTCCCAAAGCGACATTTTTACCATTCAAAAAATTACTGAATGTCGATGGAGCGATTTGAATTTCATGGGCAAAGGCATCTTGATTCGTCTTGCCCATTTTCATCATAGCTGCCTTCCTAGCAGCTTTAACTTTGTCGATACAGTCCTGACGCACTCTAAAACCTAAACCTCTAATGGGTTCTTTATTTAGGGCTTGCTGAAAAAGTCGTATTTAAGGCAGACCGAGAATCAATTAACAATGCTTAAAGTGGAAACAATAAATTATTATATGAGTCACTTTGAATCATTATAATATTTTCTAATCGCCCAAACCT
>JAAUPE010000259.1 GCA_012034595.1 Calothrix sp. CSU_2_0 | reverse complement strand
AGTACAAGCCTTGAAACAGCCTTGAAACGCTTGTAAATAGAACTTGTGTGTACACCGTAGACATGGGGGGGGGAGCGTGAAAAACTACTAGTACAGAACGGCGGAAATAAAGCTACCATTAAAATGGCTGAAAAGCTTATAAAATCATCTTTCTTTCTTTTGCCTTTTATCTTTTTACTTTTGCCTTGAGGTACTAGCAAACTGATATTTAAACTCCCTTTCAAAGGTTGTATTGGTGGACTAATAAATTAAAGGGTGGAAAAAAGTACCATATTGCAACCCAGGAAAAATGCTATTTAATTCTATGAAAACTAAAGCCAAAATAATCACAGCTAACGTAGTAATTACAGGAACCATTGTGAAATATTTAACCAAGTAACGCAATTCCATAAATCATTCTCCAAAATAAATTTTAAACAACAACTATTTTCAGACATTGCTGATGCCAATTTGCATTCTAAATTCTAAATATAGTCTTCTGTCATGCTCCCGATATGCTCCCATTATCTGAGGTGGACAAGATATCCACACTACAAATTTAAACATCCCTCTCATTACATAAAATTTTCCCAATTTTTAATAAAAACTAGCGAATTGAAATTGGGATTTCTTCATCTTTTGCGACCAAATTTCCGCTACGAAATTCTTGAACTGCTAATACAAACCAAGCTAAAGACTTTAGCATGCAAGTACCGAAAATTGTTACATCAATAAAAAGTTCTTTTTCTTCTTGAAAACCTTGTTTGTGAATTGCTTGTAAATAGGAACGACCAGTCCAGCCAATCCAACCAGCAATATAGAAAAACATCACAAAAGGAATAAGTATATCCAGGGCAAGACTGAAACGGTCTAATGCTAAATGGGGTAAACCATCTTCACCACAAAGTAAGCGAGAATAAGCCTGTAATGGTTTTGTTGTGTAATAACTATCAGGTGCATTTTGAACCCTTTCTACAAATGCAGGAGATTCAGCACAAGGGACTAAATTAGTATTCTCAGCTAAAACACTAGGAGTAGAGCTAAACCAGAGAAAAACTGCCAAAATTAAAGCAAATATTTGTTTCATGATTTTGTTATTATTTGTTTACTTATGCTTAATACAAAGTTATGAGTTTGAAATTAAAAATTAAGTTCATAACTCATAACTCATAACTGAATAATTACACCAATTGCTTTTTACGAGTGGTCATATCACCCACTTTTTGGTAAACTCCAAACTCAACTTGATCCTCATCAAGTTCTGGATCAATTCCAGAGAAAACATCTCGGAAAATAGTGCGGGAACCATGCCAAATATGTCCGAAGAACCACAATAAAGCCCAACAAGCATGAGAAAAAGCAAACCAACCACGGGTACTGCTACGAAATACCCCATCAGAGTTAAAAGTTGCCCGGTCAAATGCAAATATTTCCCCTAATTGAGCGCTACGAGCAAATTTTTTCACTATCAATGGATCGGTAAATGTTTGACCATTTAATGCACCACCAACAAAGCTGACAGTAACACCAGTTTGTTCAAAACTAAACTTAGAATCTGCACGTCGGAAAGGAATATCTGCCCTGACAATATCATCTTTGTCAGTCAAAACTACTGGAAAAGTTTCAAAGAAATTCGGGATTCTGCGTACTGTTAATTCTCGACCTTCGCTATCTTGAAAAACAGCATGACCCGACCAAGATTGAGCAATTCCATCTCCTTTTACCATTGCACCAACACGGAATAAACCACCTTTAGCGGGGCTATTTCCTACATAGTCGTAAAAAGCCAATTTATCGGGAACATTTGACCAAGCTTGTGAGGGGCTTTTGCCAGCACCCAAACTATCTTGAACTCGTCTGGAAATTTCTTGTTGAAAATAACCATTATCCCATTGATAGCGAGTGGGACCAAATAATTCAATTGGTGTTGTGGCAGTGCCATACCACATAGTACCAGAAACAACAAAAGCGGCAAAAAAGAATGTTGCTAAAGCGCTAGCGAGAACTGTTTCAATATTCCCCATCCGTAGCGTTCGATAAAGTACTTCTGGTGGTCGAAAAGTGATATGAAAAATACCACCAATAATCCCAAAAATTCCTGCCGCAATGTGATGAGCAACCACACCACCAGGATTGAAAGGGTTAAAGCCATTCGGACCCCATTCTGGTGCGACACCTTGAATATGTCCCGTTAATCCATAGGGGTCAGAAACCCACATTCCCGGACCAAATAAGCCAGTTAAATGAAAAGCTCCAAATCCGAAACAGAGAAGACCTGCTGATAATAAATGAATGCCAAATATTTTCGGTAAATCTAAAACTGGTTCGCCTGTTTTTCGGTCTTTAAATAAATCTAAATCCCAGTAAACCCAATGCCAACATGCTGCTAAAAATAACAAACCTGATAATAGAATATGGGCAGCAGCGACACTTTCAAAAGTCCAAAGGTGGAACCCATTAATAGCTTCACCCGTGACATTCCAACCACCCCAAGATTCGGTGATACCCAATCGTGTCATAAAAGGTAAAACGAACATTCCCTGTCGCCACATGGGATTTAAAATAGGGTCGCTGGGGTCAAAAAGTGCCAGTTCGTACAATGCCATTGAACCAGCCCAACCAGCAGTTAAGGCTGTATGCATTAGGTGTACGGCTATTAGTCGTCCTGGGTCGTTTAAAACAACTGTGTGGACACGATACCAAGGTAGTCCCATTGATGATAATGCTCCTTTTTTAAAGTTAGGAATTATGAAAATTATTGAACCGCCAAGAACGCCAAAACGCCAAGATAAGAAGGAAGAAAGAGATATAAAATTCTTGGGATAGTGGTTGATAAGTACTTGAGAAATTATGGGAAGAAAAGTTGTAAATATGTGCCGGAAATTGAATTAGGAAAAAAGGTTTTTAGGAACATTACAAGCACCGAAAAGAATGCGATCGCAATATTCCCAATTACAGGAACAATGATTTTTTCTTGCAGGAAATTTTGCATGAAGTTAATCGAGTGGTTTCATTGACATAACTGGTTCGTCTTCTCTGTCGAGTCCTCTTTCAAAGCCCGCAGCAGTAGCTCTTGCCCGTCCTGCGTGCCAAAGATGTCCGACTAAGAATAGGAAGGCAAAGATAAAATGAGCTCCTGCTAACCAGGTACGGGTGGACATGAAATTAAAGGTGTTGATTTCTGTGGCTACACCACCAACAGAGTTGAGGGAACCAAGGGGTGCATGGGTCATATACTCGGCTGCACGACGAATTTGCCAGGGTTGAACGTCATGCTGAATTTTGTCGAGGTCGAGTCCATTCGTTCCCCGTAAGGGTTCTAACCAAGGTGCTTTTGTATCCCAAAAGCGCATGGTTTCTCCACCGAAAATAATTTCTCCCGTAGGCGATCGCATTAAATATTTGCCTAAACCTGTGGGACCTTGAGCTGATGCCACGTTTGCCCCTAGTTTTTGGTCCCGTACCAGGAATGTCAATGCTTGCGCTTGGGATGCTTCCCCAGCCGTGGGACCGTAAAATTCGCTGGGATAGGCGGTATTATTGAACCAAATAAACATGGATGCAATCAATGCTTGTCCAGCGACGTTACCCAAGCTTTGGGAAAGGTAGGCTTCACCTGACCAGATAAAGATGCCGTGAGTCCACTTAAATGGCTTTGTAATAACGTGCCAAATGCCACCAAGTATTAACAGGGAGCCGACCCAAATATGACCGCCGACTAAATCCTCAAGGTTGTTAACGCTGGCTATATTACCTGCTCCACCTGTCAAACCTTTAAATAAATAACCAAAAATGATGCGGGGGTCGAGGGTCGGATTAGTCACAAGACGCACATCACCACCACCGGGTGCCCAGGTGTCATACAAACCACCCCAAAACATCGCTTTGCCCACTAACAAGAATGCGGCTACACCCAAGGCAATCAGGTGATATCCCAAAATGCTGGTAACTTTGTCCTTGTCAGTCCAATCAAAATCAAAAAATCCAGCTAGTCTTTCCGGTCCTTTGATTGCGTGATAAATGCCACCAAAGCCAAGAACTGCAGAACCGATTAAATGAGTAACTGCGATCGCAAAAAACGGAAAGATATTTACGACTTCTCCCCCATGTCCCACACCAATACCCAAGGTGGCAATGTGAGGCATCAATATCAGACCCTGTTCATACATGGGTTGTTCGGGGATGTAGTGAGCGACTTCAAATAGCAACATCGCTCCTGCCCAAAAAGCGACTACTCCCGCATGGGCAACATGTGCCCCTAAAAATTTACCAGATAAGTTGATAAAACGGGCATTTCCAGCCCACCAAGCGTAACCAGTAGAGATTTCGTCCCGTCCTTCTGCTTCTGGGGGACTGATTTGAGAAACTGAGGTATCAAAAGGTGTTTCCATTTTTACTTAGTTATTGAGTATTGGGGATTGGGCATTGGGCATTGGGGATTGGGCATTGGGGATTGGGCATTGGGCATTGGGGATTGGGGATTGGAGATTGCTCTTACCCTCCGTGTTTCTGCGCGATCTAAATTCATACCAATGGCGAAATTTACATGTTATTAATTTGCGTTCATTATCGTTTAAATTGGATTCAATAAAATAAAATTAGGGCAAACAACCGTTTGCCCCTACATAATGATATTAAAAATTCACATACTATTCAGTGATTTCCCACCAATAAAACCCATACTTCCCCAGCAGCAGGAATCAAATTTTGTCCCGGAGGTAAAACCGCTAGAGCATTGGTTTGCGCCAAATTAATCAAATTTCCCGACACTTGACTACCACCAGCTACACCAAATTCATAAACCCCATCAACAATAGTTAATTTTCCCCAGATATAACTTTCGCGATCGCCACTCGAACGCAATTCCTGTTTAGTCTTTGCCTTCATAAAAACAGGTTTCCAACCATCCGCAAGTCCAGAGAATTTTGCGATCGCAGGCTGTACAAACCGCCAAAATGTTACTAAAGCGGATACGGGATTTCCTGGTAAACCAAAATATAATTTTTGTCGAAGGTTCAAATGTCGATTCTCAACAGCAGAATTAGAAACCTGTAAATTATCTATATCTGAATTTACAACCGAATCTTTATGTCCTAAAGTAGCAACAGTTAAAGGTTTTCCTGGTTTCATTCCTACAGAGCGAATGTGAATTTCCCCAGCTAAAGCTTGGATAATCTGCTCAACATAATCATAATCTCCCACAGAAACACCCCCGGAAGAGAGGATTATATCGGCGCTATTAAGGGCTGTTTTGACAACTTCTGCTAATGCTTTTGGTTCATCGGCTACAATTCCCAAAATAATCGGTTCTGCCCCCAATTGTCTGACCAAAGCGGCTAAAGCATACTGATTAGAATCAACAATTTGTCCTGCCTTTAAAGATTTTTCTGGTGTGACTAATTCATTCCCAGTCGAAAAAATAGCTACCTTCGGCTTGCGGAAAACACAGATGTCATTGCATTGTGCAGCCGCTAAAATAGCCGTTTCAGGAGCATTAATCATAATTCCTGCTGGTAATAATTCATCACCAGCGTGGTAATAGGAGGCTCTTTTTCTGACAAATTCCTGTGGTTTGGGTGCAACCTGAATCAAAACGCAATTACTTTGAGGTTGCGTCATCTCTTGCATTATTACCGTATCCGCACCAGCAGGCATTACCGCACCAGTAAATATTCTTGCAGCTTGTCCGGGTTGTAATGTGGAAATTGGCTGATATCCGGCAGGTATTTCTTCGATAACTTCTAAAATTACTGGGTTTTCAGCATTACATGCTTTTACATCTTCGTAACGCACAGCATACCCATCCATCGCTGAATTATCCCAGTGAGGAAAATCGAGTTTACTGGTAATTGCCGCAGCTAAAATCCGTCCTTGTGCTTGTCGTAAATCTATAATTTCCGTATTTAATTGGTTGTCGAGAGGTTGCACCAAGTTAAAAATAATTGCTTCGGCTTCATTGACTGACAACATTGAACAAAACCCAGAAAATAGCTTCATAAGCAATTTACATTATTTCCGGTGATTGTAGTTTCAATCCCTAATAGGGATTAGTTTGAATTTGCAATCTTGAGTCAGGCAGATGTCAATGCTCAAAAGTTTTTGTTTCAATCCCTAATAGGGATTAGTTTGAATTGCAATAATAACATTTATTTATGTAAAATAAGTACAGGTTAGTTTCAATCCCTAATAGGGATTAGTTTGAATTGCAATCAGCATGTAAATGCTATTTAGAGGTCTTGGCAAGTTTCAATCCCTAATAGGGATTAGTTTGAA
>JAAUPE010000010.1 GCA_012034595.1 Calothrix sp. CSU_2_0 | reverse complement strand
ATCTCCAATCCCCAATCCCCAATTCCCAATCCCCAATCCCCAATCCCCAATTCCCAATCCCCTCTTTTGTTGATATCTACAAACAACTTGCTGACTTTGAATTACAAATATCATTCACCGCAGATAACCAACCTTTGGGATTATTGGGGGGTTCTGGGGCTGGAAAAAGTATGATTTTACGCTGTTTAGCAGGGGTAGAAACACCGACTGCGGGACAGATTATTTTGAATGGACGGGTATTATTTGATTCGCAACGTAAAATTAATGTGCCATCATGCGATCGCAAGATTGGTTTTTTAGTCCAAAATTATGCTTTGTTTCCCCACATGACGGTAGCGCAAAATATCGCTTTTGGTTTACCAAAAAAATTATCGAGTAAAGGCATTCAACAACAAGTCGAAACCCAATTAATCGGGGTACAACTAGCGGGATTAGGCGATCGATATCCTCACCAACTTTCCGGAGGGCAGCAACAACGGGTAGCATTAGCAAGGGCATTAGCTTCGCAACCGGAAGCACTTTTATTAGATGAACCATTTTCGGCTTTAGATACATATCTACGCAGTCAACTGGAGCAGGAAATGGTGACAAAATTAGCTGACTACGGTGGTGTGACTTTATTTGTCACCCACAATATGGAAGAAGCTTATCGAGTTTGTCCAAATTTATTGGTATTGGAACGGGGAAAACCTGTTCAATACGGTTCCAAACAGGAGATTTTTGAGCATCCCCAGACTATGACTGTTGCTCAAATTACAGGTTGTAAAAACTTTTCTCTAGCAACTAAAAATGGTTCTGAACAAGTGGAAGCAGTCGATTGGGGTTGCACATTGCGAGTAAATAAACCAATCCCGACTAATTTATCCCATATTGGGATTCGCGCTCATCAAATTAGCTTTACTAATAACCCAGAACAAGAAAATACTTTTAGTTGTTGGTTGGTAAAGACAAGCGAAACTCCACACCGAATGACGGTATTTTTGAAACTACAGGGTTCTCCTGAGAATATGGAGGATTATCATCTGCAAGCGGAAGTGTTTAAAGAAAAATGGACGACAATCCAAAACCAGCCTTTTCCTTGGTACGTGCGTTTAGATTCCCTGCGCTTGATTTTGATGGAGTCAGGGGATTAAAAAATCCCTTTCCTTTGCGATCGCGAATTGTCCACATTTTCGTAGGGGTAGGGTTTCCCAACCCTTATTTAGACCTTATTTACGAGTGATAGATAAATCCATAACTTGGGATATTTTATTTTATGGAAATCCTTTATATGTTTGTCAATTTTACCATTTGTTAAGAGGGCGGGGAGACCCCGCCCCTACAACAATTTGGGATGATTTATTTGTTGGTGTTTCCTAAACTACTCTCAATCAACATCCGATATTCGCTCTTTTGCTTCACACCTTTTACTTCCTTCAACAATTCCTTATCCTTGAAAAACTGTACCGTTGGTGTACCTGTCACCCCCGCATTCTCCGCAATATCTCTGTCTGCATCGATATCAATTTCGATAAAATGAACTTTACCGTCAAACTCATCAATTACCTTGTTTAATATGGGTTTGAGCGTGTGACATGGACCACAACCAGGAGAAACATATTTGACAACAAGCAAGCGATCGCTATCGTGGAATAATTTCCGCAAGGCAAATCCTCCAGCATGACGGGTTCCATTAATATCAAACTCATCTGAAGTAATTTGCTTGACTTCTGGCTGATGTTCCAGTTCGTTGTCAGGTGTGTGGGCAACTTGCTTAAATTCCTGAATCAAACCATTGGCAGATAACCACCGTTCCGCTAACATCGCTGCCGCACAACCCGAACCTGCTGCTGTAATCGCTTGCCGAAATTCGTGGTCTTGGACATCACCCGCAGCAAAAACCCCTTCTACACTGGTTTCTGGCGAACCTGACTTGGTAACAATATACCCGACTTCATCGAGTTCGATTTGTCCCGTAAATAAAGATGTATTCGGCTTATGACCAATAGCATAAAATAACCCTTTCGCCTTCACAACAGTTTCCTCACCCGTCTCACTGTTGCGAACCTTCACCCCTTCCATATGCCCATTCCCAAATATATCCACCGCTTCGGTGTTCCAATGTACTCGGATTTTGGGGTTACTTAAAACACGGTCTTGCATCGCCTTCGATGCCCGCATTTGTTGCGATCGCACCAGCAAATTCACCTTGGAACCATATTTAGTTAAATAAATTGCCTCTTCTGCGGCTGAGTCACCCGCACCAATTACAGCCAACTCCGCACCGTGAAAAATCGGAGTTGCACCGTCACAAATCGCACAAGCCGAAATTCCCCGACTCCAAAATTCATGCTCGCTCGGCAAACCCAACCGTTTCGCCGTTGCTCCAGTTGCTATAACAATACTATGTGCCTTAAATTCTCTCTCTTCGGAACGCACCGTAAACGGACGCTGACTTAAATCAACGGAAATCACATCTTCCGTATACAATTGGGCACCCCAGCGTTCAGCTTGCGCCTTCATATTATCCATCAATTCCGGTCCCGTTATCCCAGCCGGAAATCCAGGAAAATTCTCCACTTCCGTCGTCGTCATCAACTGCCCACCAGGCAATCCCCCAGCTTGGAACCCTTCAAATACAACAGGTTTGAGGTTCGCCCTTCCCGCATAAATCGCCGCAGTGTAGCCAGCAGGACCAGAACCAATAATTACTAAATTTTCAATTTTGGGATTTGTCATAATCACTTATCTAAACTCATACCGACTTCGTTTAATTTAGTTTAACACAAGTTTAGATTTGGGTAAGAGGGGAATATTCCTATGGGATGGATAAGATAGAAAGCAATATTAGCTAACGATGGTAGAGTCAAATATATGTGGAGGTGCTGACTATGACCCAAGCCCAAGCACAAACCGAAACCAAAATATACACCTTTGATGAATTTATCGAGTTGTATCCAGAAAACTCAGAAGTTCGCTACGAATTGCACGATGGGGTAATTGTGGAAATGCCAAAACCCAGGGGTAAACATTCAAAATTAACGGGTTTTGCCATTGAAGAATTACTTCTAGCCATTAGAGAAATAGGTAAGCGAGGGATTTGGTTCATCCCCAGAGAGTCGATTGTAAAACCAAATCGGGATAAATGTGGTTACGAACCTGACATCATTATTTTAGACCAAGAAAATCTCGGTAATGAATCGCGCTGGGAGACAGAATCAGTTATTCAAAATGCAGCTTCAATTAAAGTAATTGTGGAAGTAGTTTCTACAAATTGGCGTGATGACTACTATGATAAGTTTCGAGATTATGAGGAAATGGGCATTCCCGAATATTGGATTTTTGATTACGCTGCTTTGGGTGGACGTGATTTTATTGGCTACCCCAAACAACCCACAATCTTTGTGTGTGAGTTAATCGAAGGGGAATATGTAAAAAAAATATTTCGGGGAAACGACTTAATTAAATCCCCAACCTTCCCACAATTAAACCTTACCGCTCAACAAATTTTTGATTCAGCCTTATAATTTCAGGATATTTCAATCATTGCAGTTAGACAATTGGAGAGGATAAAACTATTTGTTTTTGCCCACTCCATAATTACCGTATCTCGCTCACGGGGGTCGCTAATAGATACCAGTGTGTTGCTGTAATCCCGTTATACTTCTCAAAAACAGCAACCCAATCGGGCGACAGGTTCATATCCATTAAGATTTTCATGCACTTTGTAGTGGCACTTCAATTTCTTCAGCCCGCCATGCTGCATAAGCAAGTGCTTCGTAAATATCTGCTTCTTCTAAATATGGATATGCTTTAAGGATATCATTTAGCGAATGTCCTGATGCCATTAGTCCAACAACAGTGCCAACAGTGACACGTATTCCCCGAATACAGGGCTTTCCACCCATCACTTCTGGGTTACGGGTAATTCGAGTGAGCTTATGCATTGGGTTTGACCTTGTTTATTGTTTGTTATGAAGGCTTTTTCAAAGTATCTACTATGTATTAAAGGTTTTTTCGCTTATTTCAATTGTAATTGAATATTTGTGATAAGAGAAAACGGAATAAGCGGAGCTAGGTGGTAATAGAGTGCGATCGCACCACAGGAGACAGTATTGATGATATACGCGATCGCACATTGTTATAGTTCGTGCAACCGACAAATATCGGGGTAGTAGTGATAGAACGCGATCGCATTTGGGAACACTGAATACTGAGTGGTTTTCCTGCATATCTTTGTGCTTTGAGCCATAAGTTTTGCGAGGAAACAAATAATTTTTCAGGAGAAAAATATATGGCAGTACAAACATCTGAGTTATTAGAAAAAATTCGCCAACAATTCGATAGCGCTCCCTATCCCCGGATTCCTGTTGAAGATTCCCCAAAAGATAATTTAGGTCTTTTATATTTTCATTCTTTGATAACACCTTACTATCAAAGAAATCAAAAAGTTATAGATACGAAAGATAAAGTCATTTTAGATGCTGGATGTGGCTCTGGTTATAAGTCCCTAACCTTAGCATTAGCAAACCCAGGTGCAAAGGTTATTGGTGTTGATATATCTGAACAATCGGTAAAATTAGCCGAACAACGTCTTGCATATCATGGAATCGAAAATGCTGAATTTCGTGTATGTGGAGTCGAGAATTTAGCAAGCTTAGGAATGTCTTTTGACTACATCAACTGCGATGAGCTTTTATATCTTTTCCCTTCACCAGCAGCAGCATTAAAATCAATGGGTTCGGTCTTAAATCCAGAAGGAATAATTCGTAGTAACCTTCATTGTGCCTACCAACGTGCTTCCTTATTCCGTGCTCAAGAACTATTTAAAACGATGGGTTTGATGGAACAGAACCCCCGTGAAATGGAAATAGAGATTGCCACAGAAACAATGAAAGCTTTGCGAGATGTAGTGTTGCTCAAAGCTAGAACATGGGATTCCAGCTATGAAGATGAAAAAGCTGAAGAAAAAATGTTGATGAACTATCTATTCCAAGGAGACAAAGGTTATACAATCCGCGATATGTTCGCAGCTTTCAA
Source organism: Calothrix sp. CSU_2_0 (assembly GCA_012034595.1). Lineage (GTDB taxonomy): Bacteria > Cyanobacteriota > Cyanobacteriia > Cyanobacteriales > Nostocaceae > Brunnivagina. Next base: position 65,822 of record JAAUPE010000010.1, on the reverse strand, counting down.
AGATGCGGATTTAGAATTTGTCAAAATGGTCAATTGGCATAAATGGAATTTACTGGATTTATTCAAAGAACCAGATAATTTACCTGCATATTGGGCAATGAGTTTACCGGAAGTATCAGAGGAAGAAAAGCTTTATTTATTTGAACTATTGCACCCAATGCATCGATTAATCGATTTTTGGTGTGGTCATCCCAACCAAGCACAAAGCTTTGTTCCGGTATCAGAATGGGAAGACTCCGACTGGAAGCAAGCAAAAGTACATCTCCACCCTCAATTAAAAACCCCTAACTTCCGTGAAGAATTGGTGAAATCTGTTACATCGCTGAAACCATTTGCGATCGCACAGTTTTTGTCTCTAAATGCAGAGGATTTAATCATCGATAGCTTAATGGCACATTGTTTTATCCCTCTTTTAGAACAACCCCAGTCAATGACATCCTTGGTAGAACGCTGGAAGCAAATTCGACCATTAGACCCCATCACTCTACAACCAACAGAAGATGAGCAAGCTTTTTACCTGATTCGTCAATTTTTATCGAATCTGGAAACCTCTGGTTATATTCTGCTGGAACGACAACCCTAACTAAAAAAGACTAGTAGGGATTCTCAAGAAACCGGGAATACTCAAAATCAACATGGCTATTTTCGACATATCACTGATGGAAACCCGGTTTCTCCCTTTTGTCATCTTCATTCCTCCTGACAAAGAAAAATATTTTTTTGCAGGGTGATATGAAACCGAATTATCTGGGTAAGTTATTTCTAGAAGCAAATAAATAACACGACTAAAAACTCAAAGGAAACACTGATATGAAAACTGAATTGAAAGCAAAATTACTTCAACACATTTTCCGCAATAAAAAGCAAGACGAAGGTTTTACCTTAATTGAATTGTTAGTTGTAATCATCATTATCGGTATTTTGTCTGCGATCGCATTACCTTCTTTCTTGAACCAAGCTAACAAAGCAAAACAGTCTGAAGCCCAAACTTACGTTGGTTCGATGAACCGCGCACAACAAGCTTATTACGCTGAAAACAACGAATTTGCTGATAAAGATGGTTTTGGAAAATTAGGACTTGGTGTTTCTACTGACACAACAAATTACACGTATAAAATTGTTGATGGTGGTGGTGGTGCTACACCTAAAGAAATGGTAACCAACCAAGCGCAAACAAAAAACGTGAAAGGAGCAGTTAAAGCATTCATTGGTGGAGTTGCAATTTCAACTGTAGCTGCTACTAAAGAAGCAACCACTATAGCTAGATTATGCGCTGGGGAAGTAGCACCAGTTACAGATAATACTTTAACTGGTACTCAGAAGTTTGCTTCTGCTGCCGATGTTGCTCTTGCTACTGATGCTGCTTGTAAAAAGCTTGGCAAATATGTTCCTGTTGCGAAATAAGTTTCGTAAATGTAGGTTGGGTGAAACGAAAGTGGAACCCAACATTACAAAATAATTTAATTAACTTGATGTTCAATCTTTACTTTCAAGATTTTATTCAAATAAAGTCATGAATATCAATTATAAAAGAGGGTGAAATATTCAACCCTCTTTATTTATTTTTTTATGTAAGTATTTTATCTTTTATAACTAAAAAAGATTCATTGAAATATTTCTAATTTTATTAATGTAGCTAGATTTATTTGTACCCATTCCCTGATAGTGGAATCACAATTAAGGGTAATTCACCAGCATCCTAACTTGAGAAGAGCGCAACTTCAAGATAGGGAGAGATTTTTCTTTTAGATTAAAGCTCTTCGTCTAATTCGCTAATTACATCTGCTAAATCTCTTGCCCCATGAAATACCCGAAGAATCTCAACGGTAGCATCTTGAATACGATAGAAAATTAGATAGTCCTTAAAATTTTTGATTCGCCATTGCCGAATTTCCCCCAATCTCGATACCACCAACTGCGTCACCTTTCCTATACCAGGAGTCTTTGCCAACTGAGCAAACGTCACTTCCGCAGCATCTAAAAATTTAACTGCTACATTCGTATTCCCATTAACCAATATATAATTTGCCTGTTGTCGTAAATCTTGTGTTGCGCGGTTTTTGATAATTAACCGATAGTTCATGCGTCGCTAGGTGTCTCCTGACTGCTCTCACCTAAAACGGTAGAACGCAAATTTTGCCAATATTCTGGTGTAACATCCTGCCCTTCAGAATTAATACCTTCGAGCAAAAGTGCTTCCAACTTTGCTTGTGCCTTGCGTTTTTGGTCTTGCTGCACCAAATCCAGAAAATACTCACCGATGCTACTGTATGCACCTGCCATCACTTCTGTCTCTAAGTAAACGCGCACCTTATCAGGTATATCAATATTGATAATCATCGACTTTTAAGCATAACTATCTTCATTATTCTAGCTTAAAGTAGGCGAAATTAAAGTGGAACCCAACATATGATATTGGCAATAGAGAAATTATTTAGAAAACAATCATTAATTTTCTATCCTCTTATATGCTTAGGTTCGTTTATACCCACTTATCTAAAAACTAATGCGATCGCATTTCCAAATAAGACTATTCCAAGCAAAAAATTACCCCAAAATTCTACTATTGTGGGATATGCGTCTCGCCTGTCCCAAAATAATAGATCATTGATGGATCACTCATTTTTTTGATTCCCTTACCTTTCTGCAAGATACGCTTGTTTGCCCTGATTTGTCTGGCATCCAAACCAGAAGCGCTATGTCTTCGACGCGATCGCACGAATAATATCGACTCCCCCACCAAGCGAATTAAACCCCAATACTCACAAATATTAAATTTTTATAAAGATTGCAACGAATTGTTTCCATTCCCAGATGTTTGCGATAAGCTGAAGGACAATTAGCTGCAAACGATAAAACCTAAACTCAATTTAAAGTTGACAGTTACCGCCAAACACCTATATACAACCCCTTTTTATGGGTTTGGTTACAATTAGGCACATCGATCCAATCAAAGCAAGTAAACATTTAACTGTCGTCTTGCACAATGCAGCAATATCTGCAAATAGTTAGATGACTGTTTATCTTTCCAACTTCATTCAATGATTACTTGAACAATATTCCCAACTTTGGTGGTGATTACCGTACAAAACCGAATTTTAATGCTAACAGTATCGATTTAAATATGGTATAGTTAAAAAGATAAGACTCGCTTTGCCAAAGGTAAGATACTCTACGTATAGGCAATACTTCCGTAAAGGAAAGCAGTTTTGATTTCAAGTATTTACTCAAACAAAATCGGAATTAAATCGAGGTTATGACTCAGCAAGTACTTCACCCAATGGTGAAATTGCAACGTAATGTGCAATCACTTGTAGACTCTCAGATCATTAAGCCAACAGATAGTATTTGGAAAATCGCCTTGCTTTTTGGGAATGACTGGCAGCACTGGAAACAGGAACTGTTAGATTTTGGATTTACCATGCAAGACCCGATCGGCGACCTGCTGTCTGTTGAGACTTGGGATGAAGAGGACTAGGAAATTTTTAGTTAGGTAGTGGTGATTGAGAATTTATGAGTTGGGAGTTTAGAAGTTATGAAATTATTTGCGTAGCAAGCATTTACCTTCATCAAAATCTAAATTTTTCCTGACTCCTAATTCCTAACTCCTAATTCTTGACTACTATAACTATTTGCAATTTGATAAAGCTGCGATGACTTCTTGAGCGGTTTGATATCTGTTGCGTGGCAGAGGTTCAGTCAAACGGTCAATGACTTCCCGTAATTGCGGAGTAATCGTTGGGATGTTTGCAATTTCAAATCGAAAGCTGCGTCCACGCTGGCGATAATATTTAAATGGGCTTTCACCTGTCAACAGGAATATTAGTGTTGGTCCTAAAGCATATAAATCTGATTGGGTTAGAGGTTGTCCACGCTCTTGTTCGGGAGCGCAGTAACCTTCCGCACCTATGCGGGTTCCCGGTACAGTGGAAATTTCCTTGACTGCCCCAAAGTCAAGAACGACGACGCGATTTTCCGAACTTCGCACCATTAAGTTTGCAGGTTTGATGTCGCGATGGATGAGTGGTGGTTCGTGTTGGTGAATGTAGTCAAGTACATCGCAAGTTTGAATCATCCAAGTAATAGCTTGACTGGGAGTAACTGGTCCCTTCAGATAGATAACTTTTTCTAAATCGTCTCCGTGGACTAATTCCATTGCTAAATATTTTTTCCCACCTTCGACAAAAAAGTCGTAGTACTTGGGAATGCCAGGATGGGAGAGGGATTTTAAGGTATTTGCTTCCCGTTCAAACAGTTCTTGTGCTTTGGCTATTCTTGCCATGTCGGCATTCATTTGTTTTAATACCAACAGTTGTGGGTGTCCGGAAATTTTTCCGATCGCATCCCATGCCAAATAGGTGGTTCCCATACCACCTTGCCCCAGGGTACGCAAAACTTGGTAGTGACGTATTGTTTGCTGTACGTCAATCGGTTGACCGCAATGAACGCAAAATAAATTATTAGGGTTGTTGCCTTGGTGGTCACAAATGGTGCGACTACTGACTGGATTATTGGAAATGGGAATTGGTTCGAGTTGAAATCTGAGTAATGGTCCACCTTTGGCTAATTGTAATAGGCAATTGTCGGGAAGCTGGCTTTGAGTGACTAAGACTCCATTGAGAAATGTCCCATTGATGCCTGTACTGACAATTTGCCAAGTTTTATTTAGTCCATTAGTGTCAACTCGTCGCAGTTCGAGATGGTGACGAGAAACTAAATCATCCGCGATCGCGATATGATTATCAGTTGCTCGACCGATGCGAATTAAGGATTCGTCTGTAAAACTCCACTGCTGGAGTGTTTTTTTTTGTTGCGGTTCTAAGAGGGTAAGCGTAACCACATTCAAGGGGAAGGGTAGAGGGAAAAGATGAAAGCAGAAAGGGAGAGAGGGAGTTAAAAATTAATTATTAGTAATTGTGGATTGAATAAAATATGGAACCCCAGCCGAACCCTCACACCACTTGCTCAACGGGAGGTTCTCTCCGTTGTCGCAACGTGGATTAAGGGGGGTAATTCCGAGATAGCAAGGAAAATCAGACTTGTATTTAGACTTTATGTAATCCATATTTCTAACTCATAACAGATAAATTCCTACTCTCTAGTTCCTTGTTCGATATTGGGACGTACTTTTGCTCTAATAAGTACAGCAGTAATGTTGTCATGACCGTTATATTTATTAGCCAATTCGATTAACTCGCGCACTCCTTTATCTAAGTTAGCATTGGAACTCAGTAAGGGTTGCAAATGAGTTTCCCAATGGGTTTCGAGTAAATTATTATCTGATAATCCGTCGGAAGCAAGGATAAATAAAGTATCTTCACGTACTTGGAAAAATTGGATATCAGGGTCGATTAGAGCCTCGTCACGTGGTCCTAATGCTTGGGTGAGTTGGTAAGCATCGGGACGAGCATAAGCAATGTTGGGTTCGACTCCGCGTAATATTTCACGCTGTCCCACTTCATGATCGATGGTGACTTGTTCGATGCTTTTACGAGTAACACGGTACAAGCGACTATCACCTACGTGGGCAACTGCTACATGGGTATCTTGGACTAACATCATCACCAAGGTCGTACCCATGCGTCCCACACCCGATCGCGAGTCTTTTTGGTTGAGGTCGTAAATTGCTTTGTTTGCCTGACGTACTCCTTCGCGAATAATATCATCGTTGGGCAGGTGGTTAAAATTCCAGTAGGTTTGGAAGTATTTTTGCAGGCTGCGAACGGCTAATTCGCTGGCTACTTCTCCTCCTGCATGTCCCCCCATTCCATCGCAAAGAATATATAAGCCACGTGCTGCGATCGCACGGGCTTTTGGTAATTCGATTTTGTTAATTTTTGTGTCAATACCAAAATAATCTTCGTTGTGGTCACGCTGACGACCAACATCGGTTAATCCTACGTGATCGAGGGTGTTTAACTGCATGGGGAGAACGATTGTAGGCATATCGTCGCTTTTATTTTCATTCTCCTCCGATTCCTCGAATTGCATAACAGTATGAGCCGCAGTATTTGGAGATGATACCAACGTAACCGTTACATCGCTATTTTCGTCATCAATTTTGTTTGGGGGATTGGGTTGTAATTCTGATGCGATCGCTTGTAAGTGTTGCTGTATTTGTTCGATTGTTTCGATGCGATCGCTCTCCAAATCGTCTAACAGTTGCATCAAAGCTCCAAATTGGGTTCTTTGTGACTGTTTAAACAGGGAGTGCCAAATATTACCTAGTGATTTAATGGTTAAGGGTTGGGTTTGGGGTTCTATGGGTGAAGACTCTCCATTCTCAAACTCCTCAAACACAGGCAGGGAACAAGGCTTATCTTTATACAGACGTTCTAGTACTAATACTTGGTCTTCATCCAAGCGTAAATTTGATAATTCCAATAAACTTTGTCGGCAATGGAGGGGTTCCAACATTTGCCAAAGTTGGGTCATCTGGAAAAAATAAAGGACAATTTGCAGCGATGTTGTTTTATCTTCGTGCCAAAGTTCTAGTAGATATTGGTAATTAGACCGATTTTCGAGCAGAATTACTTGCAAGTTTCCCAATGTCCAAGCGTCGTGGATTGATGGAATTCCTTGATGGCATTGCGAATGTAGGGCTAAATAAGGTTTTGCAAAATCCGGAATTGGCGATATTTCGGTTTGTTGGGTTATGGGTTGAGCTACAGATTGAGTTACAGATTTGCTTTGGGATGAATTGTTTGAACTTTCAAAAGCCGCCATCATTGGCGTAATTTGATACGGATTACAGTCGAGTACCCTAACACAAAACTCGCTTCCATTCGTCATCTCGTCTTCACTGGGTAACGAGTCGAGTAACTTATAACGCATTTGCGAGTCTAAGTAGAAAACTGACTGAGTTTCTGGGGAAGAAGTTGCAACTGTAAGTACTGAGCTTGAGTCAGGGATAGATTTATTATTATCTTCTTCTTGTGGATTTCCGACCTTGGCTGAAAGTGGTTTGAGTAAGGAAGGTATTTGAATAAAAGTATTATTCTCTTCTGTTGGGGTTTCGATGGAATTTTCTGGAGAATTTTCCGGAGAATTTTCTAAAGGTTTCTCTACAAGTTGTGTTGCTTTGGTATTAAAAGTTTCAGCCTTGGTAACAATTGCCAACCAAACTGTTCCGCAAAACTCACCGCAGTGTTGACATGATTCTGCGCTGACAGGCACATCATTCCCACATGCAGAACAGACTTTTTCGGTAAGTGAAGTGCCGCAGTTTTGACAAAACTTGTTTTGATTAGGGTTCTCGAATTTACAATCAGGGCAAATCAGCATTGTGGAAATTCCTTAATTCCGGTTCCAAGGTGCTTCTGGTCCACCAATATCACAAGTGCCACAATTGGCAGCCCTACTCAAGAGTACACCAATGATTGTATTTTGTGGTTTCACGAATGAATTGTTGTGGCAGTCTGCTTTGTTACGCATGGTAGCTAGAGATGCTGGTTATCCGCAAGCTCATTTGCTAAAAAGGGGATTGGAGATTGGACATTGGTAATTAAAAATTACTACGATCCGACTCCCCTCTTAACGGTAGCAAAACTGTGAAGCAGGTTAGATTGGAATTACTTTCGACTTCAATAGTTCCTCCCAGATATCTGGTAAGTTTTTGGACTAATGCTAATCCTAAACCTGTACCACCTTGTTTCCAAGGGTCGTTGCTGGGAATACGATAGAATTTATCGAAAATGCGTTCCCGTTCTGCTTCTGGGATTTCGACACCAGTATTTATGACTTGAAATTCGATGTTTGGGGATTTTAAGTGGACTGTAATAATAATTTTTTGTTCTGCTGGGCTAAATTTACAAGCGTTGGTTAATAATTCGATAATTATGCGTTCTAGACTGAATGGATCGCAGACGAGGGGGGGAAGATTGGGGGTGACATGAATTTGGAGGTTTGAATGGCAGTTGCGGTTGCGTGCTTTGAATAACTCCACAACCCGCATTAACCATTCCCGAACAATTATGGTTTCTAGTACTAAGGGTTTGGAATCTATATCGAGTTTTTGTAAATCTAAAAAATTATTAATGAGATTAATTTCGCGATCGCATTCGTTGTTTAATATCTGGAAGTACCGAGATATTTTGGAATCGGGGGTTTTTAAGTTCGGATTTTCGACTAATAAGCTTTGTTCTAGACCTAAGGCAATTCCTAGCATCTGAATTGCCATTTTCATATTTGTAAGTGGTGTCCGCAATTCGTGGGACACGGTGCTAAGAAATTCATCTTTGAGACGATTTAACCTTTCCATCTCGTCGATTTGGGCTTTTGCAGCTTCTTGACTGGCTGATAAAGCGGCTTCGACGGTTTTGCGTTCCGTAACATCTATGGAACAACCAATATAACCAGCAAACTCTCCACTGGGGGTAAATCTTGGTGTTCCTGTATCCAAAATCCAACGATATTCCCCATCTGCACGACGCAAACGATACTCAATCTGAAATTTAGTGCGGGTATTCAATGCCGAATAGTAGGTTTGTAAGCATTTGAGCTTATCATCAGGATATACGCTGTCAATCCAACCGATACCCTTTTCTTGCTCGATGGTGCGTCCAGTAAATTGCAGCCAAAATTGATTAAAGAAGTTGCATAAACCGTCACATCCCGACATCCACAACATTACAGGTGCGGTATTTGCCATCATTTGAAAACGTTGTTCGCTTTCTTTGTAAGCATCTTCAGAACGTTTACGGTCTGTAATATCTTCGCAGACGAGGAGAATTACCGGATTTTGCTCGCTTCCTGGCAAAATTTGGGCGACAACTTTAACCCATTTAATTTTGCTTTGGCGGCAATCTAAACGAAATTCCCAGCTACTAGTGGCGGCTGTCGCGGGTATTTTAAACAAACTAATTAAAGCATCTGTTAGTGCTGTGCGATGCCCTTGGCAAGCATCTTCGTTCCGCTTTGCGGTATCTTTGGAAGTATCTCCGTGCCTACCCGCAGGGTTGGTATCGCATAACAAAAACAAATCAAAAACAGGTTTATTAATTAATTCTTCCTGGGTAAAACCCAGTAAATCCGCTCCAAATCGATTGACCGATATTACAACACCACTGCTATCCAACACGAAATAAATTGAAGGCAGTTGTTCGTAGAGTTGACGATACCACAAGAGTTGCTCTTGGGTATGCTGCAAGACTTCATTTGGACGAAGTTCACTATCTAAGACTCGTTCCGGCACAAGTTCCAAGCGAGCAGGCGTTAGGGACACAATATTATCTTGTTCTTGGCAGATTTGATGCCAGCTAGACGGCTGTTTACGACTCATAAAAATTCAACTTGCACCCGAAGTAATTAGATATATAAATAAAACTGATTAAAGAAGGATATTATACAGCTTTTCCAGAATTTTTTGTAAAATTTGGTATATTAAAGCAGAATTTAGATTGTTGAAATAATTGCAATGACATAAATCACATCCTGATGGTGTTTTATATTAGATACCCCAAAACATAGGTAAATTAGTGTTGCCTAGTCTACTTAACTTGAAAATTCACGGAAAAATTTAAAACAAGATTACAAAAGATTTAAATTTAGAAATAGAAAAAACATTTGGTTTTCTAATTATTTATACGGCTCATAAAAGCAATATTATGCAGCAATTTAGCTTCTGTGGATGAGAGGTCACGCCATTCACCGGGTTGTAATCCATTTAAATCGAGGTGTGTCATCCGAAAACGCAGCAAACGCAGTGTCGGAAAACCCACAGCAGCAGTCATTCTCCGAACTTGGCGATTTTTGCCTTCGGTCAAAGTTATTTCTAACCATGCTGTTGGTACATTCTTTCTAAACCGGATGGGGGGGTTTCGTTCGGGTAAAATTGGTTCTTCAGATAGTAAGTTTACTTTTGCGGGTTTAGTTCGATAATTCTGAATTTCGATTCCATTCCGCAGCTTATTTATAGCCACATCATCGGGAATTCTTTCAACTTGTACCCAATAAGTGCGATCGTGCCCAAATTTAGGATTTGATAAACGGTGTTGTAACTGTCCATTATCCGTTAACAAAACTAAACCTTCGCTATCCCAATCTAATCGTCCGACAGGATACACATCCGGAACATTGATGTAATTCTTCAAAGTTTCCCGCTCTGGTGTATCCTGCGTAAACTGGCACAAGACACCATATGGTTTATACAAAATTATGTATCGCATTTGATTATTTATCCTGCTTGTGATTCTCTCCAAGCCAAAGCATGTTTTTCCATATCTTTGATAAATCCATTTTTCCCATCCATATAACTCTGAATATCATTCGGAAATTTCTTTGCTAAATCTTGCTTTAAATCGCTATATTTTTGGGCATATTCGGGATGTAAAATCATATAATCGCGAAAAGCTAAATGTCTATTTACATCATATGAATCTACTTTAAATGTATGGATATGATGCGTCCGAATTTGATTAATATCTTTCCGAAAAAATCGCCTTCCCGGTATCCCAAATTCTCCCATTACTTCATAACCAAGAGCAATCATAGATAGATTGAATGCATCAACTTGGTCAATATTTGCCACCTCTACAAGCATATCTATAATTGGTTTGGCGTAAATATTAGGAATAGAAGTACTACCAATGTGATGAACTGTAATAACATTATTTCCTAGCGCATCAGCTACAAGTTTTGATTCGCGTTCAAATTCCTGTTTCCAATGAGGATTATGAGCTACAACTTCGATTTTTCTCATTCCCAGATACCTCAACCAAATCATTCAAAATTAGTTTGTCCTGGCAAATCAAATGTAATTAATAGAGCTAGCTCCAATTGCTCTAAAGAAGCAGGTGAAAGAGTTCCCCTAAAGCACAAAAATCGAGTTTTAGCTAAAGCACGAACTTGTTCTCCCATTGCTAGCGAATCTCGTTCCAAACCTCCATCAGGAGAAATAATCAGTACTTGACTTGGATAAATACGTTTTCCCGATCGATAAGTAGTACAGGGAATTGCCAATACAACCGAACTACTGACATTTATTGCATCTCGACTAACTATTATTACAGGTCGAATTCCAGCTTGCTCGGAACCTTCTGTTGGATCGAGAGATGCATCCCAAACTTCACCTTTTCTCATCTTTGAGACTCACCTAATTGCAAAGCTTCCCAATCAGACTGAGCAAATTCCTGGTTAATTATTTCGACTTCTGCTTGATATTCGGCATCATTTCCCATTTCTGCAAATGCTGCATCGATTTCTGCCCGTTTTTGAACTGCTAGTTCGTTGCGAATTGCACGTGCTACAAATTCATTTCGGCTTTTTGCTTTTCCTTCGCTGACAGCGCGATCGGTTGCTTCTAGCAATTCGACTGGCAAAGTTAACGTGGTGCGGATTATATGGTCATTCATATTGGCATCATTTTTGATAATTTATTTGATGTTTATTATGACATCAAACAAATCATCAATCTCACTCAAGTAGAGAAAAATCACGTTTTAAAACAAATATCAAGATTCATATCACCCGCCCATCACCAATTGATAACTTACCCGAAAACCTGCAACAATGATAAATGCTAGGGGTGCCTGAAAAAACAGGCTGAGAATAGACCCTTAACACCTGAGACTGGGTAATACCAGCGTAGGGAAGCCGTTTATTAAGGAAAATATTATGCGAACAGAATGGGTTGCCAAGCGACGCGGGGAAAGTAATGTGTCTCAAATGCATTACGCTCGTAAAGGTGTCATCACTGAAGAAATGCACTTTGTCGCCAAGCGGGAAAACTTACCTGTAGACTTAATTCGTGATGAAGTTGCACGGGGAAGAATGATAATTCCTGCCAACATCAATCACACAAATTTAGAACCAATGGCAATTGGTATTGCCTCTAGATGTAAAGTAAATGCCAATATTGGTGCTTCTCCCAACTCATCAGATATTAATGAAGAAGTTGCCAAACTGCAACTATCAGTCAAATATGGTGCTGATACCGTCATGGATTTATCCACTGGGGGGGGGAATTTGGATGAAATTCGTACTGCAATTATTAAAGCTTCCCCGGTTCCCATTGGTACAGTTCCAGTTTACCAAGCTCTAGAAAGCGTCCACGGTACAATTGAAAATCTCACGGCTGACGACTTTCTTCACATCATTGAAAAGCATGCCCAGCAAGGGGTAGACTATCAAACAATCCACGCGGGTATTTTAATCGAACATTTACCTTTAGTGAGAAGCCGTCTTACGGGTATTGTCTCCCGTGGTGGTGGTATTTTGGCGCGGTGGATGCTGCATCACCACAAACAAAACCCGCTTTTTACCCACTTTAACGACATTATCGAAATATTCAAAAAATATGATGTTTCCTTCAGTTTAGGAGACTCATTGCGTCCCGGTTGTACCCATGATGCATCCGATGAAGCACAGCTTGCCGAACTCAAAACCCTGGGAAATCTCACCCGCAAAGCTTGGGAACATGATGTCCAAGTGATGGTAGAAGGTCCAGGACATGTGCCAATGGATCAAATTGAGTTTAATGTTAGAAAGCAGATGGAAGAGTGTTCGGAAGCTCCTTTCTACGTGCTTGGTCCTTTGGTGACAGATATTGCACCAGGTTACGACCATATTACTTCGGCGATTGGGGCAGCGATGGCTGGCTGGTACGGTACGGCAATGTTGTGTTATGTGACACCGAAGGAGCATTTAGGATTACCGAATGCGGAGGATGTACGTAATGGCTTAATCGCATATAAGATTGCTGCACATGCCGCAGATATAGCCCGTCATCGACCAGGAGCGAGGGATAGGGATGATGAATTGTCGCGTGCCCGTTATAACTTCGATTGGAATCGTCAGTTTGAGTTATCCCTCGATCCGGAACGTGCGAAGGAATACCACGACGAGACTTTACCCGCAGATATTTATAAGACTGCTGAATTTTGTTCGATGTGTGGTCCTAAATTCTGTCCGATGCAGACAAAAGTTGATGCGGATGCGTTGACTGAGTTGGAGAAGTTTTTGGCTAAGGATAAGGAAGTTGTAACCCAAGGTTAGTTTTTTTGGACGATAATAGCCTACAGCTTCAAACTTGGGAATCATAGCTATCAAACCATATAAAGCCACGCAGGTGGGCTTATTTTGTGTAAGGTCTGTTGTTGAGGTATTTATCTCTGCATTAGAGGTTAAATTCTGCAAAATAGGCTTTATATTTATCAGGACTTACGTATGTGAAGCCATAAACCCGTTTTCTTGGCGTAAGTCATATTTATTTTTCTCCAAATAAATTCTCAGATTTCACAAAGTTCGCGATCGCGAACTTTGCACTATTTGTCTATGTTCATAATCGGGTTTTAAGCTCTCAGAGTCATCAAGAAAATAAGCTGAAATGCCGTCATATTAGGGAATTTTGGAGACTATCTAATTTTTATGCCAAATATTTAAATATTTATACTTGGATTGGGAATAATACTTCTAGGTGCAATACTAATTACTGAGAGTATATCTAATGAAGTTAATTGGTTATCAATTTCTAGAACAAATCTATTCTGGCACAAAAACATTGGTATATCGAGGAGTTCAAGAGAAAAGTAACAAACCAGTAGTCATAAAATTTCTGCGAAGCGAATATCCGACCTTTCAAGAATTACTTTTATTTCGTAACCAATATACAATCGCCAAAAATCTTAATTCTCCTGGTGTCATCAAAACTTATAGCTTGGAACCTTACCAAAATAGCTATGCATTGGTGATGGAAGATTTTGGAGGAATTTCTTTACAGGAGTTTACTAAGGGGGAAAAATTTAATTCCTTAAGTGATTTTCTTCCCATTGCCTTGCAAATCGTCACAACTTTGGATAACTTATGTCGCGATGCCGGCGGCGGGCTACGCCAAAGCGTTATCCACAAAGATATTAAACCTGCGAATATTCTCATTAACCCAACAACAAAAGAGATTAAGCTAATTGACTTTAGTATTGCTTCTTTACTGCCCAGGGAAACCCAAGCACCCAAATCTTTAAATGTATTAGAAGGAACCCTAGCTTATATTTCACCTGAACAAACTGGACGGATGAACCGACTGGTGGATTGGCGTAGCGATTTTTACAGTTTGGGTGTAACATTCTTTGAACTACTTACTGGTGAGTTGCCTTTTACAAGTAACGATCCGATGGAGTTGGTGTACTGTCATTTAGCAAAAGAACCTCCTGCGGTTAGCAGTATTAATCCAGCGATTCCGGAAATTCTCTCGAATATCGTTGCGAAACTGATGGAGAAAAATGCAGAGGAACGCTACCAGAGTGCATTAGGTTTGAAATACGATTTAGAAAAAGTTTGGCAAGAATATCAGCAAACTGAAGATAAGATTAATTTTGGATTAAATTTTGGATTAAATTTTGAGTTAGGACAGCGAGATCGATGCGATCGCTTTGCAATTCCCGAAAAACTTTACGGTCGCGAAACCGAAGTAAAATCACTTTTATCGGCTTTTGAACGCATTGCTAACCCCAATCACAACATAAATAAAGGGGTGGAAATGATGTTAGTAGCTGGTTTTTCTGGGATTGGGAAAACAGCCGTAATCAACGAAGTCCATAAACCCATAGTGCGACAACGGGGTTATTTTATCAAAGGTAAATACGACCAATTCCAGCGTAATATCCCTTTTTCGGCATTTTTAGAAGCCTTTCGTGACTTAATCGAGCAACTACTCTGTGAAAGTACAACCCAACTCGAAAAATGGAAAACCAAGATTTTGGTAGCATTGGGGGAGCAGGGTAGAGTAATTACCGAAGTAATACCCGAATTAGAAAACATTATTGGGGTACAACCAGCAATTTCGGAAATTGGTGGTAGTGCAGCAACAAATCGTTTTAATTTGCTATTTCAAAAATTTATTCAAGTTTTCACAGCGAAAGAACATCCTTTAGTTATTTTTATCGATGATTTACAATGGGCAGATTCAGTATCTTTAAATTTAATGCAAACGTTAGTTTGTGAAAAAGAAACTAAACATTTATTGCTATTGGGAGCATATCGAGATAATGAAGTCTCAGCAGTTCATCCATTAATGCTGACATTGGATGGAATTTCTCAAGAAAATGTCGAAATAAATACGATTACACTTCAGCCTTTATCAGAGACTAATTTAACTTGTTTAGTTGCAGATACCTTAAATTGTTCTCCCGAAATTGCCCAACCACTAACGAGATTAATTTATCGGAAAACTCAAGGAAATCCCTTCTTTAGTAATCAATTTCTTAAATCATTATACGAAGAAAAACTAATTTACTTTAATTTTGATGAAGGAAATTGGCAGTGCCATCTATCTCAAATTCAAGAATTATCGCTTTCCGATAACGTTGTCGAATTTATTGCGATTCAGCTTAAAAAGCTGCCTATCACTACCCAAAATATCCTCAAATTAGCAGCTTGTGTCGGTAACCAGTTTGACTTAGCAACACTTGCGATCGTCAATAATAAATCATCGGAAGAAACAGCCAGTGAATTGTGGAAAGCACTACAAGAAGAATTAATTATTCCCACTAATGAAGTTTATAAATTCTTCCAAGAAAATTCGGAATCTTCATTAATTGCAGATAAAGGAGACATAGTAACAAGAACTAGCCAAAATAATACTGTAGCCACATATAAATTTTTGCACGATCGCATTCAACAAGCAGCTTATTCTTTAATTCCCGAAACCGAAAAGAAAACTACACATTTAAACATCGGTCAACTGCTGTTAAGCAAGACTCCAGAAGCAGAAAGAGAAGACAAAATATTCAATATAGTTAACCAGTTGAATTACGGTGTAGAGCTAATTCAAAATCGAGAAGAACTAAATAAACTCGCAGAATTAAACTTAATTGCTGGACGTAAAGCTAAAAGTTCGACAGCTTATACAGCAGCAAGTAAATATTTGAATTTAGGATTAGAACTGATTGCAGAAGATAGCTGGCAAAATCAATATGCTTTTTGTTTAGCACTACATGAGGAAGCATGTGAAGCAGCTTATCTTAGTGGTGAATTTGAAAAAATGGAGGAATTAGCAGAAATAGTTATTAATTCTGCTGAAAACCTTTTAGATAAAGTCAGAGTATATGAAGTTAAAATTCAGGCTGATATTGTACAAGATAGGCTTGCAGAAGCTTTAAAAATAGCTTTAGATATTCTTAAACTCCTCAATGTTGAATTTCCAGCATCTCCATCACCAGAAGATATTCAACAAGCATTCCAGATGATAGCAGAAAAATTAAGTGGTCAGGAAATTACAGACCTAATTAATTTACCAAAAATGACAGATTTAGAGATTTTAGCAGCTATGCATCTGCTATCAAGTTCATTTTCTGCTGCCTATCGCGGGAATCCCAAATTTGCAGCACTAATCACATTAAAGATGGTGGAATTATCTGTTAATTACGGGAATACAGAAGTGTCCGCATGTGGTTATTGTGCTTATGGTTTTCTTTTGTGCAGTGTGGTGGGGGATATTGATACTGGCTATAAATTTGCACAACTATCCTTAGAAGTACTCTCGAAAACTAACGCTATCTCGTTACAAGCTCAAACTTTACTATTTTATAATAGCTTAGTTGGGCATTGGAAACATCACGTCCAAGACTTTTTGAGACCATTACAAGGGGTTTATCAAATTGGATTGGAAACTGGAGATTTTGAATTTGCAGCTTATGCATTACATAATTACTCTTGTGGTTCTTATTTAACAGGTAAAGAACTAGCAGGCATGGAATGTGAAATACTAACCTTTTGCGATAAATTAAAACAATTAAATCAAAAGACATGTCTTGGGTATCTTCAAGTCTGGAGACAGGCTATTTTAAATCTAATGAATAAAAGTGGAGATCCATGTACTCTAGTTGGTGATTTTTATGATGAAAAAATTATGTTGCTAATGCATCGCCAAATGAATGATATGACGGGAATAGCGATAGTTTATTTTAATAAATTAACCCTGAATTATTTATTTGGAAATGTACTATTAGCATGGGAATATGCATTAGAAGCTGAACAATATTTACCAGCTTTAACGGGTCTATCAATTTTTCCAACATTTTACTTTTATGATTCACTGATACAGTTATCAGTATATTGTGATGTAACAGTATCAGAACAAAATGTAATGACTGAGAGAATCAATGAAAATCAAAAGAAAATGAAACATTGGGCAAATAATGCCCCGATGAATTTCTTGCATAAATACTATCTTGTTGAAGCAGAACGATATCTTGTTATGGATGACAAAATATCGGCAATGCATTGTTATGATAAAGCTATTTATTTAGCCAAAGAAAACAAATATGTTCAAGAAGAAGCACTCGCAAACGAACTTGCTGCTAAATTCTATCTTGGGTGGGATAAACAAACGATTGCCCAAACTTACTTAATTAATGCTTATTACTGTTATGCACGTTGGGGTGCATTAGCAAAAGTAGAACATTTAGAAAAACAATATCCTGATTTATTAAGTGCAACAAAACAAAGAGAAAGTAGCAGTTTAAATCCTAAAGAAACTATTTCCATTAGTAGTAGTTACGGCAAAACGATTACTGGTAGTAGTACAAAAATTATCGAAACATTAGATTTTGTGAGCTTAATCAAAGCTTCTCACGCAATTAGTGGCGAAATTGAACTAGATAAATTGCTAGTTAATCTCATGCAAGTTTTGATTGAAAATGCTGCCGCTTCTAAAGCTGTACTCATTTTACCTAACTCCGATCAATTGGTAATTGAAGCGATCGCCTTATCAAATAACAAAGTAATTAACGTTTTACAATCAGTTCCTGTTGAAGAAAGTCAAGATGTTCCTCTAAATTTAATCAACTATGTATCACGGAAGAGAGAACACATAATTTTCAATACTACTAAACTAGAAGTTGATGATTCAAAGTCTCAAAATCCAAACCTCACCGACCCTTATATTACTCTAAATCAACCTAAAAGTCTGTTATGTAATCCAATTCTCAAACAAGGTAGATTGATTGCTATTTTATATCTAGAAAATAATCTCACTATTGGAGCCTTTACTAATGATAGATTGCAAGTGATTAATCTGCTATGTTCTCAAGCTGCTATTTCCTTAGAAAATGCTCGTTTATATCAACAATCTCAAGAGAATACTCAACAGTTAGAAATTTCGCTTGAAGAACTTAAACAGGCACAATTGCAATTAGTCCAAAATGAGAAAATGTCTACTTTGGGTAATTTAGTATCGGGGATAGGACACGAAATCAATAATCCAATTAACTATTTATCTGGTAATTTACAACCCACACAGAACTATACCCAAGATTTACTCACAATAATTGACCTCTACCAAAAACATTATCCTAACCCAGTTGCAGAAATAGCAAAAGAAATTGAAGATAGAGACTTAGATTATGTAAAAGAAGATTTACCTAAAGTTATTGCTTCTATGCAGCAAGCTATTGATCGCATTTACGATATTAGTATTAGTTTGCGTACTTTTTCCAGAGCGGATACCCAGAAAAAAATTCCTTTTAATATCCATGAGGGTATTGATAGTACCTTGATGATTCTCCAGCATCGTGTGAAAGCTTCAGAATCTCGTCCCAAAATTGAAATTGTCAAAAACTATGGTAATTTGCCCGAAATTAAGTGCTTCCCCGGACAATTAAATCAAGTATTTATGAATTTGCTCGCAAATGCGATCGATGCTTTAGAAGAATCTAATAGTGGGCTGAGTTTTCAGGAAATTGACCTCAATCCCAATCGCATTAATATAACTACCAGTTTGAGCGTAGATAAAAAACTGGTTGTGATTAGAATTCAAGATAATGGAATGGGGATGACAGAAGAAGTTAAATCCAAAATATTCGACCATTTGTTTACGACTAAATCCGTAGGAAAAGGAACAGGTTTAGGACTTGCGATCGCACATCAAATCATAGTCGAAAAACATGGAGGAATTTTAGATGTTGATTCCTTACCAGGAGAAGGAGCAGCATTTATAATATCTATTCCTATTGAGGAATAATATGTAATCATTAAGTTTACTTGAAAATTGATTTGACTTTATATCCTCAAATACTCAGCAGTGAGAATTTAGGGATATTTTTGTTGTTGATTATATATTACCCAAAATTATTATAGAAGATTTTCAAGTATCTCTATTGTAAAATTAGCTTTGCTAGAAGAATTTCTCCAGAGATGCAATGATTTCAAATATCTTCATTGAAATTGATATTGGTATTTATATTTATACTCATTAATATGTAAATTATTGAGAGATATTGGAAATATCTACTATGTATTTATCCCGATATCTTTCTCTTCTGATTATTGTGCAATATTTAGTATACTTAATTTAAGTAAAAACACTAATAAACATTAGGTTTTATCTGAATATATTCAATATAAATTTATTATTATTGCCTGATTATTTAAATCTACTTTATCATTTATATTCAAATTTAAAATAATATAGAAAGAAATAAGTTCAGTTTAAAAATATTATTTCTCTTAGTCAAATAAACAAAATAAAGATAAAATTGCGATCATGTTTCTCAAAACAAAATTTTCTTTAAATAAAGCTCCTAGTAAATTAGTATCCTGTAATTTTGCATTAATTGAAATTCTTCGACGTTGGGGAATCAATCATTACGCAGGTGTTAACGGAGGTGGTGTAATTAAAGTTGCACAACATCTACTACCCATAACAAGCACAGAAGAGCAGTGTAATGATATCTCGCAAATGCTGACAATGAACGAATATGTTGCAGGTTTCGTTCCCCTGGGTCATTTTTTAGCGACAGGAACTCCAGCAGTCACCCTTTTAACAACTGGAGCAGCAACAAAATTAGGTTTATGTGGTTTGACAGAAGCAAAACTACATAATATTCCAGCAGTTTATCTTGTAGCCTTGAACTCAACCCACAGTCATGATACAGCACCCTTGCAAGATGTTACCGAGCATGGAATGAATTTGCTTCCTCAACTACAAGCAGAGTTAGGAGATGGTTGTGTAGTTATTGACGATGTGAGTACGATTGAAAAAAATTATGCTTAGTACAAAAGATTTTAAGCGAATCACGACCAGTAGTAATTGCATTTCACCCAGATATTCTCTCCCAAGATATTGACATAGCTCAACTGTCTTTAACTCAAACATTTAGTGACAGAAGAGTAAACTACCACGATGTTGATGCATTAGTAAATTATCTTGCTAAAGTTCCATCATCAAAACGAATTATCCTCTATGTTGGTGAAGAAGCTGCAAGATACGATCAAATTAGTAGCCTTATCGATAATCTGTCATATCGTCTAAAGTCACCTATTATTTGGTCTGTAAATGGAGCAAATGCCGTTAGCGAAAATAATCCCTATGGCTATGGACACATAATGTTTGGTGGTAACGATCGAGCATTAGAACTTTGGAAAAGTATTAATGAAGATGATACTGTTATTACAATCGGTTTTGACCCCTATGAGTATGTTCTGAATAACAAGCAAATTCAAGCAGGTTATGTATGGCACTTGACCAATTTACATCGTCCTTACGGTCACAAAAATGGTGAATTTCAGCACCGTGTTGCGTTTAAGTACAGGAAAGTATGTAGTGATATTGCCTTAGTTATAGAGGAAGTTCTCAAATATCTGCCGAAAACCGAAGAATCTCTACCTAGTGTTAGGAAATCACTTCCAAGTCTTAACACTCGTACCTTAAATAGAAAAGTACATGCAGACGCAGTAGACTTGGTATCTTTTTACGAAGAATTGGAACATTGCTGGCAGCCAAATAGCATCGGATTTGATGATGTTTGCATGGCTTATAAAGATCGTCCCTATCTTATGCAACGTCGTCATCCCAATATCAACTTTTACTCTATGTATCATGGTTCGGCAATGGGTGGTGCTTTTGGACTTGGTTGCGGTGCAAAGCTTGCCAATCCTAGACTACAAACCTTTATCTTTTCTGGCGATGGTTGTTGGCGTTTGTATGGAAGTGCGATCGCCGATGCAAGTAGAATGGGTTTGCGTTTGTTCATCATGAATAATAGCTGTTACGGAATCATCGAACAAGGTGCGCCACTAATTATTCCTGGACTTGATAGTAAAAGGTATCATTCCCATTTACCAAATATTGATTTTGTCTGTGCAGCAAAAGCCCACGGTTGGTATGGCTACAAGGTAAAACCGGATTTGAGTAATTTAGCAGAAATTATGGATGCTTGCTACAGTTATGATTCTCAATCTATTTTGATTGAAGTACCAGTGGATGCTACGCAGATTATTGGTATGAACCCACGAGTTCAACATCTTCAAGGTGATTGTTATTTGTAAGCTCCCTAGATAACTTTATTTGACTAGAATTTTAGAAGGTTGAGAATAGCAAAAAAATTACCCAAATATGCCTATAAAAGCTTAACTTTTATAGGCATTATCTTGGCTTTAGTAAAACTGTAACAAGTTAAAAAACTCTAAATTGTTGATAGACAAGTATTTAAAACCTCTGTGATAATCAAGAGTTATATTTATAGTCTCACATCACCCCAGCGCATAATAATCGCGCTAGCATTACTTGCTGCACCAAATCCGTATATTAACACCAAGTCATTTTCACGAATTTTACCTAATCTTACAGCATTGTGGAGATTAGCAACATTCATTGTCGGTCCTGTATTTGCGTAGAGAGGATAACCATCTATAGTGCGATCCAAGTCAATTCCCAATGCTTGGGCACAGAATTTTGCATACCAAGCCAAAGGAGTACAGAAAATGAAAAAGTCTATATCATCTAATGTTAATCCAGCATTGTCAGCAGCACCTTTACAGCAATCACGTAATATTTCTGGAACCATATCTCTGATGATTTGGTTCATTTCCTTGCCAAGCTGCACATTAGGTCGAATATTGCCGCGATCGTCTTCACTGAGAGTACAGATTAACTGGTCGCACAAAATGCTAGTATTTAATGTTTTTGCACCGAGAATTCCTTGGTTCATCTCTAGAGGAGCCACAACAAAAGCTCCAGCTCCGTCACCTACAAACCATGAGAAAGTATTATTTTCATCAATCAGACGAGAGTAATTACATGAAATTGTAATCAGCACATTCCGATACATTCCAGATTGGACTAGAGATGAAGCTGTTTGTAATGCGAGTGGGGCACTAGCACAGGTTGCATCCAGATTCCAAGCTGCACATTTGATTCCCAATTCGCGAGCTACGTAGGCTGCATTTCCAATTCCCAGTTGTTCGGGTAGGAAAGATGATGAAATTATCAGATCGACTTCATTTGGGCACAATTTTGCGGATTCTAGAGCATCCTTGGCTGCACGACATTCCAGGCTTAGGGAAGATTCATCTGGACTCAATATTCGTCGCTCAACACTACCACGAAATGGGTCTTGAAGATAGGGTATCATTTCTAATTCATATACGTTATTAGAAGATGCATCTATAGGT
This sequence comes from Calothrix sp. CSU_2_0, assembly GCA_012034595.1. Classification (GTDB taxonomy): domain Bacteria; phylum Cyanobacteriota; class Cyanobacteriia; order Cyanobacteriales; family Nostocaceae; genus Brunnivagina. Next base: position 43,436 of record JAAUPE010000010.1, on the reverse strand, counting down.
GACATCAATGTTAATGAATGTTTTTCTTGGGACTTTGCAACTAAATCGGGATATTTTTCTTTGTAATAATCATTTGTGCGGATATTGCTAGGAAAACTAACAGCAAGTGAGCGAATACCTACAGGAATATGCATCTTCCAAAATCTCCAGAAAATTTGTATAGCTTTACAGGTGCTATTCCCAAATATTTAATATCTGTAACTTTTGTCTGGAAGGTTTGAAAAGATTATTTTCAAACTGGAGAATGCATATATTTATTACATGTTGTAATGTTTTGAAACCCTGATTTTAAGAGGTTTTAAACAAAAGCAAAGATAATTATCTGTGGGAATAATGTTATGTGAAAGAGTAATCGAAAATAAACAAAAATACGTCCGCTAATTTCAACAAGACCAGTATTTTTGGTAGGTAGCACTTTTCTCGACGTAATAATGTTTTTTTGATGGTTCTTATTTTGATTTTGCTCTTGTCACAATTTGCCATTTGAATCTAACTCGAATTTAACTAATATAACCTGAGAATATTTGCGGAAAATCAAAATATTGTTTTTGATAAATTCAGTATAAATATGTAAATAATAAAAATTGACTCATCACATTTTTTTGATGCAAAAATTAGGGCAAACAGCCGTTTTGATTCAAGAATTAGGGCAAACAGCCGTTTGCCCCTACAGTATTGTCGAATGCAAACTGTCTTCACGACCTCTCCCTGATTTTTGCTGTGCAAAAATCGTCCCCTGCGAGGGGAGGGATAAATAGAACGGAAATTATGCATTTCAAGTCTCTCTCCTTGCAGGAGAGAGATTTAGAGAGAGGTTATATTTTATTTGTCATAGCTTGGTTTCTTGTCGGGGTATTCACGGGTTTATAGATATTAAATACTTGCAGAAATTGATTCTTCGGTATTTCCGATTTTCAAAAATTTTGTACTAACCCAATAAGTTAAAATGTGGGAAAGTAATCCCATTGGACCAGCAAACAAACACAAAGCGATAGAATGAAAAGTCCAAATTCCTGTTTTTACTCCTTCTAAATAAATATATCTCCCAACAAATAAATCCATTACTAAAAAGTGAATCCATCCAGTTGCAGCAGCTTTTTCATCGGCGAAAAACTTGGCTATATCAGCAAGTTGGGGATTTGATAAAGCTTGAGCATTTTCTGGGGTAATGCTTATCACAAATAAATACACGTAAGTTAAAGCAAGAGGTACAAAAGGCAAGTATGACTCCATTACTTTTTGGGTAACTTTCCATTTAGGAAGGAAAATCATCGCCAGCCAAAAGGGAATCACAATAATATTAGCGATATTGAAAATTTGGGAAACTGTCATATATTTGGGAATGGGGGATTGGGGATTGGGGATTGGGGATTTGTATATTCTTTACTAGTTGGTCAGAGCTGATTCGATTTTCGATGCATCCAAATCGCGACCGATAAAAACTAGTTTAGTTTGTTTTTCTTCTTGGGGTTTCCAAGGGCGATCGTAAAATTTGTCAAAGCGATTTCCCACTCCTTGCATAACTAAACGCATTGCTTTATCAGGTACAGAAACAAAGCCTTTAATTCGATAAATTTCTTGTTTCTGTACCAATTCTGTAATTGATTTTGAAGCTTTTCTGGGTCAAAGCTGCGGTCAAAAATTAAATGTGTTGAAGTAATTTCTTCGTCGTGGTCGTGTTCTTCTTCGCTGTCGTGATGGCTGGGACGACTATCTAAGTCATCTTCTACCGCAGCCGCAAATCCTAATAATATTGATGGGTCAAGCTTGCCATGATTTGATTCAACAATTTTCACGATTCTAGGTAATTCTTGTTTAACTAATTCTTCAACTTTGATTTTGGATAAATCATCGACTAAATCAGTTTTATTCAAAATTACCAAATCAGCACATGCAAGTTGATCTTCAAATAATTCTTGTAAAGGTGTTTCGTGTTCTAAACTATCATCAGCTTGACGTTGTACTTCTATATCTGCGGGATTGCTAGCAAAAGTACCTGCTGCGACTGCTGCACAATCTACGACGGTAATTACAGCATTAACTGTAGCTGCGTTGCGAATTTCCTGCCAGCGAAATGCTTTTATTAATGGTTTTGGTAGGGCTAAACCGGAGGTTTCGATCAAAATACAGTCGATTTTGTCGCGTCGCTTTAATAGCTGCTGCATTGTGGGCAAAAATTCTTCTTGAACGGTACAACACAAGCAACCGTTGGTTAATTCATAGATATTATTCTCATTGTTCTGATTTTCGCTGGTTTCTTCATCTTCGGGACAAACTTGACAGGATTTCAATAATTCACCATCGATACCAAGTTCACCAAATTCATTGACTAGTACAGCGATACGTCGTCCTTGATTGTTTTGCAATAAGTGACGAATGAGGGTAGTTTTGCCGCTTCCAAGGAAACCTGTAATTACTGTAACGGGGATTTTTGCTGCCATTTTTGCTTGATGTGTGAAGATGCAAAGTCTAAATCAACTTCCTTTGCATTTTCCCATGCGATCGCACCATCCCTAGTAATATTCCCTAGCAAATTCCCAAATTAAATTTTACATAGCAGAAGGGGCACTCTCTTTGAGATTTTTCGCTTGCTGACGATTAACCACAAAAAGAATGCCCCAATTTATTATTTTGTAGGTTTGGTGAGAATAGTAACTGGTGATTATTCGGCAGTTGCCAGTTCTGTACTGCCACGGGTACGACGACGAATTAAGGAGTTGTAAAGCATTACACCAATAGCCTTAATCAAATTACCTTCCAACTCTTGGAACATTTTCATGTTTACACCAAAAGCCTCGTTCGCTTCCTCGACAATGCGATCGCATGTGGCTTCATCCAGTGGCATTTCGTCTAAAGCAGCACGATAATTAACTTTGAAAGCTTTTTCGTCAGGAATATCTGCAAATTCGTAAAATGCAGTTCCACCATCGGTAAGGTTCATCGCTGTTTGAGCAATTCCTTTGAGAATTTGTCCACCTGACAAATCACCTAAATAACGAGTGTAAGAGTGGGAAATTAATAATTCGGGTTCGTTTTCCGAAATCTCACGAATACGCTTGACATAAGCTTCTCCTGCGGACGAAAGCTGAACCTGTTCGCGCCAATTTGCACCGTAGTAAAACGCCAAATCTTGCTCTAAGCTTTGTTTGCGATAAAGCTCTTTAAAGTGAATTTTTGAAATAATCGGGTGGTTTTGGTGCTTGTCCAGTTCCTCTTCCATTGCCGAGTAGATGAAGTAGAAATTTCCAACTAACTTCCGGTAGGAGTTTTTTTCCACCACACCTTTTAAAAAGCACTTGACAAATCCAACATTTTCTGCCATCGTGTGAGCCTTTTTAGTGCCTACACGTAACTTGGATGATAAATTGCTGCTCATAAATAATTTTCTCTACATTAAAAGGTCAATTAATTTTGGATTTTGGATACATTCGCTGTCGCTCAGTACAAGCTTTGGACTTCAGCAAGTGATACAGTCGAACGATTTTGGATTCTAGATTCTAGATTCTGTCTCCTGAATTCTGACCCCTGAATTCTGACTCCTGAATTCTGAGCCACTAGAAAGCTAGATTAAGATAATTAGATGAGTATTTCTCTCAAAATGAATCAGATTGAAACAATTTGTAATTTTAGTCACTTTTTCAAAACGTCAAAACTGTTGCTATATCTGGTCAAAACCTGATTAACCAAGTTTCTACTCCGGAATTTTGACTACGACAATATGCAAAGAAAATTTAAGTATAATTACAAGCTTTAAGAAAGATTTATCAAGGCTTTGTGAAAGATATAAGCATTTTTGCTCAAAAAAAAGCCAAATTGGCATAGATTTAGAAACAGAAAAACTTAAACTAATCCTGATGCAAAGGTATTCAAACGGAATTGTTCAATTAAAGTATAAAGTGATATTCTCCAGTGTGACTGTGTGGAGTGTTTAAACTTATGGTCTCATTTATAACTCGGACTCAAGATGCTATTCGCGAGGGTTCCGCTACTGATGCTAGTAGTTTGGGAACAGGGATTATCTCGTTGCCAGGAACCGCTCTATTCGGAACCGATGGCATTCGCGGGCGAGTAGGAGATTTGTTAAGTGCGCCTTTAGCGTTACAAATTGGATTTTGGACTGGAATCGTTTTGCGTAGTCGTGGGGCAGCAGAAGGACCAGTTGTGCTAGGGCAAGACTCTCGAAACTCTAGCGATATGCTGGCAATGGCTTTGAGTGCAGGATTAACAGCCGCAGGGGTCGAAGTTTGGTATTTGGGTTTGTGTCCAACTCCTTGTGTAGCTTATTTAACAAGTATTAGTCACGCCATTGGTGGTGTGATGATTTCTGCCAGCCACAATCCACCTGAAGACAATGGCATCAAGGTTTTCGGTGGGGATGGCATGAAGTTATCTAAAGATTTGCAAGCAGAAATTGAATCTGGTCTACGGGGGATTACAACTCCAGTTGCGCCAAAAAGTAATTGCGGTCGGCATTATGCACGTCCGGAACTGGTAGCAGATTATGCTGAGGCATTGAAAAAACCCTTGCAAAAAATACTGAATTTTACGGGGATGAAAGTAGTCCTCGATTTAGCTTGGGGTGCTTCAGTGGGTTTAGGGGCATCGGTTTTTAAGTCGATGGGTGCTGAGGTTATTTGCCTCCACAACAAAGCCGATGGTAACAAAATAAATGTTAATTGTGGTTCTACCCATTTAGAATTTTTGCAGGAAGCTGTCAAAGAAAATAACGCCGATATGGGTTTTGGCTTTGATGGTGATGCCGATCGCGTTTTGGCGGTAGATAATACCGGACGTAAGGTAGACGGAGACTATATTTTGTATTTGTGGGGGCAGAGTCTCCAACTTCATGGGCAACTACCTGACAATTTAATCGTTTCTACCGTCATGGCAAATTTAGGTTTTGAACGGGCGTGGAAGAAACAAGGTGGTAAGCTGATTCGGACTGCGGTAGGCGACCAATATGTTCAAGCCGAAATGTTTAAGGCAGGGGCAATGTTAGGTGGTGAACAGTCGGGACATATTTTGTGTCGTCATTATGGAATGACAGGTGATGGCTTGTTAACTGCATTGCACATTACAGCTTTGGTGCGCGAATCTGGGATTAGTTTGGGTGAATTAGTTGACCAAAGTTTTACGACTTACCCGCAGCTATTAAAGAACGTGCGTGTTGAAGACCGGAACAAACGCATGGCATGGGAAGATTGTCAAGAAATCATGAATGCGATCGCAACTGCCGAATCGGCAATGGGAGACAAAGGTCGAATTCTAGTTCGAGCATCAGGAACCGAACCTGTAATCCGCGTCATGGTGGAGGCAGAAGATGCCCAACTGGTTAAACATTGGACTGAAACCCTAGTTGCATCGGTACAAGAGCATCTTGTCGATTAAATTAAATCTAGAAAACTATAATTCAGAATTCAGAATTCAGAATTCAGAATTCAGAATTCAGAATTTAGAATTTAGGATTTACAATTCAAAATTCAAAATATCGTAAGGGCATGAGCATATCGTGTCCTTATTTTTTTGGGAATAAGATATCTAATTCTGGAAATAAAAATATCTATTTTTTCGCTAAATTGCCATATTTTTAGCTCATGCGATCGCGCATCACGAACAGGTAGAAGAAGCAGTCTATATTTAGAGCAAATATCGAGCAAATATCTAAATATCCCCGGCTTCTGGGAGAGGTTGGGGATATGGACATGATAAGTATGCTAGAAAAATAGCTTATTTATGTAAAAACACTTAAAACAAATCTCAAAAATAAACTAAAACTGAAATATTAAAGTAACTAAAATTACTAGTTCCTAAGTCTTCCTAATCTCAAACTTTCATGGCAAAAAGTAAATCTAAATCTAAATCTAAAAAACAACCTAAATCTGAGACTGAAAACTCAACTATTGACTTAAAACAAAGTTTAATTCAAAAACGTAAAGCAGCCCAAGCGAAAAAAGAACTTATCAATTTACTCTCTGCGGCTGGTGGTGGTGGTTTATTTCTGGGTTTAATACTATTCCTAGTTGGCGGTATCAAAGCTGCCGTTCCCGGTGTTCTATCAGTCATTATCTTGTCCCTATGTTACAAATACCCAAATCAAGCTTTAATAGCTTTCCTTGTTTACGTACCAATCGGTGGAACCATAACTTACTACATTGGCAACAGTCCCATCTTGCAGCTAGCGAAAGACGCTTTCTACATCCCAGCCTTAATTGGGTTGTGGCAAAACCTGAAAAAGCAACGCTTGCCTCTTCTCATACCCCAAGGAATCAAAACACCCCTATTTATTCTCCTGGGTTGTTGTGTGATGACGCTATTATTTGTCAACGGTTCGCAACAGTTTAACCCTCCTCCCCCAGTCCCATTTAAACCAGTTCTCAAAGAATTTCCTATTGGGATGGGAATTTTAGGACTCAAAGTATTTTTAGGTTATGTACCGTTAATTAGTTGTTTTTATTATACTATTCGCAACAAAAAAGATTTTTTACGAATAACACGCCTGCAAGTTGTGTTGATTTTTATATGTTGTGTTCTCGGTATAATTCAGTACGGTCTACTTTTAGTTGGAGTTTGTAAAGGGACTGATGATGCCGAAGGTGCAGCATTATTCAAAGCAACACTCGAAGCTCGTTGTTATTTTGGTGGTTCCTTAGTTTACAGCCCGTCACAAGGGATGATTCGTTTACCAGGAACCTTTGTAGCACCTTGGCAGTGGGCTTGGTTTCTCATTTCCAGTACGTTTTTTGCATTTGCAACTGGATTTTCTGACCCCTCAATTTTGTGGAGAGGTGTCGGCTTAGGTTCGATGGCACTGGTATTTGTCAACGCGGTTATCTCTGGACAGCGTATCGCTTTAGCCTTAGTTCCTACATGTTTTATACTTTGTCTCATACTTACAGGTCAGTTAGCGAATTTAAAGCGTTTTATACCAGTATTTGGTGGACTCGCGTTGATTTTGGGAGGTGCGATCGTAAGTAATCCAACGGTGGTTCAAGAGCGAACAGAAAGTTTTGTTGGACGTTGGGAAGCTTCACCCCCCTACGAATTTATCACCCAGCAGTTTGAAGATATTTGGAAAAACCTGGATGGACCTCTTGGAAATGGATTAGGACGTGCCACTAACTCAGCCCGTGCTTTTGGCGACACCAAACTAGTAGAAACATACTATCCAAAAGTGATGCATGAAGTCGGTTTAATCGGCGTACTTGGCTTTTTAGCACTAGTAACAACTTTAACAGTAATTTGCTTCCGTACTTATCGTTCTATAAAAAACCGTAATTTCCGCAGTTACGGAGCAGCTATGTGGGTGTTTATATTGTTTATTAGCTACAACACTTATTACTATCCTCTGGATGTCGATCCAGTGGCTGTTTACTACTGGTTTGGTGCTGGAATTCTTTTAAAACTACCAGAAATTGACAGGTTAGAGCGACTTCAGGAAGAGCAAGCGGAAAGGGTGCAAGGGAAAATAGGTAAGAAGAATAAGAAAAAAACGTAGAGATGACCTGATGGATAGTCTGTACATGAGTAAGGAGTTGAAATAAACAATCAAAAGTTAGTTAGTAGATTGAAAAATATGCTCATCAACCCAATTAATAGCCAATAACTAATAATCAATAATCGATAAATCAGAAAATGAATTTACCTTCTATTTCAGTAATTATTCCCACCTATGGACGTGAAGAACCCTTACGTGACAGTATTGAAGATGCTTTGAAGCAAGATTATCCAAATTATGAAATCATAGTTGTAGACCAAACCCCTCAGCATAAACCTGAGATTGAAAGCTATTTAAAAGAACTAGCTGACAGTGATAAAATTAAATGGTTTCGTATTAGTTGGGCGAGTTTACCAGGTGCGAGAAATTATGCAGTTAGACGCTCTGTAGGTGAGATAATTCTATTTCTTGATGATGATGTCAAGCTCGAATCGGGTTTTTTAAAAGCACATGCTAAAAATTATCTGGAAAAACCTGAAGTTGGTGCAGTTGCGGGACGTGTTTTTGACCGGATGAAAATGGAGGATGCTGCTCAAGGACGCACCCAAGGAGATAAGAATTATAATAATGACAAAACAATCGAATACCTCCCAGCGCAAGCAATGGACCCCGGTATTGCTTGGTATTATATTGATTTAGTTCATACAGTGAAACCCCAAGAAGTATTAACAGCAAGGGGTTGTAATATGTCATTTCGTCGTGAACTTTTTGAGAAGTATGGTTTGCATTTTGATGAAAGATTTCGCGGTAGTGCTGTACGTGAAGAATCGGATTTTTGTTTGAGAATACGTCAAACTGGATACAAGATTTGGTATGACCCGGAAGCTCATTTAGTGCATATAGGTGAGGAAACTGGTGGATGTCACGATATTGGCATACGCTCATTCAAATATCAAATAACTTTTTACCACAATCACTTTTTCATGGGTCTTAAAAATCTCACACCCATACAATGCTGTCGTTTTTTCACCAAACTATTTGACTGCCACGTTCTTGGGCATCCCCCTTGCTACAAAAGTAGTTCTTCAATCAAGATATTGACTCGATTTATCTTCTACGTAATTGCATTTGTGATCGCACTTGGTAGATTGATGCAATCGATTTGGAATAATGGACAAATTTTTAGTCAGCAAGATGAATTGTTTTTGAAATCGATAGCTAATAAAAGCTAATAATCGGCAGTAATCAATTCATTAGTCAAAATTATTTTACTGATACAATCACTAACAAAAAAAACATGGAAATTCTATTTTGCTTTGATGAAAGGTACGAACAACATTTTGGGGTCTCAGTTACATCTCTTCTGATCAACAATTTTGGAGAAGTCAGTAAAATACATATAATAATTGATAAATTAAGCGACAATTTAAAGCAAAAATTGGATGAAATTAGCCAAAATTACAAAGTTGAAGTTTGTATTTATAAAATTAATATTGAAGAGTTTTACGGGCTGAAGGTTACAGCACACGCATCTGCTGCTAATTACTTTCGCTTATTAGCAGCAGATGTCTTACCCAATACACTCAATAAAATTCTGTACTTAGATTCAGACTTAGTAGTAAATAGTTCTGTAGATGAACTGTTTAATCTAGATATCACCAACTATCCAGTAGCAGCATGTGGTGGTAAAGCTATTACTACTAAGCAGAGGTTACAACTACAAGGGAATTATTATTTTAATTCCGGAGTAATGTTAATTAATTTGGATTATTGGCGACGTGAAGAGATAGGATTAAAAGCAATTGAATTTATCCGTAATTATCCGGAAATGATTAAATACTGGGATCAAGATGCATTAAACAAAATAATTGATGGTAACTACATCAATTTAGATTCAAGGTGGAATTCCTTAGTTGACGCATATTCTAACCAATCACAAGTCAATCAAGAGTCTGTAATTATTCATTTTGTCGGTTCATTAAAACCTTGGCAAGTTTGGTGTATGGACACTCAAAAAGAACTGTACTGGACTTATCTTAAAAAGTCTATGTGGGCAAGTTCGACTCCAACCTTCCCTAAAAACTCCAAGCAAATTTTATCTGCCATTCGTTATCTTACTTTATTTGTGATTCGTTCTTTTAATAGTTCTTTTCGCAAGCTCAAACATTCATAATTACTCTTTTACCCTGTAGAAAGCAGATGAAGATTCTAGTTGCCAGTCATACTTATATAGTTGATTTAAATTGTGAAAAATTGCGTGCTTTATCTCAACTAGAACCAAATACGGAGGTAACAGTTGTTGTTCCTAAACGTTGGAATCCTGGCGGTGTACAAAGTAAAATTATTGAAACTCAATTTAAAGACGAAGGTAAATTCAGAATAGTTCCGGTATCTAATTTTAGCGAAAATCATCAAGGATTACTAACATTTGGAACAGATTTAATTTCAGTATTTAAAAAATATCGACCCAATATTATCCAAGTTGAACAAGGTTCTAAAGGTTTAGCTTATGCCCAAATGATTACTTTAAATAAGTTGTTGGGATTAAATGCAAAAAACCTCTTTTTTACTTGGTGGAATTTACCTTACAAACTCAAATTTCCCATATCATCACTGGAAAAGTATAATCTTAGTCATACTCATGGGGTTATTTCTGGTAATCAAGATGGTGCGGAAATTTTACGCGATCGCAACTACAAAGGGGCAATTAAAGTTATGCCTCAGTTGGGAATTGATGAAGTTTTGTTTGCTCCGAAATTACAACCAGATTTGGCAGAGAGTTTGGGGATTAAATTGGGTGAGTTTGTAATTGGTTTTGTTGGTCGATTTGTGCCGGAAAAGGGGATTTTGACGCTTTTTGATGCTTTAGCAAGTATCAAAGATAAAGATTGGAAGTGTTTGTTGTTAGGTAGAGGTGAATTAAAAGCAGAATTAATGCGAAAAGCGGTTGAGAATAATCTTCAAGACCGAATTATTTTAGTTGAAAGTGTGGCACATGATGAAGTTTCTAAGTATATTAATTTGATGAGTACTTTAGTTTTACCATCTGAGACTACTTATAAGTTTAAAACTTTGACTTCTGTTGGTTGGAAGGAGCAATTTGGTCATGTAATTATCGAAGCCATGGGATGTCAAGTTCCTGTAATTGGTTCGGATTCTGGTGAGATTCCTCACGTGATTGGGGATACTGGGATGGTTTTTCCTGAAGGTAATGTGGAAGCTCTTGCTAATTGTTTGATGCAATTGATGGATAATCCTGAATTAGCTCATAATTTGGGACAGTTGGGTTATGCAAAGGCAATGTCACAATATACAAATAAGGCTTTGGCAAAACAGCAATTAGAATTTTATCAAGAATTAGTTAATTATTAATGGGCATTGGGAATTGGGCATTGAGCATTGGAAATTTGATTAGAGTTAAGTATTCCTAATTCCTAATTCCTAATTCCTAATTAATAACTCCTCAATACGGTACTGCGGAGCAGTAGCAAACTACGGTTCAGACCAGAAATACAGCTAGAACCCTCGTAAAGACGTTCCGGTGGAACGTCTCCAGAAACCTAACTCCTAACTCCTAATTTATAACTAATAAATGAAAATTTTACAGATTGTTCCCTCAATTTCATTAATTTATGGTGGTCCAAGTCAAATGGTATTAGGACTAGCACCAGCTTTAGTAAAAGAAGGTGTAAAAGTTACAATTTTAACTACTGATAGTAATGGTGATAATGGTCAAAAGTCTTTGGATGTTCTTTTAAATCGACCTATACAAAAAGATGGTTATGAGATAATTTATTTTCGCTGTTCTCCGTTTCGTCGCTATAAGTTTTCTCTAGATTTACTTAATTGGCTAAAACAACATGCTAGGGAATATGATTTAGCTCACATTCATGCTTTGTTTTCACCTGTGAGTAGCTTTGCTGCGAGGATTTGTCGTCAGGAAAAGTTACCTTATATTTTACGTCCTTTAGGAACTTTAGACCCTGCTGATTTACATAAAAAAAGCAATTAAAACAAGTTTATGCAGCACTTTTAGAACGTCCTAATTTAGCAGGGGCAGCAGCTATTCATTTTACCAGTAATCAAGAAGCAAAAGTCTCAGAAAGATTTGGGGTAAAAACCCATGATTTAGTTTTGCCTTTAGGTGTTATTCCTCCCCAACAACAAAGCCATAATAATTTACTTGAGAAATTTAAAATTCCTCAAAATATATCTTTATTATTATTCATGTCGCGAATTGACCCAAAAAAGGGTTTTGATTTATTAATTCCTGCTTTAGAAAAGTTACTTTCCCAAGGTTTAAAATTTCATTTTATACTTGCTGGAACTAATCCACAAGACCCCAGCTATGAGGAAGGAATTCAAAAACAAATTCAAAATTCATTATTACATTCCCATACAACAATTACTGGTTTTGTTACAGGTGAATTAAAATCTGCATTACTCCAAATTGCCGATTTATTCGTGTTACCTTCATATTACGAAAACTTTGGAATTGCCGTAGCTGAAGCAATGGTAGCTGGTAAACCTGTTGTTATTTCCGACGGAGTTCATATTTGGCATGAAATCCATAACAGTAAGTCGGGATGGGTAACGAAAACTGAAGTTGAATCTTTGACTAATGCACTAAAAGAAGCTTTGCAAAACCCTGAAGAGTGCAAAAATCGAGGAAATAATGCCCGAAATTACGCTTTGGAAAACTATAGTTGGGATGCGATCGCACGTCAACTGATCCAGGAATATCAGAAGTTAATAAATAAATCTTAGTATTTCATTGAGGATACATAACTAAATATTTTGTAACTAACCACTAAATCCCAATCGGAATATCGTGTTTTATGGCATTATTCATAAGTAGACACGTATGGCTTTGTAACTGACAGGGAATTTGTATGGCTCTCCGTTTAGGTGATATAGTACCCAACTTTACCCAAGCATCGACCCACGGTGAAATCAATTTCTATGATTGGGCTGGCAATAGTTGGGTAATATTGTTCTCTCACCCTGCTGATTTTACCCCAGTTTGCACTACCGAATTAGGAACTGTGGCAAAACTCAAACCCGAATTTGATAAGCGAAATGTCAAAGCGATCGCACTTAGCGTTGATGATGTGGAATCCCACAATGGTTGGGTTGGTGACATTGAAGAAACTCAAGGTACTGCGTTAAATTATCCAATTTTGGCAGACCCCGACCGTAAAGTTTCGACACTTTATGATATGATTCACCCCAACGCAGCTGAAACTGTGACGGTGCGATCGGTATTTGTGATTGACCCTAATAAGAAATTGCGTCTTTCGTTTACCTATCCTCCCAGCACTGGACGTAATTTTGATGAAATTTTGCGTGTGGTTGATTCGTTGCAACTTACCGACAATTACAGCGTTGCTACCCCCGCAGACTGGAAAGATGGCGATGATTGTGTAATTGTACCTTCTTTGAAAGACCCAGAAGTTCTCAAGCAAAAATTTCCCAAAGGCTATCAAGAAGTTAAACCATATTTACGGATGACTCCTCAGCCAAATAAATAAATCTTCATATGATTTTTTGTAAAGGGTGGATTTAATGTCCACTCTTTCATTTTAGGAGTCAAAATAGAGAAATAAACTGGTTGAATCAAAGATTTGAAGTTAAAAGGAAATTACGATTATGTCATTCCCCCTCGTACTGCAATTTCCGTCTTCTGCCAAAATGACCGAGGAACAATTTTTTGACTTCTGTCGGATGAATCGTGATTTACGGATTGAACGTAATAAAAATGGAGACATATCAATAATGCCACCAACAGGTTCGGAAACAGGAAATCGTAACTTTAATATTGCTGGACAGTTATATGTCTGGTCAGAAAAAGACGGTACTGGGCTTTGTTTTGATTCTAATACAGGATTTACATTATCTACTGGTGCAGAACGTTCTCCCGATATTTCATGGATTAAATTAGAACGTTGGAATTTACTCTCTTCAGAACAGCAGAAAAAATTTGCTCCTATTTGTCCCGATTTTGTAATTGAATTAATGTCAGCGAGTGATAATCTCAAAACATTACAAGAGAAAATGCAAGAATATATGGAAGAAGAGGGAATTAAACTTGGTTGGTTAATCGATCGCAAAAACCGTAAAGTTTATGTTTATTGTCCAGAAATAGAAGTCGAATGTTTAGATAATCCAGCAACAATGAGTGGAGAAAATATTTTACCCGGATTTGTATTAGATTTAAGTAAAATTTGGTAATTTAGTTTATTTTATATTATTTTATAATATTTTGATATATTCTCTCCGCGTCTCTGCTTGATAAAAATCATTTATTCACCCAATAAATTCACCTAATAAAGAATATGCATCATTAATTTGACGCATCTTTTCCTGTGCTTGCTGTAACTGTTGCGGTTTCCCAACAAACAAATCAGGATGCCATTTTTTCACCAATTGTTTATAAGCTTGCTTAACCTCATTCATTGTCGCACCATTTTCCAATCCCAATACCACATACCCACGAGCAATCTTATCTTTTTCCGTTTGGGTTTTCAGTTGATTATTAGTTTGATTATTAGCTTGACTATTAGCTTGACTATGATTTTTTTGATGTTGTTGAGTTCGATTCCCCGACGAACCTATATTTGCTTTTATTTGCGCGATTTCCTCATCAAGTTCCCAACTCCGAAATTTTGCATCTAAATCGTTAATATGTAGAGATTTTGTAGAAGTAGCATTCGAGCTATAAAAGTTAGATGTCGAGTAATTACTTGCTTGTACTTGTTGTTTTGGAGTTTTATTTTCAGTTTTTATTTCTTCGACTTGCTTATTTTCGACTTTTGTATTTTCAGTTTTTCTAGTTCCCACATCTTCTCTTATTCCTACTCCTTGCGAACGATACACAGATTGAGAACTACCAATTTTTTGTGTTTCTGTTATTTCCACCTGAAAATCACCAGATATATCAATTTCCAAACAGTTTATCAAAGCTTGATTTAATTGATTTAAACAAACTTGCCAGTATCGTAACTCTTCTCGCTTTTGAATTATGTCAGATGATTCCATACTCTCAACAAACTTAATCACTCTTTCCGAACTGCGATCGCACTCCGCTAAGATTGATAATCCGACACGACTAAACTCGCTTAAATACCCATCAACCGCATCAAGACATAATTTTGCAACTTGCTGATGATAGGATTCCTGGGATGATTTTTCGTCTTGTTGTTGTATATTTTTATTCACTAAATAACTAATACTACCTAAAACTGCCGCACCCAAAGGACCACCTAAAAGCCAGCCAATGCCACTACCAACGGCAAGGGAACCTGGTTCACTCAAATCGCCAGAATTACCATTTTAGGAGGTAAGGTAACTTGTGGATGCTTAGGGAAGGGTATTAGCAAATCATTTGGTCGTTCATTCTGAAAAAAATCATCAGCTTGATATAACCATTTAGTTACTGCTTGCTGTAATTCCTGTAAATCTTTTTTTAAAGTTTCTCTTTCCCAACTAGAAAAATTATCCTGTGCTAATGCGATCGCACCATCACCTTGATATCTTTCGCGTAATTTAGGCAAAGCTAACCATTCGCGTAATTTCGTGATGCTAGCAGTAAAACCTTGTTTAATTAATCCTTCAGCTTTTCTTTTTATCTTGTTTGCAGCATTACTTTTCTCATTGATTTTTTGAACTTCATTTTGAATCGGGGTAATTTTCTCTTTTAATCCTAATTGAAGTTTTAAAGCAACAGCTTGAACTCTTGGTTTACTGACTCCTTGATTATTTTGTTTTAAGATTCCTGCGATATTTTGTAATGCAGTTTCAAACTCAACTAAACCACTAATATTTGCTGCTGAAATATCACCTTTAAGTCTGGCACGTAAAGCAGGTAAGGCATCAACTCGATACAAATTACTAAAACCAGGGGGTAATTCAGCCCGAAAACTTTCAGCGACAAACCGTAATCTATTTTGAACTTCTTTTTGTTCTTCTGGTTCTAGTAAATTCAGAAAGTTAGCAACAAAAACAACCGTTTTAATCCCTCTATCTAATAACCAATCACGCAAATTTTCCCGTTCACCTAATGTCATTAGTTTACGAGCATCGAGTAATTGAACAACTAAATCGGCACTTAATAATTGCTCTCTAACTAAATTATCCTGTGCTTCTCGGTCATTTGTGCCAGGTAAATCGAGAAATTCAATTCCGGTTTCTAAAAATGGGTGAGGATAAAAGACTTCAACAGAAACAACATCACCCCGCATTCTTCTATTATTATCTAAAATTGCAAATTGCTTAAGAATATCAGTGCCACTGCGATATATTTCACTACCATCAACAAGCATAATTCTTGTTCTAATATCGCTACCATATTTAACGGTAATTGCTGCACCAGTTGTCGGAATTAAATCAATCGGTAAAGTTTTACTTCCTAACATGGCATTTAATAAAGTGGATTTGCCATGATTAAAAGGACCAAATACCGCAATCCGAAAATTAGGATTATTCAGATAGTTACAGATTGCTAAAATATCTTGATTTAATTGCGATTTTATCCCTAAATTTAGTGATTTAGATGTATTTATTAGTGCTTCTACTAATTGTTGATAATTTTTAGATTGTGGCATATTCGCTAACTTTTATATTTTATTTTTATCCCTGACTTTTTGAGAAATTCAGGGATATTATATTGATTTATTTTTATTGGTTAGACTTACACAAAGAAACTCGGTTTCTATGCAAAATTGTTGTTTTGACGACCAGTTTCTTCGTAGAAACTGGGTTTCTTGTTTCACTTGGTTTGATATTTGATTTTCAGGTATTAACTGTAATAACTTAATAAGTTATTGTAAGCAGATTCAATTATCTGCAACTGACCAAAAACATCATCCTCTAACTTACTTAAACGCTTTAATTCACTTTCACGATTAACTTCGCGATTTTCTTTCTGCTTCAGCAAATTATCCAATTCAGATTTACGCGATTGGATATCATCATTAATTCTGAGACTAACTTCCCGTTCATAAGCGTCAAAACACTCTTTGACAGCATCATAAACAGTTTTAGATTGCTCATTGGCAACCTTAGGAAGATACTTAACTAATTCTTTTTTAGCCGTTTTAACTAACTCTTTCCTAGCTTGGTCAGCTTGCAACATACCCACACCTAAACCCAGCAAAGCAAATCCAATTGGACCAAGAAAAATACCTGTAACTGCTGAAATTAGACCACCAACTCCCAGCACAGTAAAGTAATTTAATAAGATATTCTTCCAATCAAAACCTGCCCCTGCCATTGCAAAACCTGCCAGATTTCCCCTAGACAAAGACAACAAACCCATTGCCCATTTTGCCCAACTAGGTGCATTATCCTCTTCAGATGATACATGGGGATGAACCCGAAGCTTTTCACCTGTTAATTTTTCAGTGATTTGATTAGTAATTTGATTGTATGATTGACCGTATTTCGCAGCACTTTTGGAAAGTTGTGCAAATGCAGTATTAATATCTTTTTCTGCCGTCAAACTCCAAGCAGCAAACTTATCACCAATGTACTGTTCAAATGCTTTTTGCAGTGCCGTATTAAATGCTTCCCGTTTGCCACTACTAAGAAAATCAAATACATTTAACTCCGGTTGATAGCGGAGAAAATCTGTTTCAAAAGTGTCATCCAACTTTAATACATAATTGCGGAAAGAATCAGATATTGTATGTGCTTGATTGTCCCGTGTTTGCAGAATTTCAGTTTTAAATTGGTCGCGAATACTAGTAAGCTGATTAAACTCAGGTTCAACTGAATCGATCCGCGATCGCAATTCCTCTACTCCCTTTTCTAACAGAGGTATGCGTCTTTGAACCGCTTCATGGGTATTGTTCCCTGCTTGACGTGCTAAGGTTCGTACTTGCCGTAATTCCGCTACTGCACGCTCTCTAGTCAGAAAAATGTTCAATGCTCCCATAAATTCGGGGAAACCCGTTCCTTCCAAATCTGCTTGGGGATTTTTTAAGCGTTTGCGAAGTGCTTGAATCGACGAAAGTTCAAATACTCGTTCGTTGTATATATCTTGACCATCAACAAGACAGTATTCTGCCAGATTTGCTTGGAATACTTGCCGCAAACGTCCTTCAGATTCCCGCAATTCCTCTTCATCATCAGGATCGATTAATGCTTCTTTGACTTGATCCCAAGCATTAACTAAAAAGAATACCGATAAACCACGACCTTTGATGTAATTTTCTAAATATCTTCTCTCACCTAAAGTACAGGGTTGGGAAGCACGCAACACAAATAAAATCGCATGACAATTATTAATATAACCTAGCGACAATTCATTCCGAGCTTCCGTGTCATTCAAACCTGGACTATCAACAATTTCAATCCCTTTTTCTAATAAAGGTAAGGGATATTCCACTATTGCATGACTAACATTAGGAAATGCTTGTTTATTATCTTGCTCTAACCTTTTTGCTTCCGCAGGGTCGATAGTATACTTATGTTTAAATTCATCAAACCCCATATCTTGCGGTGGTTTATCATCGTTAAAGTAGACTGTAACTTTCTTCTGCGAACCGTACCGCAAGACAGTTAAAAGTGCAGTACAAGGATTAACATCGCTAGGTAAAATTTTCTCCCCAATTAACGCATTCAAAAATGTGCTTTTACCCCGCTTCATATCGCCCAAAACCATCAAGCGGAAGACTCCACTTCGGAGGTTTTTACTAGCGACACGCATATCTTCAATATCGCGTTCTAAACTGAGTTTACCCGAATTACTTTCACCAATTATTTCAGCTTCATTAATAGTATCAGCAATCTGATTGAGCGATGCTGAAACTTCAGCACGAACTTGAACAACACGTTCTAAATCATTGATAAAAGTATCAGTTTCAAACTTACCTGCCATGCACTTAATTCCTAATTATTTTCTAGATATTACTTTTTCTTTTCCAAAAATAGCTTGTAGCCAGCAAATGCCAGAGCTACTACAATGAAGACATTCGCAAAAACTGATGCAACTCTAACTGCAATTAATGCGACAACTCCAAGTCCAAACAGCTTCAGACCAAGAAGTGCTTTACCTTTCCATAATTGCCCCTTCTCTTGATTTTTTACCTGGTCTTTTACTTTTGTAGTTTTGTACAACTTAACTGATTCTTGATTGACTTCGGTATCTAACTCTCGTAATCTTAGTTCAGTTTCTTTTTGCCGAAGTTCTCTTTCAAGACGTTGTAAATCTTGTTCCCGTTCCTCTGGAGACTTCATCTTGTTAACCCTACCTTTGATAATGTGATAATGAAATAGTCATAGTCATTTCTATTTTAAATCTAAAGGCTAAATTACAATTTTCAATTAAAATCTTAATTACATGTAAAATAACGCATTTGTAAAAAATATTGCATCAGTGCAAATACTACTTAAAATCTACGTAACCCTACCCCTTACTGAAGACAACAAAAGATGAATACCAAAAATTAAATTGGTATTCCGGAAATATAACTAAAATTACACCACAATCCTATCTGCCAACTGAAAAACTACGGACTAAATATCCCCAACCTCTGCCAAAAAAGTCGGGGATATTCTCTAAACCTTAGCTCCCGTATACCAACGAAATAGCACCTTTGCTAACCTTTCAGAGTCATGCTTCACACATCCATTTTCATCCTCATGCATGACATTTGCCAAAACAATTCGTCTTCCCAGCTTTGTGACATCTTCTCGATCTAAAAAAACCGGATGGGAATTACTTTGAGAATAGCGAATTAGCGCACGAGCAGAAGGGGATTTCTTGTGAACCAACACCGCATTAAATAAACGTCTACCGCAGACTTTATCTATTGCCAGAATATGCTCCGCTACCGAATAACCCTGAGTTTCCCCCGGTTGTGTCATGATATTGCAAACATAAATACGAGGAGCGTCTGTTGCTGCGATCGCATCGGCAATTTCCGGTACTAACAAGTTGGGAATCACACTAGTATAAAGGCTTCCCGGTCCCATAATAATATAGTCAGCTTCCTGGATTGCCTTGATTGCTGCTGGTAAAGCTGGAGGATTCGCAGGAGTACAGCCCAGGTCAACAATACTACCTTCAGCCTTGGAAATACTTGACTCACCCTCAATTCGCCGACCATCAGCTAACTTAGCCCAAAGCCTTACATCACTTAGGGTTGCGGGTAAAACCTGTCCGCGAATCGCCAATACCTTAGAACTGGCAGCCACCGCCCTTTCTAAATCTCCAGTAATTTCACTTAAAGCAGTTAAAAATAAATTACCAAAACTATGACCGCTCAAACCATCACCAACGCTAAAGCGGTATTGAAATAATTCTGTTAATAACTTTTCCTCATCCGCTAACGCTGCCAAACAGTTACGAATATCCCCCGGTGGTAACACCCCAAATTCTTGCCGTAACCTTCCAGAAGAGCCACCATCATCAGCTACAGTGACAATAGCTGTAATATTAGCGCTGTAACTCTTCAAACCCCGCAACAGGTTAGAAAGACCAGTTCCCCCACCAATTACAACTATTTTTGGTCCCCGGTACAAGCGACGATGTGCCAGCAACACATCAACGAGTTCCTCATCAGCATTCGGACGAATGACCTCAGTAATCGAACTGACGGTGCGGGTTTGTCCCCAAACGAGTAACAACAAACCAAATAGCATTACAAAAGGACCGCTAATGTAGTAGGGTACAATATCGGTGATTGTGCTCAGAAAATTTCTAATTAACTCAATTGCCCAAAAAATTGGCGTTAGTCGAATCCAAATCGCCAATCCCAAACAGCCAAGCAGCACACCTCCGACACTAATTAGTAGCCAGCGTTTGATCGAAAGACCAGGGGACAACCATTTGAACCACTGACTAACACGGTGGGGAGTGTGACGACGAGACTGCCGTTGCAGACTATTAAGAGCTTGTTTAATAAAACCAATTGACATACCAGCATTTTTTAGCAGTGGTCTAAACAATGATTAACAGAAAATGTACACTACCAGTTTGAAACCCCAAGTGTGGAATTATTACATTTCCCCATTGGATTAGACCAAAAACTGGTAATTTAAGTTGCCAATCTTACTAATGATAATTAATTTGTCTCTGTAAATTCAAATAAATAAAAAGTATATGTCGAAGTGTATTTTAGGGATCGATCCAGGATTTGCCATTTTAGGGTTTGGTGCGATTAACTGTACGCAGAACCAAAACAGCTTGCAGAATACACCAGTACAGATGGTAGATTATGGTGCGATCGTTACGTCAGCAAAAGAGGAAATGGGAACGCGATTATGTACTTTATTTGATGATTTACACACCCTAATTGGAGAGATAAAACCCGATTTAGTCGCAATCGAAAAACTGTTTTTTTATCGAATGGGAAATACCATATTAATCGCTCAAGCGCGAGGTGTCATCATGTTGGTACTTGCCCAGCACAAACTTCCGTATGTTGAGTTTACACCCGCTCAAATCAAACAAGCTTTGACTGGGTATGGGAATGCAGAAAAAATTGAAGTTCAAGAAGCAGTAGCACGGGAACTAAACTTAGATGAAATACCTAAACCTGATGATGCTGCTGATGGTTTGGCTGTAGCTTTGACAGCATGGTATCAAATTTAGCTTGATAAATTTTAGCTAGAATATGGCAGTTTTTAAAAAGCAGTGGTTTGAAGAAGTGCGATCGCACCTGTGATAGTATCGCATTTTCCCGAAATTGCTGGAATTGTAGTGAAGTTTGGAGAAGTGCGATCGCGCTTTGCGCGGTTCCCTTCAGGAACATCGCTGTAAAGCGGATACCTTGCACCATCGCTCCTACTTACTTACAGAAAGCCATTAAGAAAGCACGATAAGCTTTACTCTATGTATCTACCCGCAGAAATCGAAGGTGACTACCTTTGGAAGTCATGTTCGCAAAATCGTATTTGTAAAAGTATAAACATCATGCTCGATTAGTGTTATTTGAATTATGATGAATTTGAAGTTTTCCACATACTTCGAGTGTTAGCATAATTGAGTATGAGTAAACGAAAATAGAAGTCGATGAAAATAAAAGCAATTATTCATCCAGCAGAAGAAGGTGGTTATTGGGCTGAAGTTCCAGCGCTCCCCGGTTGTATTACTGAGGGTGAGACGATGGAAGAGGTATTAATTAATTTGAAAGATGCTATAGAAGGATGGTTAGAAGTCGCAAATAGTAGTCACAAAATAGAATCAAATGCTCAAATTGTCGAGATTGCGGTATGAAATCAATCTCTGGTAAAAACCTCGCGAGTACAATTTTAATCAATACAAACCTTTGTTTTAGCCTCATAATTAGATTGTTTATTCTTCACTGTAATTTCTACATCGCAACCCAAAGCATTCAGAAAACGAAAAAGTCGTTCTGTTGAAAAACCTGATAGTTTACCTTTCATGAGGGATGAAATTTTAGGTTGGTCAATTCCTAATAATTGTGCAGCTTCAATTTGAGTGATATTTCGTTGAGTGATTATTGTACCAATTTGACGTGCTAATTCTGCTTTCACAAGTAGTTCATCTGGGTTGGCTAAACCTAGATCGGTAAATACATTTCCGCTACTTTTCTGAACATTTATTTCTTCAGTCATATAATTATCCTGATTATCTACTTTTTGTAGTTTTGTGCGTAATGTTCTTTTGCCCGTTTTAATCTTGCTTCGATTAATTCAATATCTTGTTTTGGTGTAGAAATACCATGTTTTGACTTCTTCTGAAAAGCATGTAAAACGTAAACTATATCTGCTAATTTAACTGTATAGACTGCTCTGTAGGTATCACTATCAAAATCTTCGACGATTTCTAAGACTCCTGCTCCCTTAAATCCTTTGAGTGGTTTTGCTGAGTCGTGTTTATCACCACATTGAGCCAGGTACAGAGCATAACCCATCACCTGCTGTACTTCTTCTGGAAACTCTTCCAAGTCATCAAGTGAGCTTCCAACCCATTCGACTGGTTTCAACAAATTACTCATGCTTTTAATATGCTAGTTTTAGCATATTTTGTCAATGATATTTTACGCTTTTGTTGTAATTGAAGAAGTGCGATCGCTTATTTAATTTGCTTACCTAACAAGGTGTTTCAATAAAATTGCTGGAATTGTGGTGAGGTTTGGAGAGATGCTAGGAAAACAATCGTTTGTGGGCAAATAATTAGGGCAAACAGTTGTTTGCCCCTACGGGTTCAATCCAAAATCGTTTAGTTTTTCTCAAATACTGCCAAAATCCCAAACAGTATAAATAATGCTCCACCGATAAAAGTTAATTGACGTTCTGTAATGCGTCCGCAAAGCATTTTGCCACAAGTAACGGCAATCAAAGTACAAATTGCATGTCCTAAAACTGCTCCTGCGGTGACTCCAAACGGGTTTTTGTCAATCGCAAGTGATATCGTTGCTAGTTGGGTTCTATCACCCCACTCAGCAACAAATGTTAATAAAAATCCTTCTAGCCAAATTGCCCAGGTGGTTTTAGCTACGATTTGTTCTTCAGCTTTGCTTACGAGTTCCTCAGCTTCTTCAAGAACGCGATCGCAATTATTTACGACTGGCATTTTATAGGCATCGTAAATTAATTTTAAACCAAAGCCTAAAAATAAAGCAATTTCTAAATGATGTACGGTATTTTTGGGCAAGAATGATGCGAATTGCCCCAAACCAACCGATAGTATTGTCATTGCGGCTAAAGCTGATGTGGCCGCACTAAATATCAACCACCGTGAATGTTTCATTGCTAAATACATAGCAATAAAGAATGTTTTATCGAGTAATTCTGTTGCTGTAATCACCGTTAACCCAGCAGTAAAAGCTGTTAGCACTCTCAAGCTCCCGTTAATTTTGCGGTGTGTAAAGCTTGATGAATCTAAGTTGGGTTAATTTAACAAAGACCTCACCAAGCTCTACACATTTACATATGTGTGAACTTAGTGAAGGTCTCGCTTGCAATTATTTTTAATTAGTTAATAGTTAATTTCTATTAGTCATTTTGTTTGACTACTAACTATAGATTCTGCCATCTGAACCAGGTTCATCACCAGCATGTTGATTCAAATGAACTGACAAAACATTAGATAGTTCTAACTTTGTCAGTAGCTACTCCCCTTCATTTATATCAATCATTATACATATATCTAAAGTCCGAGTAAAGCGATCGCGAAACTCAATATTAATCTAAAATCCAAAATCTAAAGCTTGTAATGAGCGTAGACACTCCCAGAGTGGCTTTCCACAGGGTAGCGAACGTATCCAAAATCCAAATAAGCTATTTTTTCAGTTCATTCAAAGTATTTACAGCTTGTTGATACAAGTCGGTATTATTTTGTTGTTTAAATAAATCTGCGGCTCTTTGTAAGTCAGAAATTGCCGCTTCTTTGCTTCCTAGTGCTGCACGGGCATTTCCTCGATTATTGTATGCTGCTGCGAAGTTGGAATTGATGCGAATGGCTTCGTCGTAGTCAGCAACAGCACCATTTGTATCTCCTTGTGCTGCGCGGGCATTTCCTCGATTATTGTAGGCTACAGCGTAATTTGAGTTGAGTTGAATGGCTTGATTGTAGTCTGCTAAAGCACCGTTTCTATCCCCTTGTGAAGCGCGAGCATTGCCTCGGTTGTTGTAAGCGTCGGCGTATTTGGGGGATAATGTTATTGCTTGATTGTAGTCTGATACTGCGCCGTTGATATCGCCTTGTGCGGCTTTGGCGTTACCTAGATTGTTGTATGCTTGGGCATCGTTGGGATTGATTTTTATGGCTTGATTGTAGTCTGCGATCGCACTTTGTTTATCTCCCATGTCAAATTTGGCTAAACCGCGACTGTTATATGCTGCTCCGTAGTTGGGATTTAGCTGTATGGCTCGATTATAAGCTGCGATCGCACCGCGTAAATCTCCTTTGCTTTGTTTTTGTTGTCCTTGAATGAAGAAGTCTGTGGGTTTTGTTGGTTTTGCGATCGCAGGTTGTTTGGGGGGATTTACACCTATTTCTGTGACTAAAACATCATTTTTTTGGCTGCAAGAAACAAGTATAATTTCTGTAAAAATAATCAGTGCAACTATTGTGATGTTTGTTTTATTTGTTTTTACAAATTGCTCTTTGACAAATTGCTTTTTCAATAACTTAAATTTCATAAATTAATTAAAACTCAATTTAAACAATAAACATTCCATCATCAGACCACTACAATAACTCAACCGACTATTCTTTCAAGATTAAACTAATATTAAACAATTTTTTAGTTATATATACTCAACCTGTCTACTTGTTGCAAATTAAGTGAGTAAGCAAAAATATTTATACTTTGTCATGACCCGAAATCCTTGTAATGACGATATATTTCTAATTTTATATGACTATTATCGATCAATAACTTTGGCTCCTAACTACTAAATTCTTAATTTTGATTACTCAAGAGATTGTTGGATTTTAGTTTTATTCAATTGGATTTTAATAAAATTATGATAAATCTTTAAACAAAATATATTAAAGTATGAGGTGCTTATTTTGACATCAGGCGGAAAGTAATGTAAATAAGCTTGTAACCATTGCCGAGCAGTATTAACATGAGACTGAGTTCGGAAATTGAGGCTACAAGTTTCTGTAAGCTTTGATTTTAAAGCAAAATAATTCGACTTTAATTAATAACTTAGTATCACATCTACTCAAAGACTAATTACTATTAACTAGTTATCATCTTCTTGGTTACGAGAGTTTAACCGGAAAGAAGTTATTTTTTCTTCATTAAGATGTAATTTTTCCAGATGTTCGGCTAAATCTTTTTGTAAGTTTTTAGTTAAAGTTACTGGAAAATCTAAATTAAGTTTTTGATTGCTAACTAACTCTGCTAACTCTAAAAAAGCAACTTTAACCGTACTACGTTCGTAGGGTGTCAATTTAAAATCTGCTGTTTCTAAAATATTTTGAGCTAGCATCGCTTTTTTAAGACGTTCTTGCAAATGTTCAATTTCTGAATTTAAAAGTTTATATTTTTGTTCAATTTCTTGATACCTTGTTGACAGTACTATAATATCTTCATGACTTGGTTCTGGGCTTACTTGCTGGCTCAATTTTACTAACTTTTGATGTACTTGAGCGAGATATATACAATCTAAATATGCATACCCAATTTGTTCTGATGTTAAAGGACGTTGCCCCCAATCACTGGTTTGTTCCTGTTTATTAATGTTTTGAAAATTACAAATTCCGGTAGCTAAAGTTTGCAATTTCAAGTTTGGCAAAGGTAACAGATAATATGGTATTTTTCTTGCCATCTCTAAAGTGCAAGTAACATTTTTTGTTTTTTTTGCCCCTAAAAATTTTAAGTCATAATTAGCATTATGAAAAACCTTTTCAATAGCTGGATTAATCATAATTTTATTAATAAAATTAGCTACTATATCGGGCTGTTCCAGCACATCTAAAATAAAACTTTTTACACCACTCACATCATGGGCATCATCTAGTACTTGAATTAGTGATAATCTTGGTTTTTTAGTTCTAAAATCAGCAACTTCTGTATCTAGCCAGAGAATATTAGCTTGAGTACATTCGCTAATAAAGTGATTAATTTCGCTTGCAGAAGATAAATATGGCATTGGTAAAGATGGAAAAAGAGGATTAAAAATTCGGCTCAGCCAGCATAAATTTTTACCATAATTAACTTAGGTAATTAACTTACAGTAGGTTGCAATTATAGGAGGTACAGTCAAACAATCCAAAAGCCATATATAAAGCTGTTTTACTTCTGACTGCTGTACTCATAAAACTCTGACTTCTGCTGTATGTAATATTTTGCTTTAGCCACTGATTATGATTGCACGTTATCTGTGAAAAATCGCGTCAATGATGATACCTTAGAATCACTTCGACAATTATTTTCCTGAAGCAACATATTAAATAATACAGTTAGAAAAAATGGCGATCGCAGTTAATTATCGTTTCCCATCTGGTGTTGATGCCGAAAAACAAGCTAAAATTATCGCAATTGGGCAAACTGTTGGTACTTGGGATGCTAGATTTGCCCATCGTCAAGCAAGTTTACAAGCACATCTAGGTGAAGTTATATCAGTAATTACCGAACCTCAAGGACATAGCACTGCAACAATTCACTTTCCCGAAACCAATGTGGAAAATGATATCCCTAGTTTGCTAACAATGATATTCGGTAAGTATTCGATGGCTGGTGCAGCAAAAGTAGTAGATTTACAATTACCAGAAAATTACGGTTTGCGTCCCAAATTTGGCATTGCTGGTATCCGCAAACTACTTGATGTATTTAACCGTCCACTAATTATGGCAATTTTTAAGCCAGCTTTGGGACTTTCGGCAACAGATCATGCTGATATTTTTCGACAAGTTGCGGAAGCTGGATTAGATATTATCAAAGACGATGAAATTTTAGGGAATCTCGATTCTGCTCCTACTTTAGAACGTCTCAAAGCTTGTCGTGTAATTATCGATCGGGTCAAACAAGAGACAGGACGCACCATACTTTATGCTGTTAATGTTACGGGAAATGCCACAAAATTAATTCAAAATGCCCGTGAGTTAGTGCGTAATGGTGCAAATGCCTTATTATTAAATGTCTTCTCCTACGGCTTTTCTGTACTCGAAGCTCTTGCTACCGATCCAGAAATAAGTGTACCCATATTTACCCATCCTGCTGGTGTAGGGGCAATTTCTGCTGCTCCCGATTACGGTATCGATTACTCGATTACCCTGGGTACTTTGATGGCTTATGCTGGTGCAGATGCCGTTTTGTATCCTGCCCACTATGGTAATTTACCATTACGGCTGAAGATGAAGCAAAAATTCGCGATCGCTTGAGAATTCGGGATGTGATGCCAGTTCCTTCTGCTGGTATTCATCCTGGTGTTGTGCCAAAAGCGATCGCTGATTATGGTGAAGATGTGATTTTGAATGCGGGTACTGGGATTATGGATCACCCTGATGGTGCTTCCTCTGGGGTAAAAGCATTTTTTGAAGCTTGGAAATATGTGGAAAATGGTGAATCTTTTAGTTTGGAAAGTTTACCGTTAGGGGCACTTCGTAGTGCTATTCAAAAATGGGGAGTTTATAATTTTTAATTTATAAAATACAAATTAGAGCAAACAACCGTGGGTTCCCCTACAATATTCTTGAATGTCAAGCAGGGTAAATAATCTACTAAAAATCCTAACTTATAATTTCCGATTCCTTACTTACAAATCAGGACTAATGCAAACAACAGCCGAATATTATTGTGCATTTTGTGGTGAAGAAAATACTACTTTTATTGATGTTAGTCAGGGAAGTCAGCAAAAATATATTGAAGATTGCCAGGTTTGCTGTCGTCCGAATATTTTATATGTACGAATTGACGAAGATAGCTTAGAGATTGAGATTGATACGGAATACGAAGAAGGATAAAAAGGTAAGAATACACGATGAATAAAGATAATAGAAAGTTTTATTTTTTAGTTATTGATTTGGAAGCAACTTGCTCGGATGATAAAAGTATTCCCCGTCAGGAGACAGAAATAATTGAAATTGGTGCGGTAATACTGAATCGCAGTACTTGGGAAGTGGAATCGGAATATCAACAATTTATTAAACCTGTTCGTCATCCAATTTTGACTGATTTCTGTACGCAGTTAACCACGATTAAGCAAAGCGATGTTGAAAATGCTGCGACATTTCCAGAAGTAATGATTAGCTTTAAAGACTGGATGTCAAAATTTCCTAATTACACCTTTTGTTCTTGGGGAGATTATGATAAAAGACAATTTAATCAAGATTGTAAATTTCATCAAATTCCCTATCCTTTACACCTGAACATATCAATATTAAAAAGCAATTCTCCGATTATCTTGGTGTATCTAAGGTTTTTGCAATGGCAGGTGCTTTAGAAAAATTGGGATTTGAATTAATAGGAACCCATCACCGGGGAATTGATGATGCTCGTAATATTGCCAAGATTTTTCGCTATATGAAAACTGTTGCTAAAGGTTAATAGGTAATTGGTTAGGATATACCATTATTTATACCAATATAATATAAACCCACCGCTTGTGATACCTCCCCTTGTTAAGGGGAGGTTTTGAGTTATTGGAAGGTTTTGGGGGTCAAATAATGTGTATTTTCAGATAGGATTGATATTAGTATTAAACCGAAAAGATGAACTTATATAGAGACTAGACATGTCACGTCTCTCTGTATTCATTTAAAATCTAAAATCTAAAATTACTAGAGGTACATAATCCCATGCAGTTACCAAATGCGATCGCAAGCTTGAATTCCCCAGGGAGTGTCGCAACTCCAGCTTTCTTACAACGACTACAATGGGTTGTGAATCCTGTAGGATATATGGAAAATGCTGTGCAAGATTATCCTGATATCTTCAGCAGTAAAATTCTTGCAGGGAAAGAAATAGTTTTTGTAAATCAACCCCAAGCAATTCAAGAGATTTTAACGAACAATCGCAAGAAATACACCGCTCCTGGTGATAATAATATACTGCGTGTGATTACTGGTAATTATTCGGTGTTCAGTCTTGATGGTGAAAGTCATCGCAAACGCAGACAATTAGTGATGCCATCATTTCATGGCGATCGGATGAAATCATATGGTGAGTTAATTGTCAAGCTCACAAAACAAGTCATGGATGAATTGCCCATAAATCAACCTTTTTTAGCGCGATCGGCAATGCAAGAAATCTCCACGCAAGTGATTCTCCAAACGGTTTTTGGTTTATATGAAGGAGAACGCTGCCAACAACTAAAATACTTAATGAGGAAACTGTTAGATGTTTTTCGCTCTCCTCTTACTTCCAGCTTTCTGTTTTTTCCTTTTTTGCAAAAAGACTTAGGAAAATGGAGTCCTTGGGGAAAATTTTTACGCGATCGCGAACAAATAGACAAGTTAATCTATGCAGAAATATCAGAACGTCGTCAAAATTCTAATCCCGACAGAATTGATATTCTCTCATTACTAATGTCAGCTAGAGACGAAGATGGAAAAGCATTAAGCGATGAAGAATTACGCGACGAATTAATGGCATTATTACTTGCGGGATATGAAACCACTGCAACCGCAATGACGTGGGGTTTATATTGGAGTCATTACTTACCAGAAACAGGTAAAAAATTACAGCAAGAGATGGATTCTTTGGATAATTCTTTTGATGTCATGAACATATTTAAATTGCCCTATTTAACAGCATTTTGTAATGAGATTTTGCGAATAAATCCCGTGGCAATGGTGACTTTCCCTCGGCTGACTCAAGAAAAAGTCGAACTTTTAGGGTATGAAATTCCACCGGATACAGTAGTATTTGCTTGTATATATCTCCTTCATCAACGGGAAGATTTATATCCCCAACCCAGACAATTTAAACCCGAACGTTTTTTAGAACGTCAATTTTCTCCCTACGAATTTATGCCATTTGGGGGAGGTGTGCGTCGCTGTATTGGTGAAGCTTTAGCAATGTTTGAAATGAAATTAGTGTTGGGAACAATTTTTGCAAATTATCAGCTAGCACTAGTCGATTCTCAACCCGAAATTCCCCGTCGTCGTGGTGTTACTCTTGCACCAGGAAAAGGTGTAAAAATGGTAATGACAGCAATACGATAAGTTAGACCAATTCCACAAAGCACGCATAAGTAAATAATTTGTAATTTGCACTTTATTTTACCCACATTCCTAAATGGCAAACACAATTTCTCGGATGGAATCGGTGCAATCTCCAATTATCACCGTGGTTGGGGAACTCATTCGTAATAATCCTGGAACCATATCACTCGGACAAGGTGTGGTTTCTTACCCACCTCCTGCTGAAGCAATTGAGTTTTTACCTAAGTTCTTAGCCGAAAATTCAAATAATTTATACAAGCCAGTTGAGGGAATACCGCAGTTATTAGCAGTAATCAAAGAAAAATTAAACAGCTTTAATGCTATAGAAATCAACGATGATAACCGTATTGTCGTCACTGCTGGAAGTAACATGGCATTTATGAATGCTGTACTTGCGATTACATCAGCAGGTGATGAAATTATTTTAAATGCACCATACTATTTCAATCATGAAATGGCGATCGCAATTGCAGGTTGTCATCCCGTAGTCGTCGAAACCGACGAAAATTACCAGTTAAAAGTAAATGCGATCGCAGCTGCAATTACTCCCAAAACTCGTGCAGTTGTGACAATTTCCCCCAATAATCCCACTGGGGTTGTCTATTCGGAAGCTGAATTACTGTCCGTGAATCAACTTTGTCAACAACGAGGTATTTATCATATTAGCGATGAAACTTACGAGTATTTTACTTTTGATGGTGTCAAACATGTTTCCCCAGCTTCATTTCTGGCTAATAAATTTAGTAATAACAAACACACTATTTCCCTATATAGCCTTTCCAAAGCTTACGGTTTTGCCAGTTGGCGAATTGGCTATATGGTAATTCCCACAGAGCTATTTGTATCAATTAAAAAAATTCAAGATACAATTTTAATTTGTCCTCCAGTGATTTCCCAGTATGCCGCATTAGGTGCATTACAAGCAAAACCAGAGTATATCCAGCATCATCTGGATGAAATATCCCAAGTTCGCAAATTAGTTATGCGATCGCTCAAAGATTTAACTGGAATTTGTCAAATAACTGCTGCGGATGGTGCATTTTATTTCTTTTTAAAGGTGAATACAGATATTGATGCTTTTAGTCTGGTAGAAAGATTAATTAAGGAGTATCAAGTTGCTGTTATTCCTGGTACTACTTTTGGGATGCAGCACGGATGTTATTTACGAGTTGCCTATGGTGCTTTGCTTATTGATACAGCTAAAGCTGGAATCGAAAGATTAGTTAAGGGATTGCAAGAAATAATTAATTAATATTCAACAGCAAGTTATTTGAGACAGAACCAGCAAAACGTCGTCCTGGTTATGCTAACTTCGCGATCGCGCAACCCCCACTCAAGTTAGTTTTAATCGAAAACTCAGAAGCAGCAGGAAGTTTGGGAGATTCGCAAATTCGCGATACAACAGAGGTAGCAGTATCCAATTGTGACTGCAAGGGCTAGTTTTTCAAGTCGGTTTACCCCTAATTTTAAAGTTGGGAGACAGGTTGAATATGCTTCCAGTATTTAGCCGGAATGCAAACCATTAATTATTTACCAAATCCCTATGACTCTGACAAAAATCCCCGAAAAACATTTCCCCAAAGCCGATTTAGGCAGACGTGCTGCGGCTTTGGGTGTGGATTTTCTTGGTACATGGTTGGTTAGTTCCGTGTTTGGTAGTGGTGAATATGGTGTACAAATTTTCCAAATACTGGTTTTTGTCATCGTCTGGCTAATTTTACGGGTAATCGTACCCTACAACAACAAAGGTCAAAGTTTAGGACGTTGGGCTTTTGACCTTAAAGTATTGGATTTCAAAGATTTAGAATTTGGACGTGGGAGAATTCCCGATTTAGTTTCCTTATCAAAACGCGAAACCATTATCGGCTTATGCTCCCTACTCGTATCCATCGCGATCGCTAACATTATTCGCAACCCGACTGCTATACTTCTAGTAATTCCCCTAGTCATAGACTGCGGTTCGGCTTTTTCCGATACTCAAGACAGACAAGCATTGCATGACCGCTTTGCTGGTACTATGATAGTCTCGTCGCGTCGAGGATATTCACTCGACTTGAAGTTGAAGCGATTAGTTGAAACTATGCGGCGAAATGTGCGAAGATAGGGATTTGTGTTAATTCTCTTCAGACTGAACTAGTTGATACGATTATGGCAAAGAGCAAAGGTGTCCGTATAGTAGTGACACTCGAATGTACAGAATGTCGGTCTAATCCCGACAAACGTTCTCCTGGTGTATCGCGTTACACAACGACTAAGAATCGTCGCAATACAACCAACCGTCTAGAACTGAGTAAGTTCTGCACCCACTGTAACAAGCACACCGTTCACAAGGAAATTAAGTAAGGATGAGTTATTATCGTCGTCGTCTATCGCCGATTAAGCCAGGTGACCCCATCGATTATAAAGATGTTGATTTGCTCCGTAAGTTTGTGACCGAACGAGGTAAAATTTTACCGCGTCGAATTACAGGCTTGACATGTCAACAACAGCGTGACTTGACTTTATCAATCAAACGCGCTCGGATTCTGGCTTTGTTACCGTTTATTAATGCGGAAGGCTAAAAAGTAGTTATGAGTGGTGAGTTATGAGTGATGAATGATGGGTGGTGAGTTATTAGTAACAATTACTAACTCCTAACCCCTATATTTAAATTCCTAACTCTTAACTCTTAACTTCCAACTAAGACTTCTAAACTAAAGTAATTTCTAAGATTTCGAGCGAAAACTATTTAAATAATTAAAGTGCGAGGCTTGTGGAGAAGGGGACGCTAGTTGAATTTCGGGTTGGAAGCGATCGCCGTCTGGGAACAGTAGACCGTCCAGATGGAAAGACTCGTACATTTGTCATAGATGAACGAGGGCAATCCCACAGTCTTGCACCTCGACAAATCACCTATACAGTTAGCACAGAAACCTACCAACCGTCGCAAATACCAGTTTTTTTAAAAGAAGTCGAAACCTACTTAGACCCTTCGAGTCTAGAGGTGGCTTGGGAATTGTTAGTTGAGGATGGGGAAGTAATCACGCCAAAAGAAATGGCGAATTTGTTATTTTCGGAAACCCAACCAGCCCAGTGCTATGCGGCTCACTGCTTGTTGTCCGATGACAAAATGTACTTCAAGCAGAAAGGTGAGGCTTACGAGCCGCGTACAGCCGCACAGGTGACAGAACGCAAGCACCAATTAGAAGTAGAATCCCTCAAAGCCAGAGGACAACAAGAATTTTTAGAACGAGTCGAGCAAGCACTTAAAGGGGAAAATGTCGAGTGGCAGCGTCACGATCGCCACCGCATCGAAGCCTTAGAAAAGTATGCCGCTTTAATTGCTGACACCGTGCGAACAGGTGTAACCTATGATTCGCTGTCGCGGGCTTATCCTCCCCCTGGGACAGTTCTGGAAACGATGAACATGTTGTCACGTCAAGCCACCCCCCAAGGCGCGTTTCAACTTTTAGTAGACTTGGGAATATGGAGTGCCAATGAAAACCTATTTTTGCGTCGTTCCTCAATTCCAGTGCAATTTCCTAGCAAGGTGGTAGAAGTGGCGCAGCAGCGTTTGGAGTCCAATCCTCCAGATTTAGATACAAATCGTCTCGATTTAACCCATCTCAAGGTGTACACAATCGATGATGAGAGTACAACCGAGATTGACGACGGTTTGAGTTGGGAGCGATTACCTGACGGACGCGATCGCCTTTGGGTACATATTGCCGATCCAACGCGCTGGCTAATCCCCGAAGATGAGTTAGATTTAGATGCCCGGAAGCGGGGCAGTACGGTATATTTACCGACGGGGATGATACCTATGTTCCCCGAAGTCCTGGCAACAGGACCAATGAGCTTGATACAGGGGAAAATTTGTTATTCCTTGAGTTTTAGTATTATTCTAGACCAGAATGGAGGCGTTACAGATTATAGTATTCATGCCAGCTTAATTAAACCAACATACCGTCTCACATACGAAGACGTGGATGAAATGTTGGAATTGGGAGTACAAGCAGAACCCGAAATCGCTGCGATCGCTTTAGGGGCAGAAAAGCGCAAAGCTTGGCGTTATAGTCAAGGAGCGATTAGTATCAACATGCCCGAAGCCACGATTAAAGTCAAAGGCGACGAAATCAGCATTGACTTATTACAGGATTCGCGATCGCGTCAACTCGTTGCCGAAATGATGATTGTTGCGGGTGAAGTTGCAGCTCGGTATGGTAAAGAAAACAACATTCCCCTACCATTTCGCGGACAACCGCAGCCCGAATTACCCCCCGAAGAGGAGTTAATTTTGTTACCTGCGGGGTTTGTCCGTGCTTGTGCCATGCGTCGCTGTATGCCCAAGAGCGAAATGAGTATTACACCCGTTCGTCATGCGGGTTTGGGTTTGGATACCTATACCCAAGCAACATCACCGATTCGTCGTTACAGCGATTTGCTGACACATTTCCAGATCAAAGCCCATTTGCGCGGTGAGGTGTTACCTTTTTCCGCAGAACAACTCAAAGAAGTGATGATGACTGTGACTAGTATTACCCAAGAAGTGGTGATGGTGGAACGGCAAACTAACCGTTATTGGGCACTTGAGTATTTGCGTCGCAACAACGATGAGATATGGGAAGCAACAGTATTAATGTGGTTGCGGGAAGATAGTGGTTTGGCACTGATATTAATTGAGGATTTGGGTTTACAGTTGCCGATGTTCTTCAAGCGGGATGTGAATTTGGGTGACGAAATACTAATTAAAGTTAGCATTTCCGATCCTCAAAAGGACGTGATCCAGTTCCAAGAGATTATTTATCAGGAAGCGCAAAGTTAAACAAATTAATGCGATCGCTTTTGTGGAATTATCTGCTGTGTTTTGTGATTATTTGAACTCAGATAATTACATTTCCGTATTTATATTGAGAAAAACCGGGGTTTTTATTTCTACATGGGGAAAATAAATATACTCAGTATTTGTAGGTTGGGTAGAGACGCACGAAAAATATTTGTAGCAATACAATAAGTCTATAATTTGCGTCTCTACCCAACATTTTATTACAATGAATTTTAGAATAATTTTCTGTTTAATTTAGTCTATTTTCAGAATTTAAATAATTTCTATTTCATCAATATCATGTGTTGAGCTATTCTGCGAGGGGTTGCTGTCCTAGAAGTTACTACAAAGAATTGCGATCGGATTAAATGACCATTTAGATTATTTTACACATCGAAATATTTATCTAAAAAGTATCATAATAAAATGTTACAGCGCAAATGTAGATTTATCATATTGCTGTAAATATAACTCTTACGCTTCTACCCAACCTACGAAGAATCTACTTAAATTATTTTAAATTTAAATGGCATTCACCCAAAAATCAGCCGTATTCACTTTGCCATTACGATTAAATTGTAGCCAAACTTTATAAGTTCCTTTGCTGGGTAAACTAGATAAAAAATTTATCTGTCCATCACTAGATTCTTTAAGTGCATGTGCATGAATATAATCTGCTTCTGTTAAAGGAGACGAGCTTTTGACAATTACTAAATGCCCTTTTTCTCCTAAATATGGCTGCAAATCTTTAATTGGTTGATTTTGTTTTAATTCCTGCAAATCGAAACTTATTTTTACTTCCTTCCCAGCTTTTAATGTTTTTTCGGGTAATTTTAGACTTACTTTTGTATCAGCTAAAATTTTAGTATTGCTAAATTTTTCTAACTCCGTTGGTAAAGGTACATTACCAGGAATTATGATTTTTTGTGCAGAAACTTGTTCTTTTTGCCCTGCTGGTTTGTAATCGCTAAATAAAGTATAGCTACCTGCTGCGGGAAAATTGGGATTAACTTCAAAACGTCCATTTCCTTTATGGGTTGGATGAACATGCTGAAAAACCGTAAGTCGTCACTAACGACTATTAAATGCATTGACTTTTCTTGAAACGTTTCAAAATTACTAACTGCTTTTCCAGCTTTATCTTGAATATTAATTGTTAAAGGTACAGCTTGAGTTGATTTAATTTCTTTGGGAACTGTTAATTTTGCTTGAGTTGATGATGCTTGTGTGTGTTGTTCGTGGGTTGGCTGATTTTGATGATTATTAACTTGCTGTGGATTTACACTCTTGGAATCGCTAGCAGCGTGATGTTGATGTGGATTTGATGCTGTTTGTTGTTGCAAACCTTGAGTTGTTTTAACTTGGGAAGCACAACCCTGAATTAATAAAAATGGAGTTAATATTACGGTTCCTATAATTGATACTTTCATCACAATTACTATTTAATATATCTATTTTTACAATTTTATATTTTTCAGTATCCACAAATAAAATTATGACTTGTGCATTCTTTATCTTGCAAATAAAAAGTAAGTTTGTATCGAAATGGGGGAGACTTCTGCATTGAGCTATATGAAAATCTTAACTATTACTTATTCATGTTTGAATTAGTTCAATAAAATACTCTCAAGTTTGTTGAGTTTTTTGGTAGTACAAATAATGAGTGTAAATATGAATATTACTAAAATTGATGAACTCCGCTTGGATTTAGACTCGACATTACAAGATTTACCCTTATGGGATGAGATTATTGAACTTGATGCTTTGGGAAATAGCTTGATTCAACTATTTGAACAAGAGCCTTTAATCCCAGGGGTAATTTTAACGCAAAATCATCACTACATGGGTATGATTTCCCGAAAACGGTTCTTTGAATTTATGAGTCGTCCTTATAGTTTAGGACTATTTGCAGAAAGACCAATTTCACATCTTTACGATTATCTTCAGCCGGAGATATTTGAGCTTCCGGGAAACACTACAATTATCAAAGCAACGCAAGTTGCATTAAAAAGAACTTTTCAACTTGTCTACGAACCAATTGTAGTCAAGGTAATAACAGATAACTCACAAGTGTATCAACTGCTCGATATTCACAACCTGCTTTTAGCACATTCGCAAATTCAGATATTAACCCTCAGACAACTTGATAAAGTCCAAAAACAATCACGAATAGACCAAGCTGATTTACACATATTTAAACAGAAACAAGCGGAAATAGTGCAGCAACAAAAAATTCAAATTTGGGAACAATTAACAACAGATATTAACCGCGAGATTCTTTATCCAACAAAATTAATTATAGGTAATCTCATTCATGCTAATCGCTGCCTTCAGGACTTTAACCACAATTTGAATCAAGATTTAAGCCAAGTCACGAACCTTTATCAACAACACTACCTCCAACCAGTTCCCGAAATTCAAGCCGCTATCGATAAAATTAAAATCGATGTCATTAATAAAGAACTTACTGAGCTATTAAATACAACTAAAACTCACGCAAAGCGGATTCAACAGTTTGTTCATTCCTGGGAAAATATCTCGACAAAAAATATTTCTCAAAGAGATATTCCTAATTTGGAAGAACACGATTAAGGTTGAGAATCAAGCAATTTAGGTAGAGACTTTTTATTAAGTAATAGGTGCTAAAACACCTATTACAGACTTCAAAAAATCACACTAGATTACGCAACTACTTCCTCTTGCTGGCAATCAAAAATAAGCATCAAATTAGCTTCTGGTGTTACCCGAAGCAACAACTGTAAATGTCCGTCTGCATCCGAACGACTGCGGAACCTTGCAACTATCTCGCGTTTCATATCGGGAAGCAAGCGTGCGATCGCCCACGAATTTAGTCTTTTCTTGTAAGTTTTTTCGGGGTTTTGCTCTAAATGGCTGTTATTCATCTCTTGTGCCATGATGGTGTTACACACATATATTTTGTTCAACAGCGTTAGTAAGTATCTTTATTTTTGGGAAATTTACTAGCGCTTTTTTTAACGGAGATGACACTTGGATAGCATACCAAAATTTGAACGTCAATGTTTCGAGATAACTATTACACAAAATGTCTGGAAAATACCCGTAAATTTGTCTCAAGGACTACAAAATCACAACCGGCTTTGAGCGAATATACCCAAAGTTTAGTTAGTACTACAAAAAAATAAAACTAAGGATAAAAACCTAACTTGGGCAATCCCAGTGTTTCATCCCAGCCCATCATGATGTTCATGCACTGGATTGCTTGTCCTGCCTGCCCTTTAATTAAGTTATCGATAGCAGACATGACGATAACTCGCCCCGTGCGTGGGTCAACTTCAATACCAATATAGCAAAGATTGCTGCCACATGCCCATTTTGTCTGGGGATAAATACCAGCTTCACATATTTTCACCCAAGGAGAATTACGGAAAAAAGCCCGATAATGGTAATT
Source organism: Calothrix sp. CSU_2_0 (assembly GCA_012034595.1). Classification (GTDB taxonomy): domain Bacteria; phylum Cyanobacteriota; class Cyanobacteriia; order Cyanobacteriales; family Nostocaceae; genus Brunnivagina. The sequence continues at coordinate 5,173 of JAAUPE010000010.1, read as the reverse complement.
AAATCGTCACGCACTAAGCCAGGGTCACGTAATGTCGCGTAGACAGTGGCGAGGATACCCCGTACCATCGGGATCAGGTGGGGAGTAAATTGGACTGTGACTTCGTGTCCAGCAAGTTCGCTACAAATTTGCTCGATTTCGGGGGTGTGTCGGTGTCTAGCAACATTGTATGCAGCGAGGGTATTATCAGCTTCCGCCAGGAGCATACCAATTTTGGCATCCCGTCCACCACCTGAAGTACCGGATTTAGCATCAATAATCGCGGTTTCCGGGACAATTAAACCTTGTTTGAGGAGAGGAGAAAGGGCGAGTAAACTGGCAGTAGGATAGCAGCCAGGACAGCCAATTAGTTGGGATTCGGCAATGCGATCGCGATACAATTCGGGTAGTCCATAAACAGCAGTTGTAGCCGTTTGGGCATCGTTCCGTTCCTTCCCGTACCAATTGGTATAAGTGGTCAAATTCCGAAATCGATAATCGGCACTCAAATCGAGTACCTTACATCCCTTGGCTAAAAGCTTCGGTGCAAGCTGACAAGCTAAACCATTTGGAACCGAAAGAAAAACTACCTCACAGCGATGGGCGATCGCATCCACATCTACCGCTTCCATCATCAAGTTAACGGCATGTGCCATATGTGGGTAAATATCACCAAAAGCCTTCCCAGCAGTGCTATCACCCCCCACATAAACCACCTCAACATCAGGGTGATCCATCAACAATCTTATTAGCTGAACTCCGCCATAACCTGACGCGCCAACTATCCCAACGGGTACGCGCCTAAAATTACCCATGTTTTCCAATCCTTATCCGTTCTCTATTCATCAATTTGTTATTAACTATCAATTTACTAGCTAAGTATCAAACATTTTCTTGTTATTTAACTGTAATTCCACCTCTTGATATTAAAACGCAAATTTGGGAATTGGTCATGGAGCATTTTTAATCATAGGTAAGGAAAAAGAGTTTGCTCCTTTTCCCTTTGCCCTAATTTCATAGCTCGCAACCAATCAAAAGAGCTACAATTTGAAAACAATTATTTATTTGTCGAAAAAATTACCTTCGCTCGTTGAGAAACTTTGTGTCGCAGCCTCACACCTCACAGCAGTCGTCTCAAGTCGGGGAACCCACCCACGACGCTGCTTCTTCAAACCCAGAATTTCAGTTTGACTCAATTGAAACTGCTTTGGCAGATTTGAAAGCTGGTCGTGTCATTGTGGTCGTGGATGACGAAAATCGCGAAAATGAAGGCGATTTGATTTGTGCAGCCCAATTTGCCACTCCCGATACCATCAACTTCATGGCAGTGGAAGCAAGGGGTTTAATTTGTTTGGCGATGACTGGGGAACGTTTAGACGAACTCGATTTACCTTTGATGGTACGAAATATCACCGACCCCAATCAAACTGCATTCACGGTTAGCATAGACGCAGGACCAAACTTAGGTGTAAGTACGGGAATATCCGCCGATGACCGTGCCCGTACTATCCAAGTAGCCCTCAATCCCCAGACAAAACCAGAAGATTTACGTCGTCCCGGTCATATTTTTCCACTCAGAGCCAAAGATGGGGGAGTTCTCAAGCGTGCTGGACATACGGAGGCAGCAGTCGATTTATCCCGTTTAGCTGGGTTGTATCCTGCGGGGGTAATTTGCGAAATTCAAAACCCCAATGGTTCAATGGCAAGGTTGCCGCAGTTGGTGGAATATGCCAAGCACCACAACTTGAAAATTATTAGCATTGCCGATTTAATTTGTTACCGCTTGAAATTTGACCGTTTAGTTGTCCGGGAAACCATCACCAAACTACCCTCAACCTTCGGTCAATTTGACATCTACGGCTACCGTTACATCCTCAACAACACAGAACACGTTGCGATCGTCAAAGGCGACCCCAGCACGTTTAAAGACGAGCCGATAATGGTGCGAATGCATTCCGAATGTTTGACGGGTGATGCATTAGGTTCCCTGCGTTGCGACTGTCGAATGCAACTCCAAGCTGCCCTGAAGATGATCGAGCAAGCGGGTAAAGGTGTTGTTGTATACCTGCGTCAAGAAGGTCGTGGCATTGGTTTAATTAATAAACTGAAGGCTTACTCATTGCAGGATATGGGCTTGGATACTGTGGAAGCCAACGAACGCTTGGGTTTTCCCGCCGACCTACGGGACTATGGCATGGGGGCACAAATACTGACAGATTTGGGGTTACATAAAATACGTTTGATTACCAACAATCCTCGGAAAATTGCTGGATTGAAGGGATATGATTTGGAGATTGTAGATCGTGTACCGTTGTTGATCGAGGCAAACGACTACAACTCCTATTATTTATCGACCAAAGCCACAAAATTAGGGCACATGCTCTTGCAAACTTACCTGTTAACAGTCGCAATCCATTGGCAAGACGATCCACAATGCATTAGCGATCGCTACGATCGTTTAGAAAAAATCCGCTTTTTAGCAAAAAGTCAAGACTTATCGCTGCAAGAAGATGCCCGTCCACTTGCGATCGCATTATTCGATAAGCCATCATTAACTGTGCATCTCGGTTTCGATCAAGCGGGAATGGCAACCGCAGACTGGTATCGGCAAGATGGTCATCCTTACAGGGAAGCGATTAGTCAAATTCTCGATAATCTAGCTAATTTGCCTTACATTGAAAAGTTGGAGTTTTTAGTATCACCGGGAACTGACCCTTTGAGTACTTTGCAAGTGCAATTGGATCGATTGAGTTTTGATCTGAATCAAAAACCTTCATCAATTTGTCATAATTTGGAAACGCAAAAAATTTACAGTTTTAGTCGCTAGAGTTTGGTAATCAAATAATTCTCACAATCCCAACTCGGATAATTTTATGTATGCACTTATCTCACCGGAAAAAATCTATTTACCTCCAGGTACGGTAGTGCGTTTACTTGGCACTTGGCAAGATTACATAACCCTAAGTGCATTGAGAGGAGATAACTCTATTCCTCACATAAAATATCGACCAGGGGAAATTTCATTAATGTCACCGTTACCCGACCACGGACGCAATGTAAATGTTATTTCTGACGTTGTGAAAGTTCTACTTGATTTTTTAGGAAGAGAGTACGATGCATTCACTCCAATTACAATGGATTTAGTAGAAATAAGAGGAATTGAGCCTGACTATTGTTTTTATATAGATAATTGGGCAGCTATTTCTGGAAAAAAAAGAATTAATTGGACTATTGACCCTCCTCCTGATTTAGCAATTGAAATCGATGTTACTAGCTACACAGATATAGAAGATTACAAACCATATCGCGTTCCAGAAGTCTGGTTATATAAAGGTACACAACTAAAAATTTATGCTTTAGAAAGTGATAATTACCAACTTCAAAATAATAGTCTTTATTTTCCCAATTTAAATATCGCGGAAATTGTTCAAGAGTGTTTGCAAATAGCGCAAGAACGCAATTCAAGTGCAGCAATGCGAGAATTGCGAAGGAAATTAAATAGTGATTAATAAACTGGGAAACACTAAGAAATACATTAGGGGTATTGTCTCCCTACCTTTGCGAGTAATGCGATCGCTTGATAAGTATATAGTTAGGATATTTTATTTTCTGCAAGTCCTTAAATTCTCCTAATATTCAATGAACCTTTTACTTCACTAATAACAATTATCGGGTATTGTAACTATTTACATTTCCCTGAATTGGATATAACTCCTAACTCCTAACTCCTAACTCCTAACCCCTAACTATTCTTCACCCTAAAGGTATGAAGTATACTCAAAAACTTATCAAAATCAAAACTCACAGGGTCAATTCGCTGTCCCGAACGGTCTACAGCACGATGAGTCGTAATTCTATCATCAGGAACATCACTTTGAGCAATTAGCCAAGCTAAGGCATAATATTGCTCATCTGTATACCCACTGTGACTACTGACATTTTTGTCCCAAGCATCAGGAGGAGTCTCCAAAGAAACGTGATAGGCAAAGTTATTAACAGATGGCTTTAAAGTCGGATTAGTTTGCACCGTTTCCACACCATTGACACCTTCAAATATAGAATTACCAGCACCAAAAGCACGCTTATCTGGTGGAACTAAATATACAACTAATCCATTACGAGCAATTAATGTGTGGTAACTAACTTGCTTATTTTCATCACCACTATTGTTACTTTTAAAAGTATTGACAGCACTTTGTGCAGAATTTGTGGTTTCATGGAGAACAATAATCGGAGGATTCGCTAAGGGTGTACCGGTAATATCGGTAGCAAATCTATCACCGTAATTACTTGGGTCAGCCCAAGCGACTGTATATTTGGGTTGATAGCTTCTAAAGGTTCCCGTAGTTGCAAATACTTGCTTGGGTAATGGTTGGGGTTTGTTAACTGGATTAGTTGTTTGTATTGGTTTTGGTTGCGGTTGTGGTTTTGGTGTAACAGCAGCAACCTGATTATTAACAGGTTGAGTCGGTTTTAAATTTGGTACTACTGGTTTGACATCTGATTGATACTGAACCCTGGCAGGATTCCAAGTATTCTGTTCTGGATTTAGCTTAGAACTTGGCTTTAAATTAGAATCCGTGACTTCTCTATTACCTGATAACAGCACGATCGCGGCTAAAATTACCAGAAAAATCGCCAGCAATCTCGTTATCCAGACGCTATCTCGCATTTGTACTCTACTTACCCACACTACTTGATGTAATTTTAATATCTAGCCTTTGGTTATAAATAGGTAACTACTATACCTACAAAAAATATCTCTATTCTTTTAATATAATCAATCTTTCTTAGATAATAATTAGAATTCAACACAATCTGTCTGTATCTATTAATACTTTTTCTTAAAAATACTTTTATTAGTTATTTAGATATATTTATCTTAGTTTAAAGTATAAAAACAGTCAATTATTTGAGAATTTATTACGTAATCTAGATGCTGTAACTAGGTACGAAAAAGGAGGTTCTAGTGGCAGCACCATATCGTATTCGCAAGCCGAAAGTTTCGCAGCCTAGTGGAGAATACAAGGAACGGCAAGAGTTTCAATTTTCCCACAAGTCTAGAGTTTCCCAGTTGACCATCTTTTAAATTAAAAGTCAAAAGTAAAAAGGTAAAAGAAAGAAGAATATTTCTTTTTATCTTTATCTCAACGGATACAAGCCCCTGAATTGATTCATGGAGAAAGATAAAGAT
>JAAUPE010000071.1 GCA_012034595.1 Calothrix sp. CSU_2_0 | reverse complement strand
AACAAGGAATCTTTATCTTTCTCCATGAATCAATTCAGGGGCTTGTATCCGTTGAGATAAAGATAAAAAGAAATATTCTTCTTTCTTTTACCTTTTTACTTTTGACTTTTAATTTAAAAGATGGTCAGATAATAATTGTCATTGATAATGATGATTTGCTGCAAATAAATTTGATATCTCAAAAATCAGAAAATTCATATCAAATAATTAGCGATCGCAGTGACGAATATCAAAATTAAAAGTTAAAAATCCAATAAAATATAAAACCCTACCCTAACTCTCTGACAGGTGTTGATTGACTATACAGGCATTAATATAGGTTACTTAATCTCTAAAAATACTTAATATTAAATAATTTATATACATAATATTTCTACGTATCTCGTCCTCAATGAAAGCGGATTTTAAAGATTAGCTATTCTCAACTAATAACTATAACGTTCTTCTGCCCAAGGTTCACCCCGTCGATGATAACCATTTCGTTCCCAAAAACCTAATTCTTCACTTGCTAAAAACTCCAAACCATTAATCCATTTAGCACTTTTCCAAGCGTAAAGATGGGGTACAACTAAACGCATTGGACCACCATGTTCTGCTGATAATGGTTCACCAAATAACTTCAAGGCAAAAAAGTTTTCTTCCCGCAAAAAATCATCAATTGAAATATTAGTTGTATAACCACCATAGCAATGCTCCATGACATGCTTCGCTAAGGGTTCAACTTCAATTGCTTTCATGAAATCAGTGACTTTAATGCCAGTCCATTTAACATCCAGTTTTGACCAGCGTGTAACACAGTGAAAATCGGCAGTAAACTCACTTTGGGGTAATGTCATAAAATCTTCCCAAGTAAAAACTTTAGGAACCGCTGTACCCCAAACACGAAATTCCCAGATATCAGTGTTGACTTGCGGAGTTTCACCATAAGTTAAAACTGGAAAACCACTAGCCAAATGCTGACCTGGAGGAACACGGTTTACATTTTCCCCTGTGGGTTTTTGAAAAAATTTACCTAGCATTGCATCAAAATTATAGTGATGAATTAGGAGTTAGAAGTGATGAATTAATAATAAATATGAGGTTAGAAATACTTGAAATTCTTAGTTATTTAATTCTTAATTCCTAACTCTTAATTTTTAACTCCTAACTCCTGATAACTCCTAAATTTTACCCTTCTTCGCTCTCTTCCTCTTCATCTGTTGGGTAGACGAAATTAGAACGTCCGCTCAGAATTGATTTACCCAGAGACATAGCTTTTAGTGCTTGAGCATCAGCTTTACGTCTCCAGGTTGCGCGACGCGAGTCACGCTTGGATTTTGAGGTTTTCTTCTTTGGACAAGCCATACTAGCGGATACCGCAATTTTTGACAACCTTCCTATTCTATGTCATTTACGGAGAATTGGGCATGGGGAATTGGGAATTGTCTCCATGTCTTCAGCTTTACGAACCTACTTTGGTGTATTTGCGGTTGTTTCTAAAACTTTGTTGTCACTTTGTTTTTGGTCGAATAACAATAGCGATCGCGCTGATTTAAAATATGTTGCCCATACTTGGGGATCGGGACGATTACGCCATTGCTGACGGGTGACTCGCAAATCTAAAATTGGCGCGATCGCACCGTAACTTTGTCCAGAAATTATGACGGAAACCTCTGTTATCAATATATCTTGGTCAAAACTACGTTGTGCGCCAGCACGGGCGGCTGCTTCTGCCCGACGCAACATGGTTTCATAGGTTTCCTCTGGTAATCGGTCAACGACAATATCGGCTCTTGCGGTATATGCTCGTACAATTTGCGGGGCAATTCCCTCCGCAATCCCCCATACAGGCAGGGCTGTACCTAACAGTAATATGGCATTGACTATCCGGATTTTCGCTTCTTTGGCTGTCATAGAGGGAGTAAACGACTTTAAAAAATTCTGTCTTGAAAGGGTATTTATGCTTATTAGCTTTTGAGTACGATTTTGCATATGTTTTAACACAAGAGAGTGATGACCTGGAAATTGCATTGGAAGCAAGTAATAAAAAGAACCGTTATTTTTAGCTTTAATGGCAATTATCTAGAGTAATAGACATAGGTTAGCCTTGTTTTTTAACATAGGCAAACCCTCAGCTTTAACTCAATTTTTCAATTTTGCAAACCAAATGTGATCGAGCGCGATGGCAAAAAACTGGGCGATCGCTATAGGCATAAATGAATATCAGTTCCTCCAACCCCTAGCTTGTGCCCAGGCTGATGCTGAGGCTGTGCGAGGTCTGTTGGTTTCTGATGGTGGCTTCAAACAGCAGCAATCTTTGCTGATGAGTGACACTTCTCCACCCATCGGAGACAGGGCAACTTCCCCAACAAAAGAAAATATTTTGCTACTTCTTGAGGATTTAGCGGCTGCTTGTTGGCGACCTCAAGACCGTGTATGGTTTTTTTTCAGTGGTTACGGAATCCACCACAACGGCAAGGATTATTTGATGCCTGTTGATGGCAACCCCGGACAAGTCGAAGAGACGGGTATCGAAGTTGCAACAATTATGCATACTTTGCATGGTGTCAATGTCAATGCATTAATGTTGCTGGATATTAACCGTGCGTTTGCAACTCAAGAACTAGATACATTTGTTGGGCAAGAAATCATTGAACTGGCACAGGAATTACAAGTGCCTTTGATTCTTTCTTGTCAACCCGAACAATTTTCTTACGAAAGCACGGAACTCGGACATGGCTTTTTTACAGCTGCTTTATTGGAAGCGCTGATTTCGGACAATGGTAAAACTTTAGGCGAGTTAGAAGCCTATCTTAGCGTTCGGACACCAGAATTATGTCAGTACTACTGGCGACCGACGCAAAACCCTGTAACTGTTATTACTTCAAGCAAGCAGGTCATTTTGGGAAACTCTGAATTTGAAAACGATATGGATGCTGCTGCGATAGTAGTTTCCGAAGAAATTTTTGCGAATGCGATCGCCTTAAATGGGGCTTCTCCCATGGCAACTTCTGCTGTGGAAGAACATGGTCAGAATCACAACTACTCGCACCTCAACTCGAATAGTTACTCACAAACAAATTCAAGTAATTATTCGCAGTTAATTAACAATCCTGCCGCAACTAGTTTCGGACGGCAAGGTTATGTTAATCCCAATACTAATCAAGGCGAAAATCAAGGGGTTAATCTGGGTATTAATCCAGATGTTAATCCAGATGTTAATCCAGGTGTTAATCCAGGGATCAAAGAATCAAACCAACGTTCGTTACCTCCTTCACTTCCTCCCGCAAAAGCCAAAGTAGAAATCTCCCAACCCATTTCTGGTATCCCGAAAATACACAGCGCAAGCCAAGAAACAAGTACAACTGGTCTTCCTTTTTGGATGCAGGTACTACTTTGGGGCAGTAGTATGACTTTGTTGTTAGGGATGATAATTATTTTGATATTTCGCCATAATGTTGATTCTAGGGTCGAGGAAACCTATTCAGTACCGCAAAATCCTAACCCTGATGAATCATCATTTGTGCAAACTATTCCCAATTCTCCCCCGAATCAGGTTGTACCAAAGCCATCAGCAACTCAGCCACAAATTCAGCAGGTGAAACCAACTCCAACCCCAACTCCAACTAAAGTTAGTTCACCTTTGGCTAATCCCACTCCAATTAATTCACCTGCCGATTCATCTATTATCGATCGAGCAACACCGACAGCAACACCAATTCCAACATCAATTCCAACACCAACAGCATCAGTTTCGGAAACGTCCGATACTCAGAGTCGAAAACAAGCATTATCCGAGTTAAGTAAATTGTCCCTGAGTCCAAAACAAGCCAGCGACTTAAAATTTGCGATCGCATCTGCACGTAAAGTTAAACCCAGCGAGCAACGTTATGGGGAAGCGCAGGTAAATATCCAAGTTTGGAACAGTATGATTTATGAATTGGCAAACGAACGCGCCAAAAAACGCCAATATTCCTCAGCCATTGCCGCAGCTCAATTAATTAGCGACTCGGAAGCACTACATCCCAAAGCCAAAACAGCCATCACCAAATGGCGACAGCAAGCAAAACAGTATTTAAGTAATAAAACACTTGTAGAAGCCGCAACAGGCTTAATCCAACCCGGACAAGCATCGACTTACAACCGTGCGATCGAAGTCGCCAAAAAAGTATCTATTGGTGAACCCGGTTTTGATATTGCTCAAAAATCGATCGATAAATGGAGCAAAGAAATACTCAGAATCGCCAAAAACCGCGCCAATAAGGGAGAAAAAAAAGCAGCTATTGGTACAGCTACCCTAGTTCCTGAAGGAACCCCCGCTTACGACGCAGCCCAAAAAAATATTCAAAGGTGGAAGAAAAGTTAGAGTTAGGAGTTAGTAGTTAGTAGTTAATGGTCGATTTTTCACCATAAACCACCAACTACTACCCATAACAATTAACAATATTGTGAAATATCCTCGCCACAATCATCAGCAAGGTAACACAAAGCCCGAAACCGCAAACCAACAACCTCGTCATATAAAGGGTTCAGCTTGCACATTGGCGGAATGTGAAACAGGGTTTTGCCAAATAAATTAACGTCGCGTTCAAACGGACATTGTGCGGGGATCGATTTACAAAGTTGATGGGCAAAATGGCGATCGCGAATTTCAATATTGTCTATCCAATCCCGCAACGGCTTGAGGATATGATTCCTGGCTCTATTGAAATTCTGATTCTGTTGAGTAAAGCTTTTATCGTTGGCTTCGTCATTGACTTCTGCGCGATCGAGAGATACCCAGCTTGCGAAAAAAATCTTTTTACCAGTATTTCTAAATACCTTCATGGTTCACTCCGCTCTATTCTTGAGGGTTTTGAACTGGTTGTTATTGTTTGTCGATGATATGTATCTACGACTTAATATTGTTGCTAACTATCTCTCCCGGAAGAAACTGGCTAGGAGCCATGATGCAATCTAAGCGTACAATGTAAAATCTAAAACGGTAGCGATCCGAATTAAAGTCCACTTACTATCTACGTCCAGTTAATCGCAAATTCCTGGCGATCGGTAGTCAGGTGTTACTATCTTGTTGATAACTTGACCTATTTAAAATTCTAATAAAGACATCCGCCTTTGGACAGATATATAGTAAACAATTACAAATTTTTATTTGGAGAATATCTGGGGTTAGCATAGAGTAATACCTATATCAGGTATTAATGCTTAATTGCTTTTCTCAGATTCTCCCTTCACAAAAGAAGTTAATACTTTTAGATAGGTTCCCGGATGTGACAAAATAAATCGACTAAGTGGATTTTATCGGAATTATAGGTGGCAAAAAGTGAGTTGTGCTACTGATTTTGAGAGACAAAAGTAATGATTGTTACATTATATAGCTAGTGATTATCCTCAAATTTGCCACCTACAGCATACTATGACTAACCTATCTAAGGTTAGGCATTGGCTATATTTCTGGCTTGCGAATGAATCGTGCCACAATCGCCCTAGTCGGGTCAAGTTTTTTAATTGTTTTGGGGGTAATAGATTTACAAACAGCGTGGCAAGCGATAGATGTCACCACCATCGTATTTTTATTAAGCATGATGGTAGTAAATGCAAACCTAGCCTATGCAGGATTTTTCCCGCGTATATTATCGGTATTATTGGGCTTGACCAGTAGCCCATTTGGTTTATTGATAGCTTTAACTATTGGTAGTGGTGTTCTGTCAGCCTTTTTTCTTAACGACACACTTGCGATCGTTCTGACTCCCCTAACTCTTAGCCTAACCCAAGTTTTGAGCTTGAATCCTATACCCTATTTGTTGACAATGGCAGCTGCGACGAATATTGGTTCTGTTGCTACCCTGAGTGGCAATCCTCAAAATATTCTGATTGGTTCGTTTTCTGGTATCGGCTATCTTGATTTTCTCAAAGCTCTGCTGCCAATTGCTGTAGCGGGCATGGCAATTCAAATTATTTTACTGTGGCTATTGTATCCAGAAGTGCGTTCAATGCAGAAGTGCGAAAAGCTCAACATCGGCAACCAACGCATTTACAAGCTAGATTATTCTCTCTTCAAGTGAGAAAAAGGTTAATTTTATTCTTTCAATTTGGCAACATCATCTTTTCCCCATACAATCGAGGAACAGGCTTTTGTTGTTTACAATACAAGCTTGAACACTATGATATTTTTGTTAACAATTTAGGGTAGAAGGGCTATAACTAAAACCCCAATGATGGTAGATCGGATTAACGATATTTTCTGGCAAGCACAACAAGGCAGTGTTGCTGCAATTATTCAGGTGCTGAACGAAAAACTGGCAGATTCAGGTGTCAGAACTAGGGCAATGTTTGATGATAGCGTGTTGCAGTTGCTTTGCGAGGCTAATACCGAAGAACAACTGGACAAAACAACTTTAGTAGAACAAATACGTCAAATTCTCAAATCAATTGCACCGCGAAATATTTACCGAGTCAATCTCAACTGCCGCATTGTTCGCGAACAACAATTATTGTGGTTAGATGAAATTCACCGTGACTCTGAGAATCAATTACTTTGGTCAGAGGAAATTGTTCTAGAGAAACCTAGTTTTTTGCAGCAATTTATTAAAGATTTACAAAACCGAAAAATTGAGTCTGCCAGAAACCATTTACCAAAAGCAAGTCCTTCCCATCCAATAGTAATTACGAATAGAAATAGTCCCAAAAATTATGTCTGGGGATGGATATTTCTTGCGGCTAGTATCTGCTTGTTTTTTGCAATGGTAGGTGTAGCTCTATCTGTTCTATTTGGCGATCGCTTTAAAATATCGTTTCAACCTGGTGACTCTCCCTCGCTTGTGCCATTAACCAAGTCTTTGGAAACCCAAGTTACGAATCAGTCACAGCAGTCAGAACAATCATCTGTAGAAAAAAATCAAAGTGGAACTACGCAAAAGCAGGACTATTTTGTGAATGCGGTGAAAATTGCCAATGAAGCGTCAGTAATTGGTCAGAAGGCAAAAACTTCGACTCAGTGGTTAGAATTGGCTGCTAATTGGCAAAGAGCTTCGGATTTAATGGCTAAGGTTCCACCTAGTCACAATCGCTATGAAGAAGCACAGATTAGAACTAAGTTATATCGTTCGTATAGTGAGGCTGCACAAATAAAGCTGCGGCAAGTAAATCTTAGTCTGTGGTTTTTAGCTGAAATTAGACCATTGATAAATAAATATTTGAGTTAAAAGAAAGCCCTATGGTAACGAAATATTAAGTAGTTATAATATTTATAACTGTAGAGAGTCCTTGAAGGTGCAGTTAACAATCAGAAATACTTCTAAGCTTTGTACAAAGCACCACCTTAAGCTATCTTATTTTCTTAGTTAAGAAAATATCGTTAACATGACCTCAGTTTATCCTCACAACAAAGCTAAAGCCTTAAAACCCGGAAGTCGTCGTCCTGCCAAAGAATTGTGCAGCGAATGCGGGTTATGCGATACATACTATGTTCACTATGTCAAAGAAGCTTGTGCGTTTATCAACCAACAATTTCAGGAATTAGAAACAAAAATTCACGGACGCGATCGCAACCTCGAAAATGCCGACGAACTGTATTTTGGTGTGCATCAGGAAATGATGGCAGCACGCAAACAGCAACCCATCGAAGGGGCACAATGGACGGGTATAGTTAGTTCTATCGCCATAGAGATGCTCAATCGCGGCATAGTTGAAGGTGTAGTCTGCGTCCAAAACACCAAAGAAGACAGATTTCAGCCAAAACCAATCATTGCTAGAACCCCCGCAGAAATACTCGCAGCAAAAGTTAATAAACCAACCTTATCCCCCAACCTTTCAGTATTAGAAGAAATCGAAAAATCGGGGATGAAACGACTGTTAGTAATTGGTGTTGGTTGTCAAATTCAAGCACTACGGGCAGTAGAAAAACAACTAGGATTAGAAAAGCTGTATGTATTGGGTACACCATGCGTCGATAACGTCACCCGTGCTGGATTACAAAAATTCCTCGACACAACTAGTAAATCACCCGATACAGTCGTGTATTACGAATTTATGCAGGACTTCCAAGTACATTTTAAACATGAAAACGGTTCCACAGAACTAGTCCCTTTCTTCGGTTTAAATACAAAAGAACTCAAAGATGTTTTTGCACCATCCTGCATGAGTTGCTTCGACTACGTAAATGCCACAGCCGATTTAGTCGTTGGGTATATGGGCGCACCATTTGGCTGGCAGTGGATTGTCGTCCGCAACGATACAGGAAAGGAAATGCTGGATTTAGTTAAAGACCAAATTGATACTCAACCAGTGACTTCCCAGGGAGATAGAAAAGCCGCAGTCCAACAGAGTATTCCCGCTTATGATAAAGCTGTTACTCTACCGATGTGGGCAGCAAAACTCATGGGTGTGGTGATTGAAAAAATTGGTCCCAAGGGTTTAGAATATGCACGTTTTTCTATAGATTCCCATTTTACCCGCAATTATTTATACGTGAAGCGGAATTATCCGGAGAAATTAGCAGCACATGTTCCGGAGTTCGCGAAAAAAATTGTTGGGCAGTATAAATTACCGGAATAATATCATCTTGCTAAAAACAGACCAAACCACCAATTATTGCAAATATGGGGAAGTGGCAGGTTCTGCGATATCAAAACCTGAATCAGATTTCTAAATACAGTTGTTTTGGTTGGAATTTATATTTAGCTGGATTTTTACAAGTATTTTTATCTTCTATATAACTCAACAAACATCTTCCCACATACTCCGCAAGTTTAACGGGTACTGCATTCCCGATCATCTGTTCCAAATCTGTTTGAGAATAATTTAATCGATCAAATACAAAATTATGAGGAAAAGTTTGTATATAACTTCTCTCAATTGTGGTTAATGGACGAAGTTCTTGAGTAATTGGTGCTGCATCTTGATGATGAAGTTGATAAGTTTTAGGAATTGGTCTATTTACACCTCTAATTGTTGGACTTGGTTCATCAATACTAAAAATTGCCCTTCTCTTATAGCTTCTGGGATGTCTGTAATAGAATTGTATTCCTAAACTGTCTCCTAGATATTCCCTCACTGTAATTGGATTTTTCGCCAAATTTGCTTTTAAATATGTAATTAAACTATCATCTTCCCCATTTAATTCACCGATACAGAAGTACCTTTTTCTATTTTGAGGCACACCACATAAACCCGCATTAATTACAGCTTCCGTTAACCCATAACCACTGATTTTTAATATATTACGAACTTGGGTGTATTTTCGCGACTTTGTATATCGATCGACGTTTTCCATCACAAAAAAATTGGGTTTGATGGCAGCAATTATTTCCGCAAAAGATATACTTAAATCACCTCTACCTAAATCTTCATCACGTTTACCAGCACTAGAAAAATCCTGACAAGGTGCCCCACCAATAATAATATCTGGATTCAATTGTTGTAATAATAAGTAATTCTCTAAGTTTCCCAAATCGCAATTATAAATGGGGTGTTTAAAATTTTTTCTATAAACTTCAATTGCTGGTTTCCAATTATCAAAAGCAGCTACTATATCAAAGCCTGCATTTTGGAAACCTAGAGAAAACCCTCCACATCCAGCGAATAAATCGATTGTTTTTAAAGTATGACTTAAATTTTGTACTGCCATTACTGTAATCAAATTTGCTTTAGCGTTTCGTCAAAAATTTCTGGATTACTCAAGATAATAGCATCAAAACGTCTTTCTGGGCTTAAGAAGTTTTGACCTCCACCAAGGATAATACTTTTGACTTCATCTTTTGTAACTCTAGGTGATAATAGTTCTTGGCATTTCATATAATTAAAGGTATTTAAACCATTCAAAGCAAAAGCTTTATCATTTTTTGTATTGTATGTCAAAGTATCAATAATTAGCTTATGGTGTACTTTTCCAGTTTGTGCAAAATCATATAACATCCTTCCTAACCAAATTACAGAGCGCATAGGTCTTTGTATTGTTTCTTCTTTTTTAATACACCTCTTGGTCATATCAAAAAACAACCGTGTGAATGCAAAATTACTCCAGATAAATATATCTAAACAGTTTTTATATAACTTAGATGTTTTTCCTACTGTTTTCCATACAGGCTGCATTACAAGAGGTGTCTGAATATCAATATAATCGATCAGCAAATTATCTATACAATCAACAATATCTGATATATGAGGCAATATAGTTCGTATACTTGCCCAATCTATAATTTTACTAAATACAGGATCAAAATAATTAAGTAAGATATCTCTGTGATTTTGAAATTTATTAACTATGCTTAATGCCAAATAAACTATAGTATCTGGTCTAGTAACTATTTCACAACCGTATTTATCATCACTCAACTTGTAAGTTGAGTTATCCGGTAATGCTGTTAACTTAATTTCGATTCCTTGCAGGCAAGATGCATCAGAGATTGTATCCAGTGTCACTAAATCAACCCTTGGTAATTTACCTGTCACTATCTTGCGATATGGTACATAATCACTCTCAAATGCAAAGAATAAATTAGGAGAAAGAGGTTTAAGACCAAAAATTTCGGTTACTTCGATTTTTTTATGTGTCACTTTGAGGTTTTTATCCAACATTAAATAAACTGGTTCTAATCCGACATAATCCATGTAACATGCTAAAGATGCCGGAAAAGAATTATTAAATTGATTTTTTCCCCAACTTTCTTGCTGTGTAAAATCTCTATTAGAGTTTGTAATTCCAAATAATTCTGGTTTCTCAAAATTTTTAGTCATTTATTTAGATAATTGTATATTTTGTAACCACGTGATTAGGCAATACTGGCTGCTAGCAGATAATACGTTATTCTTGACGATTTTTAAATAAAATAATCTGAAAAATAAATAAACCTTAAAGTCACTTCCAAGCAAACCCCACTCCACGCTATCATCAAGTATTGTCAGGTTGACTTCTTCGTTATCGATACCCATGACTGCATCTTACTCCGCATCCCAATCGACTGCTAACAAGGCAAATGCTTACATTACAGACCACCGTAAGGTTGATGTCAGCAAGCTGAGTCAGATGTATCAGCATTATGTCGAAGTCAAGGAAATGCACCCCCATGCGGTACTTTTTTATCGTGTAGGCGATTTTTTCGAGTGTTATTTTAGCGATGCGGTAACTTTAGCGCAGGAATTGGAACTAGTACTTACAAGCAAGCAAGCAGGGGAACAAGGAAGGGTAGCAATGTCAGGTGTTCCCCACCATGCATGGGAACGTCACGCGACAGATTTGGTTGCCAAGGGTTATGCTGTGGTGATTTGCGACCAAGTTGAAGATGCTGCGGAAGCTGCTGGTAGATTAGTACGTCGGGAAGTCACGCGAATTATTACTCCCGGTACACTGCTCGAAGATGGGATGCTCAAGGCAAGTAAAAATAATTATTTAGCTGCGGTGGTAATTATTGGGGATAATTGGGGGTTATCTTATACAGATATCTCCACTGGGGAATTTCTCACCACCCAAAGTACAAATTTAGAGCATTTAACCCAGGAAGTAATGCGGTTACAACCTGCGGAAATATTAATTCCCACCAACGCACCAGATTTAGGAGCATTATTACGTCCCGGTGAAAAATCTTCAAGTTTACCGGAATGCTTACCAGCAAGTTTTTGTTATTGTATGCGATCGCAAATCCCTTTTTCTGTCGGTGAAGCTCGCAGTCGGTTACTCCAAAAGTTCAAGTTAAAGTCTCTAGAGGGTATTGGTTGCGAACATCTTCCCCTTGCTGTGCGTGCTGCTGGTGGTTTGCTGGAATATTTGGAGGAAACCCAGAAGGAAAGCAAAATTTACTTGCAACCCCTTCGTAGTTATACGCTTACTGATTTTTTAGTGGTGGATAGTCAAACCCGTCGCAACCTGGAAATTACGCAGACGGTTCGCGATGGTGTTTATCATGGTTCCTTACTATGGTCGCTGGATAGAACTTCGACGGCAATGGGGGGACGAGCATTACGAAGATGGTTGTTACAACCGCTACTCGATGTTAAGGGGATTAATTCCCGTCAAGATACAATTCAAGAATTAGTGGAAAATACTGCCCTGCGTCATGATATTCGGCAGCTATTAAAGCAAATATACGATTTGGAACGGTTGACGGGAAGGGCAGGTTCGGGAAGGGCAAATGCTCGCGATTTAAAAGCTTTGGCTGATTCTTTATCGAAGTTGCCAGAGTTAGCTTATATAGTTGCAGAGGCAAATTCACCTTTCCTCAAAGCATTGCAGAAAGTACCCCCAGAAATGGAAGTTTTGGGACGGAAAATTAGTGCCCACATTGTCGAATCTCCACCAATCCAAATTAAGGAAGGTGGTGTGATTCGTGGTGGTATCAATCCCCAGTTGGACGATCGCAAAGCATTGGTGGAGGAAGACCAAAGATGGATTGCGAATTTGGAAGTTGAGGAGCGGGGAAGAACTGGTGTTCCGACGTTGAAGGTGGGTTTTAATAAGACTTTTGGATATTATATTAGCATTTCCCGTGCCAAATCCGACCAAGTACCCTCAAATTATATTCGCAAACAGACCTTGACAAATGAGGAAAGATATATTACCGCAGAGTTGAAAGAACGGGAAACCCGGATTCTCAACGCTCAAGACGACTTATTTAAGTTGGAATACGAGATATTTGTAGCATTGCGGGAAGAAGTTGCTACCCATGCAGAGACAATTCGTAATCTTTCCCGTGCGATCGCAGCTGCTGATGTGTTGTGTGGTTTGGCTGAATTGGCGGTAATTCAAGGTTATTGTCGTCCAACAATTGTTGAAAGTAGGGAAATATACATAGTTGATGGCAGACATCCAGTGGTGGAGCAGTCGTTGCCTGCGGGTTTCTTTGTGCCGAATTCGACTAATTTGGGGAATGGGCAAAAACAAGATTCTTCCCCCGATTTAGTGATTTTAACTGGACCAAATGCCAGTGGAAAGAGTTGTTATTTGCGTCAAGTTGGTTTACTGCAATTAATGGCACAGATTGGTTCTTTTGTCCCAGCCAAATATGCAAAATTGGGAATATGCGATCGCGTTTTTACCCGTGTTGGTGCTGTCGATGATTTAGCAACAGGACAATCTACCTTTATGGTGGAGATGAACGAAACCGCAAATATCCTCAACCATGCCACATCGCGATCGCTTATCTTACTGGATGAAATTGGACGGGGTACGGCAACTTTTGATGGGTTATCGATTGCTTGGGCTGTGGCAGAATATTTAGCGACGGATATTAAAGCTAGGACTATTTTTGCGACTCACTATCATGAGTTGAATGAGCTTGCGGGTATTTTAGAAAATGTCGCAAATTATCAAGTTACAGTCAAGGAAATGCCCGACCAAATTATATTTTTGCATCAAGTGCAACCCGGTGGAGCGCAAAAATCCTACGGAATTGAAGCGGGAAGATTAGCTGGTTTACCTCCCGTGGTAATTAAGCGAGCAAAGCAAGTTATGGGGCAAATCGAGCAGCATAGTAAGATTTCCCTGGGGTTGCAAAATTTGGAGTAGATGTACATTTATAGTTTCATTCCACTTGATACGCAATACTAAAAACGGTTAAAAATTGAACTTCTCAAATAGACATCGACCGAATTTAATTATTGCTATGTCTAATAATAAAATTTTTCTGAATCCATATCCTGGGCTTTTTGAGAAGTCCAGGATATTTTTGATTAGTTGCTTGATATTAAATTGATAACAACAGTATAAATACAGAAATAATATTTTCTTTTTGTAAATATATCTTGAGCTAGATACGGAAAATCACTGATTCAGGTAGTAGTTAGGTAGTAAGATATCAAAAGCTTAAATTAGCACCCAACTCGATGAAAAAATCGAATTTTGTCAAATTTTTAACAATCCTATTAATGGCATGTGGTGGAATTGGACTAGTTGGAGGAGGTTTTTTTCTTAGTCGGGCATTAGATAAAAGCGAAGAAATGACAATAGTTAAAGATAATAGTAAATACAGCGAGATTCGCTACAAATATTGGTTAAATCAAACACTTGTAACACATTTTCCTAAGTCAATCCCAACTGATGCAACCAATGTACATTTAGTTTATGTTCCAGCATCAACACAAGGAGGCAGTGCATTTCAGGTTAAATTTAAACAGCCACGAAAAAAGATAGAAAGCGCGATCGCACAATATAGTCGAGCAGCGAAGTATAAGTATAAAGGTGGTGACACGAATGACCACAGTAACCAAAAAAATGGAATTCCAACGACATTTTTTTACACTAGCGATGATGCTGAAAATGGTACGTTTCCACCAGATTATGATGTACTAGTATTGGGTGCGGAAGACAAAGGGCAAAAAGAATTTAAATGGAATCATGGAAACAGTTACGGGGTAGCAATTAGTCGCTTAGATTCGACAATTGTTTATTGGGTTGAAGCTTGGTGATTTGATTTTGAGTTTTGGATTGCCAAGAACTGCCTTTACCCCTCATGGCTCTCACCCCCTTTCCATTTACTTAAAACCAGTGTTATCACCAAACTACTAATTTATACATTTGGTAATAAGATGACACTAACGCAGGAAAACCCCCCAAGTGTTTCTTTATCTGGAATATCCTTTATTAAAGAAACCTGGGTTAAAGCTAATTTACCTACAACTGTTGGTGATATTATTTCTATACACCTCAGTACAAATAACAACTTGGTATTAGCCACAAAAAAACAAATTTGGCAATATCAAGATGATGGAACTTGGAATGCGATCGCGTTTTCTCCGAATGCTGGCAATATTTCCCAATACCTAATTGGTGATACGGTTGCTTATGTAATTGTCAATGCTCTTGCTTATGAAATGCAATTGGAAACTGGACAATGGAAGGCAATTGCTAATAGTAGTTTTGTGGATTTAGCGACTGTTGATGGTGATAATTTATGGGGTATTAATGAAGGTGGATATTTACACAAATATATTCCTGGTAGTACTTGGATAAAAAGCGAAATTGCTCCACTTAAACTTTGGGATTCTAATCAATCTGTAGGAATTGCTGCAAAAGGTGATAATTTCTGGTTTGGATTAAAGTACCGAGCAAAACAACTTTTTGAGCAAGATAAAAAGCCAATTGCAAGGGAAACGGTTTGGCAAATTGAAAAAGATAAGCAAACTGATATTACCGAAAATCTCGGTTTACTCAATCTTAGTGGTAAACCATTTGGACCATTTGGACAACTTTGTATGACACCAGATGGTGTTTTGTATGCATCTACAGAGCAAGGTATTTGGCAGCGTTCGATTAATAATTCAGATAATAATCCAGATAATAATCCAGAATGGGAGCAATTGCGATCGCAAACTGGAAATATCCGATTATTCCCCCTAAGTGACTCATCACTACTAACTTATAATCCCCGTTCCCAAGAAATTCTCTGGTGGAATAATCAAACTTGGTATCGTATTCCCAAACCTCCCCATGAAATCTTATCTGCTGTTTTGGTTGGTGACACTTTGTACGTTGCTAACAATAACACTCTATCCACTATTTCCATCAAAACTGCCAAATCATTGGAACTTCCAAAACCCAGGATGGCAACCTATCTCAATCTTGGTAAACTTAGTGCCGCTATTTATTGCCAAAATCAACTTTTCGTAACTAATGAAAATACTCTATTTACACTTAATCCCAATAATTATGAACCAGTTTCTCTAACATCTTTAACCACTTCACCATTTGATATGTCAAATAGTGGTGAACATCTATTTATTGCCACCAAAACCGAATTACTGAAATACAACATCATTCAAAATAACCTGACGACTGTATTTACTAATCCAACTCCCCCAACAAAAGCAAGAATTGACAGCGATCGCAATTTCACCGCATATTTAGCAAATAAAACTGTCCGGATTTTTGATAACAGCAGTAATAACCTTGTAACTCAAGTTACCATCAAAGCTGATTATGTCGAAGATATCGCGATCGCAAATAATCAACTCTACGTCGTTGGCTATAATAACCAACGTAATACAAAACAAAAACAACCAGTTCAAAGCGCATTTTTAAGATGCTTCCAAATCAGTAATACCCTGACGCAACTATGGCAAACCTGGGGTTTTTCCGGTAACGAACTCGGTAACGACATGGCAGATACCCGCATCTATCGAGTTGTCGCAAGCGATAGCGCAAGCGCTGACTTGTCAGTTCGCGAAGTCGTAGTTCTGGGAGAATCCGCAGGAGGGAATACAGCTTTTCGCTGGAATGGCAAAGACTTATCAACATCAGCATTAATCACATACGACATTTTCAACAATGCATTTGATAGCAAATCCGCGCATTTTAGCTATTACGGAATTATCGATGCATCTACTGGTACGGTCAAACGTGGGCAATTTTCAATACCTCGCTTATTACCAACTTCCACACGTTCCAATAGTAATAGGGTTCGCAGCCTCGCTTATAATGAAAGCAATGTATATGTTGGAACATTTTCGTCATTCCAAATCTGCGATCGCAGTTTTACAAAGTTTCTCGGTAAGAAACCACCTGTTTATAAAGATGGAGATGCTGCACTATTGAAAGTACCAAGTGATTTAGCTTTGCGAGATTTTTGGTTTACACCTGGAAACGGACAAGTATTATTTTTTGATGGGAATTGTGCAGTAATTAACGTTGCAGCAGGAACTCCACAAAATCCACTTTTAAATGGAAAAGGTAGAGCTAATGGTGAAGATGGGTATGTGATTATTTGGTAAAATTAGTTAGTGTAGTTACATTTCTTCAAACCAAGGCTTCAGCAACCCCATGCAAATGAACGAGCGTGCATCGCGACTTCCCCTAGCTCCAGTATTATTAATCGCACCATTTTTCCTCTGGGGAACGTCAATGGTGGCAATGAAAGGTGCGATCGCCCATACTTCACCTTTATTTATGGCAGGAATGCGGATTTTACCTGCTGGAATCTTAATTTTGATTTTTGCGGCATTAAAGGGGAGGAAGCAGCCGCAAGGCTGGAAAACGTGGTTGTGGATTGGATTATTTGCCCTTGTGGATGGAGCTTTATTTCAAGGTTTTTTGGCTGAGGGGTTAGTACGGACTGGTGCTGGTTTGGGTTCGGTAATGATTGACTCCCAACCGATCGCAGTCGCACTCATGTCTTTCTGGCTGTTTCAAGAACATATTGGGCTATGGGGATGGTTGGGTTTAGCTTTGGGTGTTGTGGGTATTAGTTGTATTGGTTTACCTGATGATTGGATTTAAGCATTTTCTCAGGTTCCTTTGCATCTAATGTGGGTTTACATATTACTTTACCGACCACTGAAGACGCGATTAATTCTTTACACTTACTTCTTAATAGTGGTGAGTGGTTAATGTTGCTGGCAGCATTATCGATGGCAGTGGGAACAGTAATGATTCGGTTCGTGTGCAAATATGCTGACCCAGTAACGGCAACAGGATGGCATATGATATTAGGTGGTTTGCCTTTGTGGGGTATTTCCGCAGTCACAGAAACCCAGCAATGGAGTGGTTTAGTCCGTTCCGACTGGTTCGCTTTGGGTTATGCGACAATATTTGGTAGCGCGATCGCATATGCTTTATTTTTCTACTTTGCTTCGAGTGGAAATCTCACCAGTTTGAGTTCGCTGACTTTTTTGACACCTATATTTGCCTTATTATTTGGTAATTTATTACTGGGTGAAGTCTTAACACCAGTTCAATGGTCAGGTGTTGGTTTGACTTTAATTAGTATTTACCTCATCAATCAAAGAGAAAGTATTCCAGGGAACGAGAAGCAAATCCCCCTTACAGAAATTGCATCTGCACAACCAACAAATCCGATTAAACCACTACGAGATTCGGAAATAGGAGTCAAAGTTAGGAGCGAGGAATATTAAAACGGAATAAAAGTAGCTTCATCCTTATCCCATCCCCTACCCTGACAAAAATCATCAATCCAATTAGCTAAATTGCGTGGATGTAAAACAGGTGATTGATTAATTTCACTAGGTACTTTATCATGGATGATTTTGACAATTGAACCTTTTCCTTTGATAGTAGTAGCAAATGCGACTATGGGTGTAACTGTTGTACCGTCAGTCATTGGTATTACCGACGTTGTAAATGTTGACTTTGTTTTGCCTCGATTCAGATAAGATTTAGCAACAGCAACCTGAATTTTAGGTTTTGTATTTACTAATTTTGGACTTATTAACTTTTGATTTACTAATTTTGAATTTTCTAATTGAGAACAGGTTTCTAAATTGCGAGAAAGATAAGTATTATTAGTAGTCTCCACATACTCAAAATCAGAATTAATCTCATCATCATTAACTTTGTCTAATAATTGAGAATCTTCAATTTCGACTAAATGTAAATACTTCTCTGGACTGAAATTAAGACCTAAAGCTGTAATTAATGCATCGGGGTCACTATTCAAATCCGCAAGTAATGGTAAAATATCGATTAGGCTTGGTTCTAAGACCGTAACCGTTGCCAAAACAAAACTTGATAGAGGACGACGTTCACCTTCAAAAGTCGCCCAAATCTCCATTTTTTCTAACCAATGGCGATTGTTTTTATAGTAGCGTAGCCACTCAAGTTTTAAGGATTGACACAACTCCTGAATTTTCATCTATTTAGAAAAAGGGAAAAGGACAGGTGAACTAATATTCTGGATTCTGGATTCTGGATTCTGGATTCTGGATTCTGGATTCTGGATTCTGGATTTTAAATTCTGACTCCTGGATTCTAGATTCTGGATTTTAAATTCTGACTCCTGGATTCTAAATTCTGATTCCTGAACACTGATTCCTGAACACTGACCCCTAACTCCTACTTTCCATCTCCAGAATGAAACCGCTTATAAAGCATTTGCATAACTTTTTCATTACCAACCAAATGCTGTTCCACAACTAACGCCACTTCATCGCTACGGACACCACAGTACCATACCATATCGGGTAATACCAAAACCATCGGACCATTCCCGCATTGTCCCAAACAACTACTAGCTGTGACAATTACCTCCGGAACAGGTAACGCTTCAAAAGCTTCCAATACCGACTTTGCACCTTGTTTACGACAGGTACGATTTTGACACACACGCACGCATCGGGAATTGAGCATTGGGAATTGGGCATTGGGAATTGGGAATTGGGAATTGAGCATTGGGAATTGGAAACCGCAGGATATTAAAAATTAGCCCTTTCCCTTTCCCCAAATATAAATTAATTATCTGGTGAAAGTCCCTTCGATTCAAGCCATTCGCTGTTAAAAATTCGCGACTGGTAGCGTGAACCACTATCGCATAAAATTGTGACAATTGTGTGTCCTGGTCCCATTTGTTTTGCGATCGCAACGGCAGCAGCAACGTTAATACCCGTCGAACCACCCATTAACAATCCTTCTTTGCGTAATAACTGGTAAACTACCTTGATTGCTTCTTTGTCACCAATTTGAATCGCATCATCTGTGGGTACTCCTTCCATATTCGCTGTAATCCGACTGTTACCAATTCCTTCGGTGATGGAACTGCCTTCTATGTGTATTTCACCTGTTTTGATGTAGCTATACAATCCACTGCCCATCGGATCGGCAACGACACATTTTATCTGAGGATTTCGATCCTTCAAAAACATCGAAACACCCGCAAAAGTACCACCTGTACCAATCGAAGTTACCCATGCATCAACTTTACCATCGGTTTGTTCCCAAATTTCCTTCGCTGTGGTTTCGTAATGGGCACGACGATTTGCTAAGTTATCAAATTGGTTTGCCCAAATTGCATTTTCCATCTCCGATGCAATTCTACCTGAAAGCTTGACGTAGTTATTTGGGTCTTTGTAGGGAACCGCAGGAACTGGACGTACTTCTGCACCTAATGCTCGCAATGCATCCATTTTTTCTTGAGATTGGGTGTCGGGAATTATTATTAAGCATTTGTAACCCTTGGCATTACAAATATGTGCTAATCCAATACCAGTGTTACCCGCAGTACCTTCAACGACAGTTCCACCTGGTTTGAGTAAACCTTTTTCTTCGGCATCTTTAATAATATATAGCGCTGCACGGTCTTTGACTGAACCACCAGGGTTGAGGAATTCTGCTTTTGCGAGGATATTACAACCTGTTTCTTCGCTAAAGCTGTTGAGTCTAATTAGTGGTGTGTTTCCGACTGTACCGACAAAGCCATTTTTAATATCCATTTTCTTCACCTGATTTTTCATCTATCAAAATTTTGGCTTATTAAGGTACTTGCTTTCCAAGTTTTGTTAACTTTTATGACTTTTTTGGAGATTAACCGGGTTAATCATACTTACTTTTTCAATCAAATTGGGTTACTACGACGGATTGCAAGTAGTAGTTACCGTACATACATAGAGATAAAAACCGCAGATATATGCTGATAAATACAGATTAATAAATATCTTTTCTGTGTAATGCATAATTAATTTTCGGAGATATATGATTCATATTTTACTTAAGTACAAAATTCTGTGGATGTAAAACAAGCGGCAATAATGAGAGTAATTAGATTAGAGATAAGTTGGAGAAGATGAATATTAATTACTTATTTGGAAATTGGCAGCAGTTATTAAAATTTATGGGGATAAATGATGAAGTTACAATCAAAAAAACATTTACACTAATTGTTGATAATTATTCTAGCTTAGGTCGTTACTATCATAATTTAGAGCATATCGAACAGGTTTTAATAACAATAGAATTACTTAAAAAGAATACTAATTTTTCACAATCAGTAGATTTAGCTGCTTGGTTTCACGATATTATCTACGATTCTCAAGCACAAGATAATGAAGAAAGAAGCGCTGAGTATGGAAGAAAGTTATTAATTCCTTTAAATATTGATGATGACATTATAGATAATACTTGTCGTTTGATTTTAAATACTAAATATCACAAAGCTGAAATAAATGACTTTGATAGTTATGTGTTACTAGATGCTGATTTATCTATACTGGGAAGTAATCTAGAAGAATATCATAATTACAGTAAAGCAATTCGTCAGGAATATAGTTGGGTTGCAGATGAGAAATATATTGCTAGCAGAAAGGTAATTTTGGAAAGCTTTTTGCAGCGTCGGATATTTTTTACAGATGAATTGTTCAATCGGTTAGAATTCGCTGCTCGTGAAAATATTCAAGCAGAAATTAAATTTTTATCCCAACAAGACAGTAAGTTGTAGCCGATATGACTTCCACTTAAAAACAACTAATTGTATAAACACACTGGCAGTTCCGCGTAAAAATGAATAATATATAAATATATTCATTATTCATTTTTGAGGTGATTCTATGAAAATGTCCAATCGTCAGTTACCACCAGGGTTGGGAGGATATTTAGCCTTCAATCCAGAAGACATCAAAGAAAATCCCCTTGGTTTTTACCGTCGTATGTGGCAAGAGTATGGGGATTTGGTGCGTTTACCGATATTGCCGAACTACTGCGTGTATATAGCAGTGCATCCAAATTATATAGAGCATATTTTATCGACTCACCAAGAAAGATACAGCAAGCCAGATTTATTTAAAAAGCCGATGAATATGATGGCAGGTGAGAGTATTTTGACTAGTGAAGGAGATTTTTGGCTCAAGCATCGTCGTTTGATGCAACCTGCTTTTCACATGAAGCAACTCACGAATCTTGCGATCGCATGGTAAGTTGTACTAAGTCTTTGGTACAGGAATGGGAAAAGAAACCGGATGGTGAGGTAATTGATATTGCGAGTGAAACGCTACGTTTGACTTTGAAAATAGCTGGATTGACTTTATTTAGTACGGATATTAGTGATGATTCGAGTAGTCTTGGTAAAGCATTTCGTACGGGATTTGAGTTTGTTAATTACAAAATGAATAATTTGGTGACACCACCATTATGGTTCCCAACACCACGTAATTTTCGTTTTCGTCAATCAAAGCAGACTTTGGATAATTTAGTTCAAGAAATAATTAATTCTCGTCGTCAGAACCCAGTGGATTCACCCGATTTACTATCAATGTTGATGGCAGCTAAAGATGAAGAGACTGGTGAAGGAATGAGTGATGAACAACTTAAAAATGAAGCGATTACTTTATTAATTGCGGGACATGAAACTGTTGCTTCAGCTTTGTCATGGACTTGGTATCTGTTAGGTAAAAATCCAGATATTGCTGCAAATATACAAGATGAATTAGGGAAAGTATTGAATGGTAATAATCCCACATTTGAGAAGTTACCCCAGTTGGATTATACGAGAAGGGTATTTGAGGAAAGTTTACGTCTTTATCCTCCTGCTTGGGCATTGCCAAGGGTATCATTAGAAGATGATGAAATAGAAGGTTATTTTATTCCTAAAGGTACAATAATTACCCTGGCAAAATATGTTACCCATCGTCATCCTGAATTTTGGGAAAATCCAGATGAATTTAACCCGGATAATTTTTTACCGTCCAAGGTGAATCAAAGACCAAAATTTGCATATTTCCCTTTTGGTGGAGGGCAAAGGATATGTATAGGTAAAAGTTTTGCTGTAATGGAAGCAACGATAATTATGGCAATTGTAAGTCAGCATTTTAAATTAGAATTAGTTAATAGTCATCCTGTAGAAATAGATCCAAGGTTCACACTACATCCAAAATACGGGATAAAAGTTAAGTTATGGAAGCGAAGTTAAATTAAAGTGCAAAAATTAGATGCAGCAAAAAGAGAAGCTATTTTGAATGCAGCAAAACAGCGTCTTCGTAAATATGGTATCCAAAAAACGACGATGCAAGAAATTGCTAAAGATGCTGGGATTGCAGTGGGAACGCTGTATTTATATTTCAAAAATAAAGATGAGATTTTGGTTGCGAGTGCAAAAGCATTTACAGAGCAACACAAATTAGAGATAGAGGAGATTTTAAATTCTGCAAAATCTCCTCCTGAAAAATTAAAACCTATATAGTTAATCGCTTTCGTGCATCCCAAGAGACAAGAAACAGTGGTTCCCATGCGGCAGAATTAGCACGAGCAGTATTTAGATTAAACCCACAATTATTGGTAGAACAAAGTAATTGGACGAGGGATATTTTGTCGAGGATTATTCAAGAAGGAATCGATAAAAAGATATTTTTGATTGATAATTTAGAGCGGGATGTGGAAGTATTTTTACATGCGATCGCTTATTTTTTTCCCATCGCTACTACAGAGAAATATTTTGAACCGCAAGAGGATAAGTTATCTATGTTAATTGATTGGTTTATCGAAAAATGGTGTATTGAGTAATATCTATTAGTATTAACAATCTCCAGCTTTAATTCAATTCTATAATTATTTACAAATCACTATGGAAAAATTCTACTCAAATCTAATAAAGCAGCATTAAAATGAGGAATTTCAACCGATTGATTCGGTAAATAAACTTGCTTACTTAGATAGCTAAATTCCCCTTGTGAATCTCGATATGGTTGAGAATAACACTCTAATTGAGAAGCAATTAAATTGACAATCCAATAATTATTAATCTCAGCTTCCGCATATACTTCTAATTTTTTGGTTTGGTCATAAACAAGAGTCGAATCGGAAATTTCAATCACAAGTAAAATATCTTCAACATAAGGATGATTTTCCAAATAATCAGCTTCATCCCCTCGTGCGATCGCAACATCTGGTTCGGGTTCACTATCTGAAGGTAAAATGATTGGTTCTTGACATCTGACAACTGCCCTATCCCCCAATAGTCTATCTAATTGACGGCAAAGTCGAGTTGTCGAAAATGTATGTGGTGTGCCTTTTGAAACCATTTGTATCAATTCTCCACGTATCAGTTCTATCCGATCGCATTCCTTTAAAAATCCGAGTTCAATCAACCGATGGTATTCGTCAATAGTAAATCGTTTGGGAGTGACAGCAGTCATGATTTTTTCTCGATATACACAACTAATTCTAGTTTAATGATATTTTTGAACCTGTTTTTAGGTGAAGAAATTTTACGATCGCTCGATTTTCTGAATAATGATTATTTCTGACCGTAAAATGCTCAAATCGTTGGGTAGTAATATAAAAATGTGGTAATCATTTATCTAAGTAAGTTTTGCCCTTGGGTTCTTCCTGCATGAAAAAACTGCTCAAAAAACCCGTATTTTTAGCCGTTAGTATTGCGATCGCATCTCTGTTGATTGGTTATATCAGTAATCAGTTGCCAGCGCTGAAAGAATTGCTGCAAGCGAAGAATTGGCAGGATATGGAAAAAATCTTTGCTGAAAATCGGATTGCGATCGCGGCTTTTTTTGCGATCGGGTTGCTGATTATCTGGTTTACTTACCAGCAAGTTAAGCAACAACCGGAAGATGCACCAGAAAATATCGATCCGACAATTCGTCCTCGGTTATTGGAAGCGGAAGCAACCAAGGTAAAACAACGGTTGCGTGATTCTTTGCATAATTTGCTAATGCTGGATTTGCTGCGGGAAGAACAACCCCAGGAAGTTGGTAGAAAGCCTTTACAAACTTTGTATACAGTTTCGGTTAATAATGCGATGAGTCAACCCCAGGTTCTCGACGAGATGGTGGATGTGTTGCGACGGAGTGATATTAGTGGACGTTTGTTGATTTTAGGACAACCGGGAGGTGGGAAAACCACAACTTTGTTAGATTTGGCTGAGGAGTTACTCGACAAAGCCAAGCAGGATGACAAAGAACCAATGCCGATGATTTTTGAGCTTTCGGCTTGGCGAGATGATAGTGTGAGTATTTTAGATTGGCTGATTTTGCAACTCAAGCAGGAATATAACCTTGCACCAGGGATAAGTCGGGTTTGGTTGGAGCAGGGGGAAATTTTGCCGTTGTTGGATGGTTT
The DNA here is from genome assembly GCA_012034595.1 of Calothrix sp. CSU_2_0. Lineage (GTDB taxonomy): Bacteria > Cyanobacteriota > Cyanobacteriia > Cyanobacteriales > Nostocaceae > Brunnivagina. The sequence continues at coordinate 10,363 of JAAUPE010000071.1, read as the reverse complement.
GGATGAGTTGGGGTTAGAAAAACAGCGAAAGTGTATTCAAACGATTAATCAATATTTGGCTGAAGATAAAAAGCGGGATTTGGTGGTTTGTTGTCGGGAAGAGGAATATCACGAAGGTGAGGAATTGCTTTCGGAGTTGCATGGTGCGGTTTGTTTGCAGGAATTGTCGGATGGGCAAATTCGGGATTATTTACACCAGTTAAATCGCGGGGATTTGTGGCAGAGTATTCAAAGTAATAGCGAGTTTTTGGAATTAGCAAGGATTCCTTTGTTATTGTCGATGATGTTGGTTGCTTATCAAGGAAGGGCAATTCAGACGAAGGAAGAGTTATTTGATGCGTATATTGAGCGTAGGTTTGAGTTGTTACCTGTGGGGAAGGGAGAATTTTCGCGGCAGAAGATTATGCGGTTTTTGGCATTTTTAGCGCAGCGTTTGCGAGGGACACAAACGGAGTTTTTAATTGAGAATATGCAGCCTAGTTGGTTGCAAAATCAAAAGCAAATAAGACTATATGAGCTAACTCTTTATTTATTTTTGTCTCAGACAACGTTCCTTTTTGGTTTCTTGTATAGCTGGAGAACAATAGTCTGGAAAAATATTTTTGAATTGTTTATTCAGATAATTATTATACCAATAATAGCTTACCTTGGTTTTCTTCTATTGAAATTATTTCCTAATATTTACAGTAAGATGTTAAACCCCATTGAACCAGTAGTGATAATATTTAAACCAACAGTCACACTAAAATTACGAGATATTCAAGAATTTATACAACTTTTTATTACCGAACTTTTTTTATGCCTGTTTCTAGGTTTTTTTATGGATTAAAGTCGCTGATATTAGGAATTATGTTATGCCTAAATTTACATTTAATAACTCTATTTTATAGTTTAAAATCAAAAAGCGAAACAAAATTAATATCTAATCAAGGTATTTGGTTATCCTTTAAAAATTTCTTTTTTATCACAATACTACTTAATATTCTCTTCTACCCAGGTCAAATTTTGTTAAAAAATTATTTTCAATTTAATAATAATCATGAGATTTTGGTATTTTGGCTAATTATTCCTTTTATCATTTCATTGTTTTTCGGAGGTGGACTTCCCTGCATACAACACTTTTCCCTCCGCTTGGTACTTTGGTATAACCGCTATATTCCCTGGGATTATGCCAAATTCCTCAACCGTGCGGCAGAGCGTCGATTTATCCAACAAATAGGTGGACGCTATCGTTTTATCCACCGCTTGCTACTCGAACATTTTGCCGATATGCGGGTTTAATTGTGGCGATGAAAATGTCTTTTGTCTTTTGTCATTGCGTAGCTTGCTTCCCGTAGGGTGGAGGAACGACGTTCGCGCTTCGCGTTCCGAAGGTAGCAATCGCAAGGACTTCTATGAAAAACGAGTCAACGCGATTGCCGCGCTCCACTTCGTTACGCTCGCAATGACAGACTAAGGTGATTTCTCAAAATAATCTTACCGATTAAGAGGGTGTAGCTTGCTTCTCGCTCCGCAAGTACAGCCGTTCTCCCCTACGATGTAATTATAATTGTGTGGTAATTTTTATTCTGGAAATCTCCTAAAAAGTGGGATGCGATGCTCCCATATTCCAATTTGTTGTGTTTTACGATCGCTCATTTAAACTAAAATGTAATTCCAAACGCGATCGCATCAAAATCAATCTAAAATCCAAAATCCAATGTCTTCCATCCAACAAATCGAAGCATTTCTACCCGTTTCCTTCACCATTACCACCTCTGGACAACCTACCCCGGAACAGTTCGCAGATATTGCATCGGCAGGTTACAGCAGGGTTATCAACCTGGCAACCTCCGCATCAAGTAATTGGAACAGCAATGAAAGTGCGATAAGCGAAGCGCAACGCGAGTACGCGATCGTTGAAGGGTTGAGAATGGAATATGTGGGTATTCCCATCGATTGGGACAATCCTACCCTCAGCGACTTCGATAATCTTGCGGATTTGCTCGATGAAAATCCGGAGCGAAAAACTTGGGTGCATTGTGCTAAGAATATGCGCGTTTCGGCAATGATGTATCTTTACCATCGACTTCGTAAAGGTTACACCGAAGAAGCTTCCCGTCGCTATCTCGAACAGATTTGGCAACCAAATCAAATTTGGCAAAATTTTATCGATGCAACCATCGAATTGTATGGGGATTGACACTCTCAGGTCTAAAGTTAGGTTTTGGAAGCGGAAGTATTATGAGTGTTCCAACAAATAAATGATCCAAAATCTATCACTGCGATTGCTTCGTCGTTCCTCCTCGCAATGACAATTGGGTATTTTTTTACTTGGAATACTCTATATTAATTCATAGAAAAACATCTACGTTAACAGGAGGTTAGGGTGAATTTGATTGGCAATTTTCAAGCAACTTTAATTTTTGCGATCGCATTAGTTTTTACTTCTATTTTTAATTCATATTATGATTCCGTTGCTTCTGCTCAAGAAAATGATAAATTAATACCATTTTTCGACAAAGAAAATAATCCCGTTCCTGTGGGATTTCCTGCCGGGGAGAATCTAGATATTTCACCACAAGCACCAAATCTAAATTCCTTCGATCGCGCTGTTTTAAAAGTTTGTGGTACTTTTGGAAGTCGAGTTAGTCCTAATCAATTTAAACAGCTATTATCCTATTATCCAGATGTGGTGGAAAAGCTACAAAAAGTTACTGATGGGGAATTGCGATCGCGAAGAAAACGACGTTTGGATTTTATTCAAGATTTAACTAATATTTGGTTCCAAAATCGGGGTTTTGAGCATATTTTTTGTGGGGAAATATATAAAGAAGATGACATTGGTGGATTACATTTCTATGGTAGATATCTCCAGTTACAAGAAGAGGGAATTGGAGGTAGATTGCCTAATAATGACAAAATGCAGGAAGTTGTTCCTGGTGTTATTTATACGATGGGAGTGATGGTTAAACAGGGGAAACGCACGATTACGGATGTGATTAAGGGTTATGGTTATCTAAGTAATGCCCAGGAAATACTTTTAGATGTGACTAAAATATATAAACTCCAGAATAATCTCGAAGGTGCTTGTATATTTCAGGTGAAAGATAGGGAAACTGGAATTATTTTCCCAACTGTATTTGTAGTTAAGAATAAAGCGATTATTACCTATTATCCCGATGCAACACCAAAAGGTAAAAAGTGCAATGGTTCGAGCTAATTAGATGGAAAAAATTAACTCAAATTCTCAAATTGCTGCCAGCACAAGTACATTGCACGGGGTACATGAAAACATCCCTTCCATTTCCCACCTTTGAGATTTAATAATACTTCCCCACGTCGATTTAAATAACCAAACCATTCCCTATATTCAGTATCCGCAAAATGGCTCCAAGCATAATCATGAACCTTCTTGTACCATTCCCAACAATCATCACGCTTCGTTAACCGATACCCTATTGCCAATGCCACCAAAGTCTCTAAATGTACCCACCACAATTTTTGATCCCATTCCAATTGCTGTGGGGGATGTCCATTTGCATCCATAAAGTAGTACAATCCACCAAATTCTTTATCCCAAGCAAAATCGAGGATATTTAATACCACATCAACCGCTTGATTAATTGTTTTCGTCTCGTTTTTACGGTTCGCGATATCCATAATAAACCACATCGCCTCAATCCCATGTCCAGGATTAATTATCCTGCCTTCAAAGCAATCCACATGGGAACCATCAGGAGCGACATTTTCAAACATTAAACCCCGTTCTTGGTCGAAAAAATCCCCCATGACTTCTTTTACAGTCGCATCAAGAACGGTTTCTAAGGTTTCAGGATTAAGTAACCATTCCATTTCCAAAGTTAAATTTGCCAATATCATCGGTACAGCAAGGGATTTCATTGGACGTGTACCGGGATAAGCTTTGGTGTATTTGCCTTTGGGATTATTTTGACGACGTAGCACGTTATTATAAGCTTGCATCGCCACATCTTTCGCCCATTCTTCACCACTAGCTAAAGCATATTTACTAAAAGCCATCGCTGCAAAGCAATCTGAAAAGATATTGTAGGGTTGAATTAATGGTTCTCCTTCACGATTCAACGCAAAATACCAATTTCCTTCGCCATCTCTACCATGTTTAGCAAGGAAGTTTGCACCATGACGAGCAATTTCCAGCCAATTTTCTTGTCTTTCATTTTCCAATTGGTTGTAAAGCATGGAAAATGTCCAAACTTGACGATTTTGCAACCAAATAAATTTATCTGTGTCGTAAACCTTGCCTTCCCGATCCAAGCAAGTGAAGTAACCACCTTGTTCGCGATCGCAGGAATATTTTTCCCAAAATGGGAGTACATCATTGAGGAGTGTAGTTTTGTAGAGTGTAGCGAGTTGTTGAAAGTTGTACTCCATCGATGTTTCCCTTGTGCGATTTTAGATTTTAGATTTTGGATACATTCTTCACTTGCGCTGAGTACAAGCATTAAATTCTGGATTAACCCAAAAGAAAATTTCTTGTTAATTATGACTTTGTTGGGGATAGACGACAAGTGTTGTGGGAAACAAGTTACATACAGCAGATTCCAGATTGCAAGAATGCTATATTTAAATATCAACTAGTTTAATTATCGATTTTAATAGTTAAAATTGAAAATCTCGATTTCTAAAAAGTAGTATTAATCAACACAATATTTCTTGATTTTACAAAAATATTTAATGTTGGGTTTCGGCGCAAAATAGATTATGAATGAAGCATCAAATATTTCGCGATCGCCTGCACCCAACCGACAATAAAAAATGTAGTTACTTCATATCATACCCAAACAAATTTGGGTCAACCTCCCCCAATTCCAAATCTCCCAAACCATACTCAACCCATCTTCTCTCCACCATCTCCGCCACATCAGCATCCGACTCCAACGGCTCACCCCATGCGTGTTCCGTCTCCGGTGGTATCTTCGTCGTCCCATCAATACCCATCCTTCCCCCCAAACCCAATTTTTCGCTGGCAAAATCCAACGTATCAAAGGGTGTATTCGGCAAAATAAATACATCCCGCACCGGATCGACCTTAGAACTGATTGCCCAGACCACCTGTCGGGGGTCGCGAATATTAATATCCTTATCCACCACAATCACAAACTTAGTATAGGTAAACTGCGGCAAAGCACTCCAAAACGCCAAAGCTGCCCTGCGTGCTTGTCCGGGATATGCCTTATCTATCGAGATAATTGCCGCTTTATAACTCAACGCTTCCATCGGCAAGAAAAAATCCACAATTTCGCTAACTTGCTGCCGCAATATCGGCGTATAAATCCGATTTAATGCGATCGCCATCATTGCTTCTTCCTTGGGGGGACGACCGCTAAATGTCGTTAAATAAATTGGGTCTTGGCGATGTGTCATACATTGAAACCTAACCAAAGGTGAATCCTCCACCCCACCGTAATATCCCATATGGTCGCCAAAAGGACCATCCGGTAACATTTCCCCCGGTGTAATTGTCCCTTCCAAAACTATTTCCGAATCGGCGGGTACTTCCAAATCCACCGTTTTACATTTCGCCAAACTTACACCCGAACCACCATACAACCCCGCAAATAACCATTCCGATAAATCCACAGGAATCGGAGTCGCCGCCGCCATAATAATCAACGGGTCAACACCAAGTGCGATCGCAATTTCTAATTTTTTCCCTTTTTCCGCAGCTTTCCGCAAATGTCTCGCACCACCTCGCACCGATAACCAATGGACTGTCATCGTATTTTTCGATTGGAGTTGCAGTCTATATACCCCGACATTTGGTGTTCCGGTCTCACAATCCCTGGTAATTACCAAACCCAAGGTGATTATCTTCCCTGCATCTCCAGGATAGGGACGTAGCATTGGTATTTTATGCAAATCCAGGTTATCACCCTCAATCACAACCTGCTGACATGGGGGAAAAAAGTTACGTCCGGGTTTTGCCTTGACCACATCAAACAGGACTTTACCAAAATCAATCGCTTGGGAAATCTTCTTTGGTGGTTTGGGTTGCTGCAACATCGATAGTTTTTTCCCCAATTCTTCCAATTCCAGGGGATGTTCCATGTTCATTGCCCAGCAAATCCGTTCCACTGTCCCCATCAAGTTAACTGCGACGGGAAACTCTGCACCTTTAACGTTTTCAAATATTAAGCCGGGACCACCTTTGGCGAGCATTCGGTTGGAAATCTCAGCTATTTCTAAATCTGAGTCTACTTGGGCAGTGATTCGCCGTAATTGTCCTCTTTCTTCCAATATTTTGATAAATCCGCGTAAATCCCGTGCCATTTTTCTCTGGTTTCCCAATAATTAAGAACTGTAAAGCGCTGCTCTCATTATCGGGTATTTACTAGCAAGGAAGAGTTATTAATTTCTGAGTTGACTTGTCATCAGACATCACGAAAATTTTCCCCAGATGACTATTTTGGAGTTATACTATGCCCTCAGCATACTACAGTATCATTTTCTCTAAAAAAGTCAAATAGCCCTCAAACAACCAAAAATCGTTTAATTATTGATAATTATTGTCAAAGTATTGATTGTCAAAGTTAATTCATCTAAATAAGCCTAAAATTCATAGCCTATAAGCATCTTAGAGTTTAATATCAAAGCTTTTATTCTCAATAAGTTTTTGCTAAGTCGCTTTAACTCGTATGTTATTGCGAATAGCTGTATCGCAAGCATTCTTTAAAGTGTTTGTGTGAATAGCTTTCAATGATTTACAGGTTCTACAGAAGCCAAAAATGGTAAAGAATAATTAACAATTATGTAAATTTTTAAGATGAAAATAAAGTAAATCAAGTTTTAGCTTGACTAAAGCTGGAAATTATGAATTTAGTGATTTGGTAATATTGTGATATGTTCTTGAGCAATGGATTATTTCTCTCTAATCCCTGGAAATTCGTAAATATTTTCATCCACTTAATAAGGACTTCTTTTCTTTCTTTTACCTTTTAATTTTGCTTTGGTGAACTTCCGAGTATCGCCTGTTGTCAAAGTATACTGAGAAATAAACCTTAATCTGAGCTATCAAGGTAGGGATTGTGTCAACTCCCGTAAATTTACACTCAGCCAATTTAAAATTTTCTCAAGAAATAAAATTACTTTTACAAAGATTGGTAGAACAGCCTTTAACACTGGGAAATATATTATCTGAAACATCAGAGCGGGGTTTTAGTTTAGTAATCGCATTATTGGTTTTACCATTTTTGTTTCCCATGCCTCCAGGATTGACTGGTCCCTTCGGCGGTGCTTGTTTGCTGCTGTCAATGCAGATGGTTTTGGGAAAGCGATCGCCCTGGTTGCCTAAAAAAATCGCCAGTTACAAATTTCCGCGATCGCTTTCCCTAGTGATTTTGCAAAATTTACGTCGTGTCACCAGAATATTAGAAAAAGTTACCCGTCCCCGTTTAGCTAAGATTGCTAATAATAATTGGACTTGGCGATTAAATGGATTGTGCATTTCTTGGCTAACGGTGTTGTTAATATCCCCCATCCCTTTCACCAATCCCATCCCAACTGTTGGTATCCTCCTTTTGGCGGTTGCGGCGATCGAGTCGGATGGTTTATTAATGTGCATAGGTTATATATTAACGATTTTGATATCTCTGCTTTTTGGTTTCATTGGTTATGCATTGTGGATGGCTCCGGGTTTATTACCCAAGTTTATTAGCTAGCATTTGCCAATAAAAAAAAACTCCCAGTCCTTTGAACTGAGAGTTACGATGAATTAGGGTGCATCTATATTTGTTTTTCCATGCAAATCATAGATGAATCCGGAAGTTTCTAGTCAAATTATCAACTTAGCTAGTTCTTTTTGATACATTTTATATACATAGCTGTAAATCTACATTCGCTGATTAATCAAAAATTGCATCGGTAGTTAGTTTTCTTGGGTGTCATATCTATCAAACTTTGAGTGTTTGTGCTTTCTGAAAAATTGTTTGTCGATGAAAAAATCTCAATCAGCAAATAATTGGTTGGATAGAGGCTTAATCAGGGAGTATATTTCGTGTTGGGAATGGAATGAATTTAGGTGTATTCGAGGCAAAATAGGACAAAAAACTCAGTTATTTATTTTGGGCTGATTTTAAAAGAATTAGGGTGTATCAATTTTTCTTTTCCTTATCTGCACTTTATTTAAATGTACCGAGTGAGTTGAACGCGGTATCTATCTTTTTTAGTGACAGCGATTTCACCAACTTCCAAACGTCCTTTGCCGCGAATGGCGATTAAATCACCTGTTTTCAGTTGCGAACTGGCTTGAGAAATATCCTTCCAGTTGACACGGACATCACCACCATCGATTAAATCGACCATTTTACTGCGAGACATCCCAAACCCAGCAGATGCGATCGCATCTAATCTGAGTGAAGCTTCGACGGTTGTAAGTTCTTTTTTCTTCGGTTCGCGAATTTTTAACTCGCTAAATTCAATCCGTCGCACTTGCACGGGTACGGAACGAACCTGTTTCAGATGTATTTCTAAAAATTCGGCTAATTCAGGCACAACAATTGCTTGCGCTCCACGTTCACCCAACACAATTACGTCACCTGTTTTATCGCGAACAACACCAGTACCGAGCATAGCACCCAAAAAATCCCGGTGCGTCGCAGTATCAAACAGGAAATTACCAGCAATATCAAGAGCAGCAAGTTCAACTTGAGACTGTTCCAGAGGAATCTCCGAACGTGCGATCGCAATTCGCTGACGTTCGGCTTGCGGATATCCACCCCAAGCTACCAAATGAACATCCGTCAAACGATTAAAAGACCTCTGAATTTCTGCCAATTCGGGAGGAGAGAGAAAATCAGTTTGAATAATTTCCCAAGTTTTAATTGCTTTTTCGGCTCGATCGATAACTCGCACAAAAACATCTCGATTTTCAACACCCTTTAAAAGTTCTTCTCGTGGCAGCATAGTTTAAAGATTAATTTTTAATGGTTCCCATACAACTAAACTAAGGCATCACGCAAAGTAATTTGAACACTTTTAATCGAGAATTTCAGTTCATAGCCTGTTTCCCATTCAATTTGTACGACCTACTTTTTGCGAGATTCCTACGTCCAATTTCCAATACTCAATACCTATTTTATCAATTCCCATTTGAATACGTTTACACCAGGTAAATCAGGCACAGTCACAATTTCTAGATTTTGCATACCTAATTTTTCCACAACTCGAATCGAAGCAACATTATCTTCAGGGGTATGTGCAATGATTCTTTTTGCTTCTAATTGAGTAAAAGCAAAATTGACTAAAGCTTCCACAGCTTCGGTTGCATAACCTTGATTGCGATATGGAGTTAAAACCTCATAGCCTATCTCTAAAGTTTCTTGAGGTTCCGGCTTTCCTCCAAAACCTAAATCGCCAATCAAAGTAGAATCATCGGTACGAATCATCAACCAAACTCCATATCCCAACTGGGATGGATCGGTATTTAGCATGTTGATATATTTAGGTAGAAAATCTTGAACCTCTGTTGCGTACCAATCATCGGATACATAAGCAGTCAAAAGCTTTTCTAGTAAAGGTTTGTCCCTGTTAATGGTAGCTTGAGCTACTTCCAAAGAGCATGGAATTAACTCAAGACGTTGCGTATCAATATATAAGATTTGATTCATTTAAAGTAAAACATTGTTAGGCATTAGAGGTATTGGAGTTGTCAGTATAACCTTGAAGATTTTCTGGATCGAAACGACGCAATATACGGGTAGCATCACGACTCAGAGCATCCGAACCCTGGACTACTATTAAGTATTTCCCAGCGTCAAGACGGTTACGGTATGGCAAAGCATCACCTCCACCAAAAACCAAGCCAACTCCACCACCAGAAACAATACTACCTAATGCACCACTTGCTGCACCTAAAATTCCTCCGATAATTTTATTCCCAATATCACCTGCCCAAGAAAAAGTATCTAAACCAGTAATGCTATTGAATGTTACACCAGCAAAAAAGCCAAATGGCACTAACCATACTGCCATGAATTTTGCTTGTTTTCCAGCTTGTTCTTTTGGATCGATTAAACCAAATTCATCGGCTGTTTTGTAGCCTCTGCCAAGAATTGTACTACTTATACCTTCGTTTTCTAAGGCGATATTAGCGGCTTCGGCTTGAATACGGTCTGGTAGTACTGCAACTAGATAATTCATGGTTATTATATTGAGGTTTTGTTTAATTTGTTTTATCGAATTCCTTCTAATTACCAGATTACCAGTCTAAGCAAACGAATTTAGTCCTCAAATATTCGTACCGGAGAATTTGATATGAGGATTGAGAAGACAGAGGGGTAAAGGACAAAAATATATTTTCTGACTTCTGCCTTCTGCCTCCTGCCTTCTGCCTTCTGCCTCCTGC